>JACNLW010000094.1:4715-25292 GCA_014381305.1 Planctomycetota bacterium
CGGTTAGTTTATTACTGCAGACTGACGGGCATGATGACGTAGGTAAAGTTAACTCCGCTCTTGATCAAGCCAGGTTTGTCTGATCGTTTGAGTTCCATCACAATCTCATCAGCACCAACAACTTTGAGTGCGTCGATGATGTACACAGGGTTAAAACCAATCTCCATTCGCTCACCAGTGAAACCGCTGATTGGAATTTCAACTTCTGCTGTACCAGTTTCTGGAGCGCGGCTTGTAATGACAAGTTTATCGCCGTCAAAGATAAGGCGAATACCACGAGACTCTTCGTTCGTCATCAAGTGTGCACGACGCACTGCTCTTGTTAACCCATCAGTTTCGATTGTTACTTTTTGATCGAGATCTTTTGGAATCACATCTTCAAATGGTGGGAACGTGCCCTCAACCAAATTGCTCGACAAAGTTGCGGTGTTATTTGCACCATCATCAATATGAAAAACAACTCGGCCGTTATCAACTTTGACAGAGACCACACCCTCGTCGTGGAGCAACCTGCGAAGCAAGACCATTGCCTTGGTTGGCACGATACATTGTTGATCTTCCTTGTTTCCATCACATGTACCACTTGCAAGTGCGAGGCGATGTCCGTTTGTTGCAACAAGCCGCAATGTTTTTCCTGTTCTATCAACCAAAACGCCGTTGATTGCGTATCGGCTGTGATCAGAGGCTGCAGCAAAAACAGTTCGTTCCATGAGTCCGCGGAACTGCCCAGCGTCGATTGTAAAGTCCGGATCACTACTGTCAAAAGTTGGAATTTCTGGTGATTCTGAAATCGGGAAACCGAACACCTTGAATCTAGAATCTGATGATCGAACGAGCAGTGACTCGCTGTCACTTGCAATCGTGATTGTTTGGTCGTCGCAACTCTTCGCTATTTGCGAGAATTTGTCGGCGGGAACAAGCGTGTCCCCGTCTTGTTGGAGATCAACTCGGTCAATTGTGAGTGTGAGCGACACTTCTGCATCGGTTGCTGCAAGTTTCAGACGACCATCTTGTCCTGTTATCCGAACACACTGAAGCGCTGGGGTGGGGGTTCTTGTTGCAACGACACCTGTGATCAAGGACATTGCCTCGACAAGTGCGTCGCGTTCACATATAGCTTTCAAATTCGTTGCTTGTTTTACCGTCATTTCTCTGTTTCCTTCACCAAGTTAATCCACAAAAAAGCAGTTCATAATCGAAACTGCTCCCACATTGGTGAGTGTACCAAGAGATTCAAACAATCTCCCGAACATTCCCGTTTTTTCGTACTTTCCTATTGAACAAAATCGCTCTCCATGCGATACTGTGGCTTCCTGCAAAAAGGCAAAATATGCAGGTTTTTCCCAAATAAAGTACCCAGCCCACCACGCCCCCCAAGGAAGGAAATCGCGAATATGTCCTATGAAGCAGAAATTCATGCAAGAGCCATAAAATTAGGTGCAATGTCTCTCGAAATGTGTGCCGAATCCGGTAGCGGACACCCAACATCAGCGTTGAGTATCGGCCACCTTGTAACCAATTTGATGTATCGAACGATGCGATGGTTGCCAGCTGACCCAACAAACCCAACATCCGATCGTCTTGTATTGTCCGAAGGGCACGCAGTTCCTGTTGTGTACGCCGCTCTCGCAGACATTGGCGCGACGGTTGAGTGGAATGGTGAACCGGTACAACTTACCAAAGAGCATCTCAAAACATTGCGCGTGGACGACTCACCGCTTGATGGACACCCAAACCCAGAAGAAGGCGTTCGATTCTTTGATGCAGCAACCGGATCGCTTGGTCAAGGTCTTTCGGTTGCAGCTGGTCTTGGTCTTGCAGCCCGCGCGGACGAAACAGGTCGCAAGGTGTACTGCATTATTGGCGACGGTGAATCTCGCGAAGGTCAGATCACAGAAGCGCTCGATTTTATTATGGATGAAGCGCTTGTGGACGTACTTCCAATTTTCAACTGCAACCAATATGGTCAAGCAGGAGAAGTGAGCGAACAACAATCACCTGAACGAATGACTGCGAAACTCCAAGCGTTTGGTTTTGAAGTTGCATGTATCGATGGGCATGATCCAGATGCGATAAAAATAGCGATTGATCGATTTAACACGAAGGGTCGCACGCAACCAATGGCCATAGTTGCAAAAACCGTGAAGGGTTGGGGCGTTCCAATGTTGCAAGGTGGAAATTGGCACGGCAAACCCGTTGCTGGCAAAGAACTCGATCAAGCGCTTGCAGAACTTCGGCAAACCGGACTCAAACTCACTTCTTCAATGACCACGCAATCAATTGCAATTCCAGAACCTCCCAAAGCAGCAACTGGTACAAATGAAGCACCAACTGCGATGACGTTCCGCGAAGCAATGGCAAAGTGGGATATGACTTCAGTGTTGCAATCAGGAAAATTAGCAACCCGAAAAGCATACGGCATCGCACTTCGATCACTCGGTCATACACACGAAAACGTGTGGGCAGTAGATGCAGACGTGAGCAACTCAACCTTTAGTAACGCATTTGGTAATGACGCGGAGTTGAACAGTCGGTTCGTTGAGTGCAAAATTGCAGAACAAAACATGTATTCAGTTGGTGTTGGTTTAAGCGCCGCTGGAAAAGTTCCGTTTTGTTCAACCTTCTCAAAATTCATTACTCGGGGATATGATCAGATTGAAATGGCAATTAACTCAGGGGCGAATATCAAAGTGGTTGGTTCGCACAGTGGAATCTCGCTCGCAGCAGATGGACCAAGCCAGATGTCACTTCCAGATGTTGCATGGTTTAGAAGTTTCGGAACAATGAAAGATCACCACGGAAATCCTGGGTGTTATGTTCTTCAACCATCCGATGCGTGGGCAGCGTACGCACTCACAATAAAAATGGCCGAACACCAAGGTTGTTGCTATCTTCGTACATTCCGCCCAGAAGTAGAAATGATTTATGATCAAAACACCGAGTTTGAACTTGGTGGCATGGAAGTACTCACAGAAGGCCGAGACCTTTTGATTGTAAGCGCCGGCTATATGGTGCACGAATGTAACAAGGCATTAGATGAACTTGATCGCATGGGCGTTGACGCCACGTTGCTTGACTTATACAGCCTTCCGTTTGATGAGGATCGCTTGTTGGATCTTGCAAACGAGAACAATGGAAATATTTTAGTTGTTGAAGATAACTATGGCGCGGGACTTGGTTCAGCAGTCGCAGATGCCTGCACCGCATCGGGTGAATCTTTCACAGTGAAACAAATGTTTGTAAAACGAATCCCAAAATCAGCACGTACACCAGAATCGATCCTACGAATGTGTGGTTTACACTACACAGACATTACAAAAACCGCGGCATCGCTTCTTGGCGTGCACGCGGCTCACTAAGGAATAAAAAATGGCAAGCAAAGCATTACATCAAAAGTTAAATGAGCAAATAACACACGAATTAGGCGCGGAAATGCAATATCTTGCAATGTCCTTTTGGTTCGAGCGAGAGAACATGCCTGGAATGTCTAACTGGTTTCGAAAACAAGCGGCGGAAGAGCACGAGCACGCGATGAAAATTGTAGGATTTTTAAATGAATGGGATCTTCCAATTTTACTCAAGAGTCCCCCGAATCCAACAACTGAATTCGAAAACGCAGAGTCAATATTTGCAGCAGCACTTGCGCACGAACAAGGCGTTACAAAACAAATCACAGAAATATTCAGTATGGCTCGCGAAGAATCAGCGTGGCATGTTGAGGTGGCTTTCCAATGGTTTATTACTGAGCAGGTTGAAGAAGAGGTGAATGCGAGAGACAACTTAGCGAGAATTCGCATGGTTGGAAATAACCCAGCCGCCCTGCTTGAATTTGATCGCCACCTATCTGCTTAATACCGTGTTTGGTTCACACCTTTCTATTGCAGGAGGCATGCAAAACGCACTTATTGCTGCAAAAGAACAGGGTATGGATTGCGTACAGGTTTTTACAAAAAACCAAAGACAGTGGAAAACAAAACCACTTACCAACGAAGACGTTGATGTTTGGCTTGCCCAACTACAAATAAATGGCTGGGATCATACGAACAAGGTTGTAAGTCATAACAGTTATCTTGTAAATCTCGCTTCCCCAGAAAAAACATCTCGCAACAAATCGATTGCGTTGCAGAGGGAAGAAATAGAGCGATGTGAGCGATTGCACATTCCATCGCTCGTTTCTCATCCCGGCGCACGACTTGGAACACCAAGAAAAACATCAGATAAAAACAATATTGCAAAGGGCCCAACAAAAGAAGAAATGGCGGGGTTGAAACGAATTGCAAAATCAATAGATGTGCTCCATAAAGAAACACCAAACTATTCGACTAAAATTTGCCTTGAAACAACCGTTGGTTCTGGAACAAATTTGGGATATGATTTTTCACATCTCGCAATTATTCAAAACGAGGTGTCTGAACCAGACCGAATCGCATTTTGTTTTGACACGTGTCATGTCACCGCTGCGGGCTATGACATGCGAACCAACAAAAAAGCAGAGTGTGTTCTTCAACAATTTGATGAAATTGTTGGTTTGGACCACATCAATGTTTTTCACTTCAACGACTCTATTGGCGAGGTTGGGTCTCGTAAAGATCGGCACACCCACATCGGCGAAGGTGCATGCGGTCTCTCTTGCTTTCGGGCGATAGTAAAAAACACTCGTTTTGATGGTATTCCAAAAATATTAGAAACATCCAAAGAGGTGAATGCGCAAGGGAAATTGATGGATATAGTGAATATTGCAAAACTACGATCTATGCAGAAAAGGGCAAGAAAACGACGATAGATCCTCATTCTAGGTACCCTACCCATCCTTATGCTTTCCACAGTTCTAAAACTCTTGTTTACAACCTCACTCGTTGCCACACTTGCTGGTTGTCATGCGATTGCACCAAAAACGGAAGGGAATCTGGCAGTACAAAGTGTTGAAATGACCGTGCCTCAAGAAGTGACGATACAAGCTGCTGAAATTGCTGTCGAGTACGGTGATTATGACGAAGCGATGCGGCTCTTTAAGGAAGTGTTAGAGGACAACCCCGTTGCAACCGAAGCGTTTGTTGGGATTGGTGATATTTATTTAGCAAAAAAAGAGTGGAAACAAGCAGAGCAAGTTTTTACCAGAGCGGCAAAACTCGACCCACGTAATTTCGACGCACAATATGGACACGGTGTTTCGTTACAAATGACGAAACGATTTGTTGAAGCAATTCGCGCATATCACCGAGCCCTCACAATTTCCCCAGAAGACGCAGGTGCGAACCTCAACATTGCCACAACATATTTACAAATGGGTCGTCCAAAAAGCGCAGTCGTTTTTGCCGAGCGTGCCGTCGAGGTATGCGGGGAAGATGCACCCGCACACATTACACTTGCCGCAACGTATCAACTCCTTGGAAGAATGGACGATGCACTTGCCGAATATATCGCTGCATCAGAAATGATGAGCGAGCCATCCCCACAGTTGATGCGAAACATCATTTATTTACTTACACAAGAAAAAAGATATCGCGAAGTTGTGAATACAACAGAGCAACTCGTCCGTGTTGACCCTTCAAGCGGATCTTACGAACAACTAGGTTGGGCGCAGTTTAGGCTTGGTGATTATGCATCTTCGAGCACCGCCTATATTACCGCCGTTGAATTTGATGAAGAAAATTGGAGAGCGATGAATGGCATTGGCGTCAATGCATTAAACGCGTGGTTGTTGAGCGAACGAAAAAACTCGGGATCTTATGAAGACGCGAGAAGTGCTTTTAGGAAATCACTTGCCATAAATCCAGACCAACCCAAAGTTATTACACTTGTTTTACGATACGGTTTATAAAATGCCAGACCCATCACTGCTAGAAACTTTTGATTCCCCAACAAAAACCCCTTTTTTAATTGAACACATCAACGAAGAGTTCACATCGGTTTGCCCAGTAACGGGTCATCCAGATTTTGGTGTTATTACATTGCGATATGAACCTAAAGATCGCTGCGTAGAACTTAAAAGTTTGAAACTATACTTTCAATCATTTCGAAATGAAGGCATTTATTACGAAGCTGTGACAAACAAAATACGAGACGATCTTGTCGAATGTATGCAACCAAATTCGTTGCAAGTAAAAACTTCTTGGAAAGGCCGTGGCGGAATTCGCAGTAACATCACCGCTTCTTTTGGCGATGAACATTCTTCTAGCAACATCTAACTCGCACAAACTCGGAGAAGTACAAGCAATTTTGGGGTTGCAGGGTATCGTTGTTGTTGGTTTAAATGAAACAGAGCGGTTGATCGATGAACCGATTGAAGACGCCGACACATTTGCGGGAAACGCGAGATTAAAAGCGGCGGGATATGCCAAGGCTACAGGCAAGCGTTGTATGGCAGATGATTCTGGACTGGTTGTTGACGCACTTGGCGGTGAGCCGGGAATTTTTTCTGCTCGGTATGCGGGCATTGGAGAATCACGTGAAGAGCGGGACGCAGCGAACAACGAATTGTTGTTAACAAATCTTTCAAAGCGAGGCGAGAGTGAATCGCCGGCCCGCTTTGTTTGTGCGCTTTGTGTTGCAGACCCAGATGGAACAATAGTTGCTGAATCAGAAGGTGCTTTTGAAGGCGTGATTACTACAACACCTCGGGGTGTACACGGTTTTGGCTATGATCCACTGTTGTTTTTGCCCGATGTTGGAATGACAAGTGCTGAGTTGTCCGAGGAAGAAAAAAACGCACGCTCCCACCGCAGCGTTGCTTTGCGAAAAATTATTCCATTGATTACATAATAATTTTGTCAAAAAACAAAACGCAAGTTTATTCAGCGCGGGTGGGTTGAGACGATCTCACAATCACTGCCCAAGCCTGTTACTGCGAACGAATAGTCAAAATCGCAACCTCAGCAGGGCAGTTGATCCGAAGTGGAAACCATGCGCCGACACCGACTGTTACAAACAAACGACTGTTGCCATCTTCATAGAGCCCACTTGAATGTTTGTGCGCAACAGCGAGGTTGGCACTGGGTTTGTCGCGAACAGCAAGTTGTCCCCCGTGCGTATGCCCTGAAAGGGTGAGTGGAACACCGTGTTTTGCCGCGGCAAAAAATGCTTTTGGATTATGAGACAACAACAAGTGCGTTTCGTTTCCACAAACCCTGTCAACTTTTGTTGTACATTTTTTTTGTGACTTTGCCCAATCGATACCAGCAATGTGCAACTTTGAACCGTTGTGATTGATTGTACATCGCCCATCGCGAAGTAACGAAATCCCAGACTTCATTGCCATGCTACTTATTGTTGAAACACAATCTAGTTCGTCATGGTTTCCAAGTACAAGCATTGTTCCAAGTGGTGCACCCATCTTTGCCATTGCATCAAACAAGGGTTCTGCGCCAAGTACATTTAAGTCAACCACATCGCCCGTGCACGCAACAATGTCTGGCTCTTCGTCCCTCAACATTTGTACTGCTGCGAGCGCTTTGTCTAGTGGCATCAAGTCACCAAGATGAAAATCGCTGATATGTCCTATTCGAAGTCCGTCGAACTCTTTTGGCCAAAGGGGAGTTGAAATTTCTACGTGTTTCACATCGATTCCTTGATCGAAATGCTTTCGAAACAATCTCCCGCGACTTAGTTTGTTTGGACCACTCGTAAAAAGCATGTGCCGCATTTTTGCTCTGCGGTATTTGTTCGAAGGTTTATCAGAAGCACGCATGTGTAATAAGTACGAGGGGAGGGAGAACGGTGTTCAACCTAGAACCGAAACTGCACCCCAGCGTAAATTCCCTGTAAACCCGCGTCAAAGATGTATTGACCATCTTCACCATTCATTTCCCTCAGTCGATATCCAAAATAGCCGGAAAAACCTTTCGTAAACTCAAGCGCTACGCCGGCTTGAACGGCCCAAAGTGACCCCCCGTCATTCCCAAGGAGTGCGCCTGCGGTGAATTCTGCGCCAAGCGAAAATGAGTCGATCCAACTGATTTGTTGGCGTGTATCCCAACCCAAATCAAAGCGTAACCCACCGTAAAGAGCAAGCCAAGAGTTGTCGTGGGTGACAGAAAGTGCAGACGTGTCGTTTTGTAATTCAAAACTCGTTCCGTACCACTGCACGCCAACAACAGGGGAAAGTGTGAACATCGTGCTACCGCCACGGGGATACGGACGCCAATAGTCCCACGCAGCCTCAGCAGAAACACTCTGCATCGTTGTTTTACCGTTCCACAAATCTCCATCATTAAACGCAACTCCACCAAACGTTTTGTTTCCAGCAAAAGAACCATTTCCCGTTGTTGAAAAATCAAACGCAGTAAGAGAGACAGTGAGATGTTCGATTGGTCGCAGCTCAAATTCCACAAGAACGACATCTTCTCTACTTCGAAGATCAATATTGGTTTCAAGATCAAC
Source organism: Planctomycetota bacterium (assembly GCA_014381305.1). Lineage (GTDB taxonomy): Bacteria > Planctomycetota > Phycisphaerae > Phycisphaerales > SM1A02. The sequence continues at coordinate 13,095 of JACNLW010000094.1, forward strand.
AGCACCGCCCCCGTCGGTTACCGTTCCACCAAGTCTTGGGAGCCACGCACCAATTCGCAGTGTTGCAACATCGGTATCTAAATTCGTGCCTTGCATACAAAGCGCCGCCGCAAAAACAGAAGTTATTATCATGCTGTTTCCATTCCTTCAAGGTGCACTTTACCAGACCCCTTGGTTACTTCTCCAATCACAATTGCATGTTCACCCGACTGTATAAGGTGTGCAACAATTGAATCCGCAAAAGCAGGTCTTACTGCTAAAACATATCCAATTCCCATGTTAAAAACGCGATACATTTCTTCTGTTTCTATGTTGCCGTGCTTTTGTAAAAAGTTAAAAATTGCAGGAATTTCCCAGCGATCGAGGTAAACTTTTGCATCAACACTACTATTGAGCGATCTGCAAATATTGCCAGCGAGCCCACCACCTGTAATGTGTGACATTCCAGAGACAACTTTTTTTACTTTGTATTTTCTGAGTAACTTTACAATTTGGCGAACGTAAATTCTCGTTGGCTCAAGAAGTATTTCACCAAGCGTTTGGTTTTCGTCAAGTTCTTTATATGTTGTTTTGATATCAAGGTTCGAGACTGCTGCTCGCGCGAGCGTAAACCCATTTGAGTGTACCCCGCTCGAGGGAAGACCTATAAGCACATCGCCCGCCTCTACGCGGCTTGGATCAATTGCACGGTCGAGTTCTACAACCCCAACGGCAAAACCCGCAATATCAAAATCACCCTTTTGATAAATGTCAGGCATTTCAGCGCACTCGCCACCAATCAAAGCACAGTTTGAAATCTCACACCCTTTCGCAACACCAGCAACAATTTGTGCGGTGGTTTCAGGATCTTGCGTATGTAGCCCAAGGTAATCAAGAAAAATCAACGGTTCTGCACCTTGCACAATCATATCGTTGACGTTCATTGCCACGCAATCAATACCAACAGTGTCGTAGATTTTCATATCACAGGCGAGTTTGACTTTGGTCCCAACTCCGTCTGTACAGGCAACAAGGACGGGATCGCGAAAATTACGCTTAAACAACCTTTCGTTGAAGTCTAGGCGGAACATTCCAGCAAAACCTCCATGTTCGCCAAGAACTCGAGGTCCATGCGTGCGACGCATCATGGTTTGGATGAGACCAACGAGTCGGTCCCCTGCTTCAATATCTACGCCAGTATCAGCGTACGTCAACGATTTTTTTGTGCTTGATGCCATGGCGTGAAGTGTAGTCATTACTGACACTTGGCGTTATCCTATGTGGTCTAATTTGGAGTAAAGCATGGCAATTTTAATCAACGGTGACACGGTAGTCATTTGTCAAGGAATAACAGGATCAGCGGGCGCGTTTCACACGAAAGGCTGCCTCGATTACGGCACGAAAATGGCTGGTGGCGTAACGCCCGGAAAAGGCGGCCAAGCGGATGCAAATGGGCTTCCTATTTTCAACACCGTTACAGAAGCGGTCAAGGAAACGGGCGCCTCGGCAACGATGATTTTTGTTCCTCCGCCCTTCGCCGCAGATTCAATTCTAGAGGCGGCTGATGCAGGTATAACTGTGATTTGTGCAATCACCGAGGGTATTCCTACTAGCGATATGATGCGGGTAAAGGAGACACTGAAAAAGTATCCAGATTCGTTTCTTATTGGTCCAAACTGCCCTGGGATCATTACTCCCGGTAAGAAAACAGGTGGAGAGGGATCAAGTGCAACTTTTGAAAATGGTTGCAAAATTGGCATCATGCCCGGCTATATCCACACCGCACCCTGTGATGCAGCTTCTTGCAAGAGTGTCGGCATCATCAGCCGGTCGGGCACATTGACATACGAGGCAGTTTGGCAGACAAGTATTCTTGGAATCGGTCAATCAACATGCATTGGAATTGGTGGAGACCCTGTAAAAGGGGAGAATTTTATCGAACTCCTCGCCCGTTTTAATAATGATGAGGAAACAGACGCGGTTGTGATGATTGGTGAAATAGGCGGATCTGACGAAACAGATGCGGGGAAATGGACGCAAGAAAATATGACAAAACCTGTGATTTCTTTTATTGCGGGTCGAACCGCACCAAAAGGGAAGCGAATGGGTCACGCTGGCGCCATTATTGGCGGAAGTGACGATACTGCAATCGCAAAAATGGAATCTCTTCGATCCTGCGGCGTTTTGGTTGCCGAAAGCCCAGCAGAAATTGGCACAATGACCGCTCAGGCGCTGAATGTAACCGCAAACGCCTGCTAAGCCTGTATGCTGCACCACAACTCCCAAGGAGGGGAATGCGTGACAACGATTAAGCAAAGATATGAATCCGTAAAACAACGAATTGCCGACGCTGCAATTCGTTCTCACCGAAAACCAGAAGACATTCACCTTGTTGCGGTAACGAAACACGCATCAATGGATGAAGTACGGCAACTGCTTGAAATAGGGCACGTTGATTTTGGTGAAAGCCGCGTACAACACTTCACACAACTTGATGCGCAGGTCAAAGAGTACATCGATCGCCGAAGTGAAATTGGTGAGTTAAAACAAACCGACGCAGTTCGCTGGCACTTTATCGGGCATCTTCAACGAAACAAATGCAGAAGGGTGCTGCCTCTTGCAAGATTGGTACACTCTCTCGATTCTTTGCGGCTTGCAGAAGAAATTCAAGAATCTGCGGAGAAAAAAAAGCTGACAGTAGAAGTGTTAGTACAAATAAACGTGAGCGGTGAACGAAACAAAACAGGAATTGCACCAGCGGCAGTGATGCATATTTTGGATCAAATTGACACAATGCCAAACGTGATTCCAAGGGGCGTGATGTGCATGGCCCCATTTTTTGAAGACGCAGAAGAAGCGAGACCAGTGTTTACGAGGTGTCAAGAAATTTTTGAAGAAGTTAAAATTTCTACAAAGGTTGATTCAAGGTTTAATGTTCTTTCTATGGGAATGTCAAACGATTTTGAGGTTGCAATCGAATGCGGCGCGAACATTGTTCGCGTAGGAACAGCGCTATTTGGTGATGTAGATGAAGTTTCTGATGAAACCACAAGCGAGTGTGCAAAGACTAACTAATATCGATCATCGTCTCGAGCGCAAGTTGTTCGAGTGATCTAGAGAAGTCAACACTTGAAACACCCACGCCTTCAGGAACACTCAGGCGAATTGGTGCGAAGTTTAGGATTCCGGTAATTCCAGAAGCAACAAGCCTGTCTGTCACATCCTGCGCTACGTGAGCAGGGACCGAAAGTACAGCGAGGCGAATTTTTCGAAGAGGGATAATTCTAGTCATATCTGCAACTGGGCGTACGCGGTGGTTTGCAACCATGGTTCCTACGATTTCAGGGCTACTGTCGAAGACCGCAACGATTTGGAATCCACGATCAACAAACCGAGAATACGAAGAGAGTGCTTGTCCTATTTTCCCCGCGCCAACAACAGCAACATCCCACGTCTGGTTTGTTCCCATTATTTTTCGAAGTTGTTCACACAGGGGAATCACCATGTATCCGAGCCCCGGTCTTCCGAACGTGCCAAAAGTAGCAAAATCTTTTCTTACTTGAGCAGAAGTAATGTCAAGCGCATCGCCAAGTTGTTTTGAATTAATTGAGAGAATATTCGCATCACGAAGCGCTTCAAGTTCACGAAGATAGAGGCTTAATCTTCTAGCAGTGGGTTTGGGGATGGACTGGCGTTCGGTCATTTGTCAAAGTATAAGGATTTAACATCATTTTTACCTACAACTTGCTACCCTATCTTGATGCACGTTTTAGAAATTTTTAAAAGAGACAGCACAATTTTCTCCTTTGAGTTTTTTCCACCAAAGAGTGAGAGCGGTTGGCAGACACTTCTTGAGCGGATGCACTCGTTTGAGACCCTTGAACCATCGTTTGTTTCAGTTACGTATGGCGCAAGTGGCTCGGCAAGAGACAAAACACACGCACTTGTGCAACACTTGGCTTCAAACACCAAACTTGACCCTATGCCACACCTTACGTGCATTGGTCACAACAAAGAAGAAATAAACAACATTTTGCATGATTATGCAGAAGCGGGAGTCGATAATATTTTGACTCTCCGCGGAGATGTTCCAGTCGAAGGTAAAGTAACGAGCGATTTTTCGTATGCTGCAGACCTTGTAACACATATCAAAGCGTTTGAAGAAAAAAAATTCGGTATTTGTGTTGCAGGTTTTCCAGAGGGACACCCAGAAACTCCCAATCGACTTGTGCAACTTGATCACCTCAAATCCAAAGTTGACGCAGGCGCGGATTGGATTTGTTCTCAATTGTTTTTTGACAACGCGGCTTTTTTGGATTGGTGTGAGCGGTGCGAGTTACAACACGTTCGCATTCCAATCATTGCTGGAATAATGCCAATCACCTCGATTTCGAGCATGAAACGCATGGCGGAACTTGCGGGAGGCACTAATTTTCCTGCGAAACTTCTGAAGCGCTTGTACAAATTTCAAGATGACCCAAAATCGGTACGGCAGATTGGAATTCAATGGGCAACTCAGCAGTGCAGCGACCTGCTCGATCACAATGTTCGGGGAATCCACTTTTACACAATGAATCAATCTGCAGCCACCGAAGAAATATTCCATTCCCTAGGTGCTTCTACGGGTGCTCGCCTCCGAACCTCTACCTAGTTGGTATCCTTTGCATATGCGACGATTACAAACACTATTCACCACATTTATGTGTAGCACCATTGTTCTTGAAACAATCGCTGCTTCGGCGGCTATTCCACCCACACCAAGCATTCGGAAGGGCCCTGCGACGTGGATGGGATTTGGATTAATGTTTTTGTTTTTTGCTGGCGTTGTCCTTGTGAGCATCATGCCATCAAACCGTGGGCATCAAGACTAATTGATTTACATTTGCGGGGTACGGTACAATGTACCCATGCGACAACAGGTTGACACGGTGATGGTTGAACAACGGGCTGCTTCGTTTACCCGAAGATCAATCAAAACAGAATCAAAAACACAGGGATTGCGGCTTGCGTTATCTATGATTGATTTGACAACGCTCGAAGGCAAGGATTCGGACGAAAAAGTCCGTTCGCTTTGCCGAAAAGCAATCACGCCTTGGGAAGGTGAGATCACTCCACCCTTGCCATCGGTCGCTGCGGTTTGCGTGTACCCCAGCCTTGTGGCAATAGCAAAGCGAGCCCTTGATGGCTCTGGAGTGAACGTTGCGTCAGTTGCTACGGGCTTTCCAAGCGGTCAGTTTCCACTTTCGGTTCGTCTTGATGATGTGACCAAAGCGGTCGAAGCGGGTGCAGACGAAATAGACATGGTGATTAATCGCGGCGCGTTTCTTTCTGGATATTATGACGAGGTTGCAGAGGAAATAAAACAAGTTCGTATTGCGTGCGGGGATGCACACTTAAAAATTATTCTTGAAACAGGTGAACTTGAAACGCTGGAAAATGTTCGTGCTGCGTCCGACCTCGCGATAGAGGCGGCGGCATCGGCTGGTCCGATCGCCGACGGTGAAGTCTTTATTAAAACATCCACCGGCAAAATAAGTCCCGCAGCAACAATGCCAGTAACACTTGTCATGCTTGATGCAATTCAATCATATTTTGACAAAACCGGCGTACGGATTGGCATGAAGCCCGCGGGCGGGATTCGCACAGCAAAGCAGTCTTTGCACTATCTCGTGATGGTAAAAGAAACCCTTGGAAACGATTGGCTCACCCCAACACTCTTTCGGTTTGGTGCGTCAACCCTTACCAATGATGTTCTACGGCAACTTGTAAGGCAACACACTGGGCGATACACAGCAAACTTTGATTTTAGTGAGGCATAAATGGCGACCGAAACAACAACAAACATACAAGCCACAGGATGGGAATATAGTGCCGCCCCAGAGCGATTTCCTATTTCAATTGAAGAGACCAACAAACTGTTTATTGACGGGAAGTTTATTTCTCCAAAATCTAGAAAATGGTTTGCAACAACAAATCCTGCCACAGATGAAAAACTTGCAGATATCGCAACCGCTGGCGCTGCTGACGTAAACGCTGCGGTTGCTTCGGCAAAAAAAGCATTGCCCAAGTGGTCTAAGCTTGCAGGATCAGAGCGTGCAAAATATTTATATCGTATTGCAAGGCGCATTCAAGAACGTGCACGCGAGTTTGCTGTTCTTGAAACACTTGATGGCGGCAAACCAATTAAAGAATCTCGTGACGTGGACATTCCACTTGTTGCACAACATTTCTTTTACTGTGCAGGCTGGGCGGATAAGTTGGAGTATGCGTTTCCGGGACGCAATGTGCAACCAATTGGAGTTTGTGCACAAATTATTCCATGGAACTTTCCGTTGATGATGGCCGCTTGGAAACTAGCTCCGGCTCTTGCATGTGGAAACACGTGCGTCTTAAAACCAGCTGAAACCACGTCATTGACCGCTCTTCGATTAGCCGAAGTCTTACAAGAAGTTGAGTTACCAGAAGGCGTGGTCAACATCGTAACCGGTGCCGGAGACACAGGAAAATACTTAGCAGAACACAAAGCGATAAACAAACTTGCGTTTACGGGATCGACCCACGTTGGAAAAATGTTGATGCGAAATTCTGCTGGTACTGGTAAGCGGCTTACATTAGAACTCGGTGGAAAAAGTGCAAATATTATTTTTGCAGATGCCGCGATAGACCAGGCGGTCGAGGGCATTGTGTCGGGAATTTACTTTAATCAGGGTCACGTTTGCTGCGCAGGCTCTCGCTTGTTTGTTGAAGAACCAATTTTAGAAGAGGTTATTCAAAAACTTACACACCGAATGAAATCATTGCGGGTCGGTGATCCAATGGATAAAAACACAGATGTAGGCGCGATCAATTCACGATCGCAACTACAAACAATTGAACAGTACATTAAGACAGGTGTTGCAGAAGGCGGACAACTGCACGAAGCAAACAACCAACAATTGCCATCAAAAGGCAACTGGTGTAACCCCTGCTTCTTCACAGACATTCAGCCGAGCCACACAATTGCAAGAGAAGAAATATTCGGTCCAGTCCTTTCGGTGATGACTTTTAGAACACCAGAGGAAGCAATTTCGCGTGCAAACAACACGCCATACGGTTTGGCGGCGGGAGTTTGGACAGACAAGGGGTCGAAGGTGTTCGAGGTTGCGAAACGTTTAGAAGCGGGCATTATTTGGTGTAACAGTTACAACCGGTTCGATGCGGCGTCACCGTTTGGTGGTTTTAAAGAATCTGGTTTTGGAAGAGAAGGTGGCATGCAAGGGTTGAAACCTTATGTCAAACTTGTGTAATTGAAGGATAAATAAATGAGTAGACTTACAGTTCCAAAAACATACAAGTTGTACATCGGTGGCAAGTTTCCAAGAACAGAATCTGGCCGTTCGATTCCAATACAGGATCGCAAAGGTGATACCGCGGCGCATATTTGTCATGCTTCACGAAAAGATTTTCGCGAAGCAGTTGAGGTAGCAGCAAAAGCAGCGTCCTCTTGGTCGGGCATCACTGGATATTTGCGTGGTCAAATTCTTTATCGAATGGCGGAAATGCTCGAAGGTCGGCGAGAGGAGTTTGCTGCCGCTATTTGTGTGACGAGCGATACAAAAATTGCTGCAGCAAGAAAAGAAGTGGACGCGTCGGTTGACCGCCTTGTTTGTTTTGCTGGTTGGACTGATAAATATCAACAAGTATTGGGTTGTCAAAATCCGGTTGCTTCTAGTTTTTACAACTTTACTGTACCTGTTTCACAAGGCGTGACATGCGTTGTTGCACCCGATGAACCATCCCTGCTTGGGTTGATTACGCTTATCGCTGCGCCATTGTGTGCAGGCAATACAGTGATTGCGCTAGGCTCGCAAAAACACCCAATTCCTACGGCGATTTTTGGAGAAGTGTGTCAAACCTCAGACGTTCCAGCAGGAGCAATCAATTTATTGACCGGTAAACGGGCGGACATCATTGAGCAAATAGCAGACCACAGACAAGTTGCAAGCGTAAGCGCTGCTGGTTTGAGCAAAAAAGAACGGGTTACCATCGAGGTTGGCGGGGCTGACAGTCTTAAACGGGTTTGTTTTTCTGCCCTCAAAAATAATGATTGGTACGACGCGCGTCTCTGTGCATCACCTTGGGCGATTGAACCATTCGTTGAAATGAAGACCATCTGGCATCCCAGCGCATCGCGTTGACCCTTAGGTGAACTGAAGAAACTGACCGCGGGTGAATTGAAGAAGTTGACCCCGGGTGAAATAATCGGAAACTGACCCCGGGTGAAATAATCGGAAACTGACCCCGGGTGAAATAATCGTTGATAGCGCAAAGCGAGTTGATCCGAAGCAAATGGACACGATTAATTCACCCGCGGTCTAAGATTAATTCACCCGCGGTCTAAGATTAATTCACCCGCGGTCTAGTTTATTTTTCAACGGTGCCGTTTGCATGGAGATTTGTGCCCTGTTGCGGGATAAATGTAACCGAAACCTTAACTTTGGCGAGATCAGAGGGTACTTCGCTAAATCGAAAAAGATATGTTCTCGTTAACCTGTCAAATCGCTCTCGGTTCATCAAAGAATTAGAAAGGTCAACGCTCTTTGAAGTGCTCTCAATCGTACTACCCGAAAGAGTGACTTTCAAAGTGCCAACGGCGCGGCATTCAAATCCATCCCCATCTTCAAAGGCTACATGGATCACAATATCTTCAGATCCGAACCTACTTAGCGGATGTACATCTACCGATTGTGGCACATACGCCCAAGCGTTGACGAGCGACGGTCCTCCGCTTTTTTGAGCATCATTGCATGAAGCACAAAAAAAGATCGCCATTGCGAAAAAAGCAATGGCGAATCTTTGAATAGAATTTGTATTGATACGAAACCTGCCGTTCTGTTAGCCCATCATCTCATCAATCATGCGATTGACGGCAGTGTCTAACTTATCATTTGTAAGGTACGTATTGTTTGCAAGTGCATCCTTGATCGCGTCAATTTTATCTTGTCGAACTTCTGGCAATTGATGTACTTTTTCTAGGATTTGCGCGTGTTCGGAGAACTCAACTCGGTCAGCTGTTGCCGCTGCTTCCACATTGCTGCTTGCAGCCGTCCCAGTAGTTGCTTCAGGAGCAACTACTTCCACCGGGGCGGTTGTTGGTGCAGTTTGTCGCGTGGCATTTGCCGCCGCATTTCCGATGACTGATATTTCAGACATATTCATACCTTTCGTGCCAAGGATCGCGGTCCTTGGACTTTCCTCAAGTTTTACGTTGGCGTGAGCCAACTCGATTGTTTCAGACACTTCCCTAACTACTTACAACACGTCAAATTGACCACCAAGTCTAACACTTGACGCTCTTTATCTATCGTGTAAACACAGGGTTTTTCTTCAATTTTGGCAAAAAATGCAGAGTTTTCATAAAGTCCGATAGTACCAAGCGTAGCGGCTCAAAACAGCGGTGTTTTTACACTGATTCCTCTGTTACGATGACCAGTATGGGCTCAATTTTCTCTATATCTACATCTGTTTTTCTTGTTCTAGTACTCGTTGGTTGCGGCCCCGAGCCCGCACCGCAGAAAAAACCATCTGTTGTCGATGAAATAGACCTTTCTTCGTGGGGATATGAGGAAGAAAAAGAGCCGGAAAAGATAGTTAATCCTGATTCTGGAGAAACAACGTATGCAATCACTGTTGCAACGTTTACTGGTGCGCACCACAACGAAGCGGCCAGAGAAGCGGCATCAGCTTTTGTTTTGTTAAGACCAGATGTGGGAAAAATGCTTGTAGTACGACCGCGCCGAAGAGGATCTGTGCTTACATTTGGGTCGTATTCAGGTTATAGCGACCCGTCTGCCCAAGAAGACTTAAAAATACTTCGTAGCATTCGCCTTGCAAACGGTCGCCCTGCATTTGGCCAAATGATTTTGACTCGATTTCGATCACCACGTGCGATGCAGTCACTCCATCCTTACGACCTTTGGACAGTACGCCGCGACTATCCAACGATTGTCCCCATTTACACGCTTGATGTTGCAATTTGGGGAGATTTTGACAGTGGGCAGCTTCCCAAAGCAAAACGCAGGTCACTTGCTGAAAAATACGCTGCCTCTTTACGCACCAAAGGATTTGAGTCGTTTTTTTACCATAATGACGAAAAAAATCTCAGTTCAGTAACGGTTGGGCTCTTTGATTACAAAGCAGTTGATGCCGAGACAGGATTTTATAGTTGGGAAGTCGAATCCCTCATTGAGCAGTTTCCAGAAAGGCTTGTCAATGGTGAGCAGTTTATGGAATTTAAAAATGTGCATGACCGGTCATTGGGCATGAAAGCCCAGCCCCCCAGCTTGGTCGAAGTTCCGATCGATTAATTTCCACTTAGGACGCCATTTTTATCGATTTCAAGTGCTTTTGGTCCAAGAAAAACCAATGTCATCGCTCCAGACACCTTTTTATTGAGATATTCATTGACCGCGTCAAGCGATACCGCAGAGAGTTCATCGAGCCGCTCTTTCAGCGTTCTTGTTTTTCCTTTTGCGTATTGATCTCCAAGCAACGCGCCCGCTCTTGCCGCGGTTGATTCACCACTCATTACAGTTCCTGCCCTGAGCCTTGTAATTGTTCGATCGAACTCTTCTTTTGTAACACCATTTTGAAGTTGAGCAAGTTGATCAAGAATTACATCAATTGTTTCTGCTGCGCGTTCTGGAGTTGTGCCAGCATGGATCCGAACAGTCGCGTTTTCTCTTGAAGGTTGGTAAGAAGCGTGTACGCTGTAACAAAGAGAACGTTTTTGTCGAACTTCTGTAAATAACCTCCCGCTTGTTGCTCCGCCAAAAATAGAGACAGCAATTCGCTCAAGTATAGAGTTTTGATCCGCCACATTTGGCGCATCGAGCGCCATGCCTATGTGAACCTGAGAAGTATCTTGATTGATGTGATGAATTCCCCGAGTTGGTGATGAAGTATTTGAAGGCGACAAAGATTCACCACTCCAATTTTCAGTTTGCGACCTGACTGATTGAAGAATTGTATCGTGATCGATGTCACCCGCAATTGAAATAATCGACCCTTTTGGACACACGCTGTTTTTATATACACCGCGAATCCGTTCGATAGTTGCAGATTCAAGACAAGATCGCGTTCCATACGTCGAGCGATTGAAGGGTGCAGAAAAATGGTGCTCGTTGATTGCGAGGTTCACTAACTTTGGTGGATTATCTTGAATTGAATCAAGTGCTTGAAACGAAAGTTGTTGACTTGGTGCTAAACCTTCATTTGGTAGTTTTGGACACAAAAACATGTCAAAAACGGGGCCAATTGCTTCTTGAACTTTTGATCCAAGGCAAAGGGCGTGGAGTTTAAGAAGCCGGACACCACAAGTAATGTTGCGCCGCACACCGAGATGATCTAGTCGCTCGGTATGCTCTCTGTCAGAGAGATCGCCTGCCCCCCGATACATGAGTTCGGTTAACAAGACACTGTCCCCATCATGTTCATTGGTAGCAACCCCACCACAAACCAACCATTCAATCGAAACTGTGCGAACATCTCGAACAGATTCTGTGACGAGTTGAAGACCATTATCGAACGTAGTATGTTGAATTGATTGCATGCAGCCGAAGCATACAAAACAAATTAGAGGTGATGTTGAACAAAAAACTCGAATAATTAATAAATAAAGCTGCGAGTGCGAATGCACCATTGTTAACGGTGTTACACAAAAAACTATTATGAAGTTTAAAGAGGGGCAAAACAATTTTGTTTTTAATAATTACAACATAAAAACGTTGTAAGTGTAAAAAAACAAAAAAGTTACACAAAGATTAAAAAAACGCAGATGCGTTGTTGTGTAAACAAAAAAACCGCCCGTAAAGTAGTTGCGCAAGTGTTTTGCGCGCAAAAAACATAAAAACAAAAACATAAAAGTTGCGCAGTAAAAAATAAGTTATAAAAAAAATAATAAAGATACTTGCAAAACGCATCCGATATAGGGTACAACTCTATTGGCGGAACGTCCGCCAGTGGTCCGAACGCGTGTTAGTACTGATACAAGGAGGTCAATGATCATGGCCAAGAAAAAGAAAAAAGCGACTCGCAAAAAGGCGACTCGCAAAAAAGCGACTCGCAAAAAAGTGACTCGCAAGAAGGCAACCCGTAAGAAAGCCACTCGCAAGAAAGCTACTCGTAAGAAAGCTACTCGCAAGAAGGCAACCCGTAAGAAAGCTACTCGTAAGAAGGCTA
>JACNLW010000107.1 GCA_014381305.1 Planctomycetota bacterium
CTTCTGCTTTTTTCCTTCCATGAATCTATGGTAAACTCCCCGTTCACGAAACGAGGATTTTTTAGTCGCTGTTGACACTTTTGTTGTCACTTAGGCAGAAATCCCTCTGGACAGGTGGCCGAGCGGCTGAAGGCACCGGTTTGCTAAACCGGCGTACTGGTTATACCGGTACCGCGGGTTCGAATCCCGCCCTGTCCGTTTCAAAAAAACGACCCTAGGGTCGTTTTTTTAACAGAATATTCAACTGTTGGATGAGATACGATAACTACTATACTTAGTACATGAAAATTTTGATTCTCATTGGATGTATTGTAGGGACGTCATTTGCCGAGCATCCTTCTTATGTCGATGATCCACAAGTTTTGTCAATTGCGTTTGTAGGGTGCAACCGTGTTGGATGGAGCGGTAAGCATCATCCGTCCACAGCAAATGTTGCGCAATTGATGGCGACGTTTGAAGACATTGCAACCATGGACCCACCACCTGAATACTTTTTCTTTTGTGGCGACCTTGTACGCAACGAATCAACAGACGAAGGTCAAACGCTCGAAAACCAATTAGAACCCTGGTTCAAGTTGTTTGCAAGTAGTGCGATGTACTCCAGCGCAACAACCCTCGTGCCGATTACCGGAAATCATGAAACGTTGCAATCGTATCAAGCAAGTGATGGAACGTGGTTAGAAAAACCAAACCCCGCAACATATCCAATATGGGTGTTGTGGCTTGAAGAGCATGGACTTGCGGCGTTCGCTGGGAATGGACCGCCAATTGGTGGCGAAGATTTACTTACAACGGATGGTTCAAAACTCACTTATTCATTTGATTCCGAAGATACAGGCAATGGAAAGATCCATTTCATTGTTATTGACACTGATGCGCTATCGAGCGCAGTACCAACAGACCAATCATATTTGCAACAAGAAGGTGTAGTGCCAGTTCCCGGATGGATAGCAATCAATTGGCTTGAACAAGACATTGCAGCTGCGACAAATGATCCGAGCATTCAATACATTTTTGCCCTTGGACACAAACCCATGGAATCGTTCAATTCAACTGATCCAACAGGGCGTGAATCAATAATTGACTGCGACGAGTTTCCATTTTCTACAAGATTGCGCACAGCGTTTCAAGCATCAACAAAATTCAAAGGATATTTGACGTCGCACGTGCATTTACATCAAACGGACAATTTGGCAGATTCATCAGATACCGCAACGTGGCAAATCATTGCGGGTAATGGTGGAAGTCAACTCGACGATCGGTGGGAGCCAATGAACGCAATCGGCGCGAACACTCCGCCATTTTATGGATATTCTGTTGTGCGAATTCATGAGAGTGGCAAGGTTTTTTCTGATAGTTACGGTCGAAGCGTACCTGATCCGTACGATGCAGATGTTTTGTCTCCAGCGCAGCGGCTAACATCACTTCGCAATACATTGTTTATAGGTGTGCCTTGCGCAGGTGATGTGAATGAAGACGGTGTGGTCTCCGTAAATGATCTCCTTTACATCATTCGTTTTTTTGGTGACACAAGCGGCGCAGGTGATCTAAATGATGACGGAGTTACAAATATCGATGATTTGCTATTGGTTGTTGATTCGTTTGAAAGTGAATGTGAATGAACAACTAGGGTGGCATACCTGTAACAAATATAGGTACAGATTTTTTCCCATACGGTGAGGGATGTACCAATACATATATACTTTGTACATAAACTCACCCTCGGTGAGTTTATTTTTTTGGATTTCGAGTGAAGATTGAGTATGATTGAGAGATGGTAAAAACAGAGTTAGCAATACTAGTGGCAGTTCCGTTGAGTCTGAGTGCATTTACATTCGGGGTTGATGACCCTCATGGTCTGGATACTGTCTATTACGACACTGTCACCGAGGATGGTTTCTTTACTGGGGGCATGTTGCAATTACCAATGGAGCCAATGGATGGGCTTATCCGTTCTGGTGTTGGTGAAGTTACAACGCTATTGAACAACGGTCCAAACGCAAATCGAATAGATATTGTTTTTGTAGGGGATGGATATCTTGAAAGCGAACTTAGTTCATACGCATCGCACTCCAATGTGGCAATGGCTGCGTTCCTAAACATCGAACCTTTTACAGAGTACCAAGGACTATTCAATGTACACCGCGTTGATGTGATTTCAAATGAATCTGGCGTTGACCATGATCCGTATGGAACGTACCGTGACACCGCAATGGACATGGCATTTTGGTGTAGTAACATAGAACGTCTTTTGTGTGTAAGTACAAGTAAGGCGTGGGGCTATGCGAATAATGTGCCAAGTGCTGACGTTGCACTAGCAGTTGCGAACTCATCTAAATATGGTGGGGCTGGATATACATCCGCAAACGTTGCAACCTTTTCGGGTGCCAATAGCGCAGCAACTGATATCGCAATTCATGAACTTGGTCATAGTCTTGGAAATTTAGCCGACGAATATTTTTACACCAATGATACGTACACTGGCTCAGAGCCATCTGCTCGAAATGCTTCAACATACGATGCTACGACAATGGCATCCAATGGTGCAAAATGGGCGCCGTGGCTCGGAGAAAATCAGTCACAGTGGGATGGTTTGGTGAACACGTACGAGGGTTGTATGTATGCAGCATATGGCATCTATCGCCCAACGAATAATTCGATGATGCGTGCACTTGGACGACCTTTTAATTTGCCATCTGCTGAGAGTTTTATCATTGAATTTTATAAAATTGTTGACATCATCGATGACGCAACACCATGTTGTGTTGTTGATGAAGAGGCGGTTGTTTTTATTGACACTCTTGACATCGCACACCCATACACGATCACGTGGACACTTGATGATGTAGTGTTGGGTGAGTACGAAAGTGATGAGTCTGTAGATTTATCAATGCTTACTTTAGATGAGGGGTATCACACCCTCGAAGTTGATGTAGTGGATCCTACGCCGTGGGTACGGGACGAAGATGCTCGCGATGCATATATGTCACAGCACATGCAGTGGCTCATTCAGGTTATTGCGCCCGCATGTCCTGCAGATATCAATGGAGATGGCACGGTTGATGTCGCTGACATCCTTGCAGTGATTGACGCATGGGGACCATGTCCAAACTGTGATGCGGACATCAATGGGGATGATGTTGTTGATGTAAGTGACTTGCTTGGTATTGTCGATGCTTGGGGCGATTGCAGTTAACCGAGTACAAGTGGGATCAGCCAAAGTGAAGCGCAACAAATAAGAATAATGCCAATGATGTTGAGCGAAAATCCTGCGCGCATCATTTGCTGTTGTGTCACATGACCTGAGCCAAAGACGATTGCGTTTGGTGGCGTTGCAACTGGTAACATAAACGCACAACTTGCAGCAAGCGCAGTTCCAGCAACGATCGCATTTCGATCAAGGTCAAGTGGCAGGGCGATTGCAGCGAGAATTGGAACGAGTGCTGCAGTGGTTGCTGTATTTGATGTGAGTTCAGTCAGGAATACAACGACTGCGAGAATCACAATCAAAATGATTACAGGATGTAAATCTTGTAAAGCCGTAGCGTACGAAGCGAAGAAAACAGAAACGCCGTTGGTTTTAATCGCAGCTGCCAGACTTAGTCCGCCACCAAACAAGATCAGAACTTGCCATGGTATTTTTACGGCGTGCTCCCAATCAAGAGCAAAGATTCCTTTGCGGTTTACAGGAATGACAAAAAGTGCAACGCCTGCGGTCATTGCGATGCCAGCGTCAGTCACCCCAGGAAGTACTTGGACAATGAATGGTCTCGTCACCCAAGCAAGCACGGCGAAACAAAAAACAATGAACGTGGCAATTTCGCCTGCGCAGGGTCGTCCCATTTCTTTGAGTTGTTTGTTTACTAGTTGTTCGAGGCCCTCAACCTTGTTACTGCCTGACGGGTGCAAGAATTTGACGAGCAACCACCAAGTTAATGGCAACATCAAACACGCAATGGGAACGCCAAGTTTCATCCAATCAAGAAAACTCACTTGCATCTCATATTCGCTTGCAAGGAATTGCACGACGAAACCATTGGGTGGCGAACCAATGATAGTGGCGAGCCCGCCAATGGAAGCCCCATACGCTATGCCAAGAAGTAGTGCTGGCGGTGGTAGTACATTTTCTGTTTTTTTGGTGATGGCAAGCACACCAAGCCCAAGTGGTAACATCATTGCGGCAGTCGCTGTGTTTGAAACGAATGCACTAAAGATAGCTGCGACAAGCATAAATGCAAAGACGATTTTTCGCGGAGATGAGCCAATTGCACGTAGAACAAGTAAGGCGATTCGCTTGTCGAGCCCCCAGCGTTGCATAGTTGCAGCCATAAGGAATCCGCCGAGGAACAAATAAATAAGTGGGGATGCAAAAGGCGCAGAAGTTTCTTTGATTGAAGCAACACCAAGAATGGGAAAAATAACAAGTGGAAGGAGCGCAGTTGCTGGTAGCGGGATTGCTTCACTCATCCACCAGATTCCCATCCAACAAAGTGAGGCAACAGTCATTCGCCCCGCTGGAGAAAATGCAATTCCATCGCCAAATTCAGTTGGAGCGAAAAAATAGACAATTGCAGCGACAAGTGGTCCAGCGACAAGCCCGATCCAGCGAATCATGCGTGGTGAATCCTTGCACGTTTAAGAATTATTGAAAATGGAATCAGAAGAATGATTGCCCCCGCGATCAAGATTCCACCAACAAG
>JACNLW010000068.1 GCA_014381305.1 Planctomycetota bacterium
AGGGATGGGGTCAGACCACCACTTATCCACCAAGAGGGGAAAATTCCTGATTATGTGTTATTTTTGGCTACCAAAGCGAAATTAAGAACAACAGGTCGTTGATCCCAACAACGCCATCGTGGTCGAGGTCGCTGATGCAGTTTGAACATTCGCCCCAATTATCAATGATTGCGAGCAAATCGGAAATTCCAATTTCACCATCGCCATCAATATCACCAACGATCGTGTGTTGCAACCAGACGGGGTTTGCCATTCCAACAAAGCCCCCGTTCTCGGCACGAAGTGTGATGAAATGATCACTCGAGGTAAGGTTGAGATCAGAAAGTGTGTAATCAAGGGAATAGTACGGAATGCCATTTGGTTCAATAGTATGACGAATCTCTCCATCAACAAGAACGTGCAAACGGTAGTCTCCTGCGTAGCCCATCGAACTATTTGTTCGTATAGATACAACAACCCGCGACCATTCGTCTGGAATGAGTGCCACGCCGCCTGTAATTGCACCATTGACATTGACCCACGCAAGTGGACCATTCGATGCAATGCACCGACCGCCGAGCATCGCTTCTTTCAAGTTGGGTCGAGTAACTTCTTCCATTGCAACATACGTCCAACACCTTCCAACATTTCCGGGCTCGTGCGCATCACTATTTCCAATCCCAACTGGAAATTTATTTGGCCAACCAGAGCGGTTAGGCAATTCCCCATTTGTAGGTGTTCCAATTCCACCAAGCAAATCATGCCATTTGTACCATGTAGACCAATCTTCACTTGAGTAGGAACCGTCATCGGCACAAATTAATTCCATTCCAGCCCAACCATTTGTACCATTTCCCCAGTCCCACTCATAAAAAGCTAAGTATTCCCAATCATAAGGATGCGCAATAAAACCAAATGCTCCGGCATTATTGATTCTGTTAATAATAGTTTGTTCCGATTCACAATCCGCATGTCCATACACAAGCCCATCAGAAGGATTGGCGAGCATGCCAGACAAATCATTTTCAAGCGGTAAGCACAACATGTGAGACGCCAAATCCCAAAAACCCTGTTGCCCAAGCCCCATTTCTTGGCTGTACACAGACAACCAATCGTGATCAGCGCGATACTGCTGACATTCCGCCTGCCCCCAGTCAAACTGTGACGAAACATACCAATCTCGATCGCCCCACACTTCCGAATATGTAATATTCGAATGATCAGTAAAAATTGCCCAATCGAGTCCGATCGCTTCGGCACCTTGGGAATATTCGTACGGCTCTACTTCAGTTCCATCAAGAATCACAGCGTCAACAGAAAAAGAAGTATGAATGTGCTGGTCACCTGCAAACCACCACATGGTTGACGAAGAACGTGGTTCGTTCAAAATTGGTTCACAATGCTCATCAAAATGCACAACCATTGCGGGGGGGCCGCCTTTGGGAAGGGGTGATTCGAACTTCGTGCCAATTGCTTTACGAATAATTTTCGGAGCACCATCAACAAGAAATTCAACTTCGATTCCAGTCGGAATACAATCAGTCGATATTGTCCACTTTGCAATCACCGCATGGTGCCGAATCACACCAATTGATTTGCCAAACGCATCGTGCGCTTGTTCCATAGCAGCTCGATCTTTGTTTTTATCAGCAGCATTCATTGCCTCGCGAGCGGCGTGCACAGTTTGATACTCTGTCAAAAAGGAACGGAGCGGTTTGTCGTATACCTTCGCTCCAGTTCTTCCGTCGCACCCAACCACTCTGATTTCACGCAACACTACGTCTTCTTCCGAACACACATTCAACACTTTGACAGAAAGTGTAAAAACACCGTCTTTACGAATTACCCAAGGCGAATCAACAGCGACAGACAACCCGTTCTCTAGATTTTCCTTTTTGACCCATTCGGGTGTAAGGTCATGCGCCGAACCGAGCCCAGCAAACACCAAAAGTCCAACCCCAACAATCGCATTTTTTAGTGTCCACATACTGCAAACTTTAAGGCAAAAGCATCCTTATCGCAAGAATTTTTCTGCCTCAGCGGACGCTATTGTGTCGCAACGCTCGTTTTCAGCGTGTCCATCATGTCCCTTGACCCAATGGGTGGTGATTTCATGTGTTTCACGCAGCGCTGCAAGGGGCTTCCATAAATCTTGATTTTTCACAGGCTTCTTTGCCGCGTTCTTCCAGCCCTTTTTCAGCCAACCGTCCATCCATTTTGTCAATCCGTCCGTGACGTATTTACTGTCCGCGTGAATGGCAACTGCCGCAGGTTCTTCCAACGACTGAAGCGCTTGAAGTACAGCGGTCACTTCCATTCGCTGGTTCGTTGTATCGGGATCGCCACCACTTTGGACAACCTCTTCATCTCCGCGCCGCAAGATAAACGCCCAGCCGCCCGGCCCAGGATTTCCTAAACACGCCCCGTCCGTAAACAATTCATATTGCACTCGCTTTGTCATGCTTTACATAGTAACAAATGACGCACTTTGGTATCCTACACATATATGGCAATGCATCGAATAGAAGTTCACCCCACGCAGGGAAGGGCAGATCCCCGAGGCGAAGACGCGCTCCAAAAAGCACGCGCTGCAGGGATAGAAACGCTACCTCAGAAAGTTGATACAACTGCGGTGTACCTCATCGAAGGAGATCTTGATAACACATCAATCTCACGATTGACGGACGAGTTGCTTTGCGATGCGGTGACCGAAACGTCATCGCAGGGGATATCAACACCGCACGCAGAATCAATCATCGAAGTCCATCCGCTTCCGGGCGTGATGGATCCAAGCGCGCAAGCGGTTGAACTTGCTGTGTACCGAATACTGGGTAAGGAAGTGTCTGTTCAAACCGGCTGGCGATATGATTTTCACGGGATTGAAACGAATGTGGCAGAAGAACTTGTTCGAAAATGTTTGGCAAATGAAATAGTCACGGGCATTCACACAACGCCGTTTTTTCCAACCGAATTTGAACACGGGCACGCACACGACATGTCCGTTCCGTTCATTCCACTTACAACACTAAGCGACGATCAACTCGAAAAACTTTCTCGCGATGCGCACATGTTTTTAGACCTTGAAGAGATGCAAACAATTCAAGCGCATTACAAATCGCTTGGACGAGAGCCGCGTGAAATAGAATTAGAAACTCTAGCGCAAACGTGGTCGGAGCACTGTGTACACAAAACACTCAAGGCAACAATACATTTTACCGGCCCATGTGAAGATAAAAGACCAGGACACGACTATCACGACGGGGGATCAGTCACCATCAATAATCTATTGAAATGCACAGTTGCGGCGGCAACACATGAACTTATGGCAGACGGCATTGATTGGTGTCTCAGTGTTTTTGTAGACAACGCGGGCATCATTGCCTTTGACGAAGACCACGCTGTATGTTTCAAGGCAGAAACACACAACCATCCATCCGCTCTTGAACCCTACGGTGGTGCGGCAACTGGAATTGGTGGTTGTATTCGCGACATCATGGGAACAGGGCTTGCTGCAAAACCAATCGCTGCAACAAATGTATTCTGTGTTGCAAACTTTGATCATGAAGTTCCCAAAGCATGTTTGAAACCACGTCGTATTCTTGGCGAAGTTGTTCGCGGCGTGCGTGATTACGGCAACCGAATGGGCATTCCAACGTTGAATGGTTCGGTTTGGTTTGACGATCGATACGTTGGAAACCCGCTGGTTTTTTGTGGTTGTGTTGGCGTGATGCCTCGAGATTTAATTTCAGGTGATGCACAACAAGGCGATCGAATCATTGCAATTGGTGGACGAACTGGGCGAGATGGTATTCACGGCGCCACGTTTTCATCTGCCGAACTTACCGATACGCACGCAGACGAATTTTCACACGCGGTTCAAATTGGAAACGCGATCACCGAAAAGAAAGCGCTTGACGCAATTCTTGAAGCGCGCGATTACGAAGGCGGCTGCCTGTATAACGCAATTACTGATTGCGGTGCTGGTGGATTTTCAAGTGCGGTGGGCGAAATGGGTGAACAAGTTGGCGCAACGGTACAACTTGATAAAGCACCCCTAAAATACAACGGACTCACCCCGTCAGAAATTTGGATTAGTGAAGCACAAGAACGAATGGTTCTCGCAGTTTCAGAGGAAAACGTTGCAATAATTGCAGAAATTTGTGAGCGACACGACGCAGAATTGTGCGATCTTGGCACGTTTGGCACCCCCGAAAAAGAATTGGTGTTGAAATACAAAGATGAAGAAATTGGCAGACTTAGCATGTCATTCATGCACGATGGTTTACCGGGAACAACAAAGGTTGCACGATGGACTCCTAAGAATGAAACAGAATCTGGCGATAAAAAAATAGATGTGCAGGCAATGCTTCCGCGATTACTTGCACATCCAAACATTGCATCAAAACAATGCATCATCGAACAATACGATCACGAAGTACAAGGTCGAAGTGTTATTCGTCCTGTTGTAGGACCAGAAGGAAATGGACCTTCAGATGCTGCAGTGATTACACCGGTTCGCGGTTCAACTCGCGGGCTTGCAATTGCAAACGGTTTGGCAACTGCACTTGAAGACGATCCATACACGATCGCGGCTTCTGGGATAGACGAATGTGTTCGGAACATCGTGTGTGTTGGCGGCGATCCGTCACGCATTGCAATTCTCGATAACTTTTGTTGGCCCGGCGCGAAAGATGAAGAGAGTCTAGGCAGACTTGTCCGTTGTTCTCATGGTTGTTATGACGCGGCGAAGGCATACCGAACACCATTTATCTCTGGCAAAGATTCACTAAACAATCAATTTACAACTGAAGGTGGCGAGACAATTTGTATTCCACCAACGCTGTTGATTTCAGGTTTTGGCATTGTGCACGACATTCGTACATGCACAACGATGGACGCGAAAACCCCCGGAAATGTATTGGTGCTTGTTGGAGAAACGACAACCAACATGGGCGGTTCGTTTGCGTTGCAACTTGAGCCAGAAATGAATTGCGACACTGTGTTGCCACGCGTGGACCTCACGCAAGGTCCACTTAATGCCACCGCGGTACACAAAGTAATCACAAGTGGCTTGGTGCGTTCGGCACACGATTGTTCTGAGGGCGGACTACTTCTCGCAGCAGCCGAAATGGCATTCAGTGGTAATCTTGGCGTAAAACTTGATCTACCAACAGAACACTCTTTTGAAACAACATGTTTTGCCGAAACGCCATCAAGGTATCTTCTTGAAGTTGAACCGAGTAAGTTGGACGCTTTGCTTACCGAGCTAGAAAGTGTGCACACAACAGTTGTTGGAACTTTCACAAACGACGCAACCGTTTCAGTAAATGACTGTTCGTGGAATATTGACGAACTGCGAAATGCGTGGCTTGGAGGCTTACAACTATGACTCGTGCACTCATTATCACTGCGCCGGGCATTAACTGCGACCTTGAACTTGCAGAAGCCTTTACACTTGCAGGCGCAGAACCATTTTCGGTACATATCAACAAGTTGATGCGAAACCCTTCATTGATTGATGGTGCAGATCTCATTGGTTTTCCAGGTGGTTTTAGTTACGGCGATGCAGTCGCAGCGGGAAGAATCATGGCGAACCTTATGCGTGCAACGCTTTACGAGGCACTCGTAGAAGCAGTGCGAAGGGGTGTTCCAATTATCGCCCCATGCAACGGGTTTCAAATTGCTGTACAAATTGGCTTACTTCCTGGACCAATACTCGGCAGTGATTATTCAACAACACCACCGAAACCCACAGTTTCTCTTGCACAAAATACATCGGCGCGGTTTATTGACAAGTGGGTTGAGTTTGTTGTTCCAAGCAATTCAAGATGTGTGTGGACGAAAAATCTAAAAGTAACACCTGAAACATCGATTATTCCAATCGCACATGGAGAAGGTAGGTTTGTTCCTCGCGACGAGGAAGTGTTACAGCAACTTGAAGAGTCAGGTCAAATTGCATGCAGGTACGGGTCGAACGACAATCCCAACGGTTCAGTTGGCGACGTGATGGGCATTTGTGACGGAAGTGGTTTGGTACTTGGGTTGATGCCCCATCCCGAGCGATTTTTACGTACAACACAACATCCACAATGGACTCGCATTGAAAAACAAGAAAACGAACCACTGGGTTTGCAAATGTTTAGAAACGCCGTTGCGCACACAAAACAAAACAACACACAAAATTGTGTTGAAGGCGCGGTATGACTGACCACCGACAACTTGCTGTCGATTTGTTTAATCACACATGGTCGCTGCTTGATAATCTCAACCGAACAACCGACCAAGACGAAGAAATGGTGCACGCAGCGCACGCTTCGAGATATCACTGGTCAATCGCAGGAACAGCAAAAAATCATGCAAGGGGTGACTGGCAAATTGCACGAGTGTACGCAGCGCTTGGGAGGTATTCAGAAGCTGAACACTATGCGCAGTTGTGTTTAGACGCATGTACACGAAACGAATTTGATGATTGGGATGTACCCTTTGCCTACGAAGGATTGGCGAGATCATGTATACATAATCCCGAAAAGGCAAAACAATATTTGGCAGAGGCGAGGCAGTTTGGTGAAAAGGTTGCAAAACAAGATGACAAGCAATGGCTTTTTACAAATCTCGATGAGATTGCTTCGATGATTGATGGGAAATGACGGACAAAGAAAATGCGGGGCGTGTGGGTATGATCTGCAAGGGCTAGATGTCCGCGTGAATTGCCCCGAATGTGGCGCTGACCCAGAAAAAGCAAAAACAGGAAAATCTATCGTCGGCGAGGGGATCATGGGAGTTATTGAATCAAGTATTGCAGTGCAGGGGCTTGAACCAGTTCCCGACATACGCGTGCGCCTCATGCACTTTGCGAAAATCGCTGGTTTTTTCACAATTGCGCTCGTCGTTTTACAGTTCCTTGTGACATTTGCCATCATTCCAATTGGCTTGTACCGGTTCGCTCTTTTTGGCATGTCGTTCTTCTGGCCAGCAATTGCAGTGGGTTTGATGCCAGTAAGTGTTGACGATTCAATGCCGCAGATTTATCGGTACATCAGGCGCGTTGTGCCATATTCACAGTGGTGCTGGGCTGCTGGTTATATCCTTTGGCTTGTCTTTCATCTTCCAACAGAAGCGGGGACGGTGAGTAGTAATCTTGGAAACTTTTTCCCGTTGATTTTGTTGCATGCAATTGCAGGGATTGGACTCGCAGGCGTCATTTTTTGGTTGCATGATCTTGCGCTGCGTATGAATTTGGATCACGCAGCAAAACGGTTGAACCTCGTTGCGATCATGATGTCAACGTGGGGCGTGATTGTATTTTTTGCACCATGGAAGGAATATGCTGCAAGTGGAGATGATTCTGTGCAAACCGCACTGTATTGGTTTTATATTGTTGTGTTGATGTTCCCTTGGTATTGGATTCTCATACAACTGGCGATGTCTTTTTTCGAATTCGCCTCAGACTCAACGTGGTCGTTGAAATATGAAAGTGAACGCGAGGGAAGAGAAGATCGAATACGTGAAAAACGCGAAGCAATGGATCAAGAAAACGACCCGTTCACATGAGTAAAAGAGCAGAAAAACCCTGTGGAAACTGCGGATACGATCTTCGCGGGTTGCCAATGGGTAGACCGTGCCCAGAGTGTGGTGAAAAACAAGGTTCTGCGTACTCTAGCGCGCCACAACTTTCGGGCGCAAAAGATGTTTCTCTTTCACAAATGCCAGAACATCTTGTGCGGCGAATTGCCTTTTGTTGTGCAGCACTTTTTCTTGCAGTTGCACTGATTGTTGCGCGGATCTTTGTACCCGCAATGAATATCAATGTGTTGGTTGACGTTGTTGTTTCAATTTTGTGGGTATTGAGTGTCTACTTGATCACTTCGCCAATGACCGACACAGAGGCGGTGTGGCGCGGGCTTGGTTCGCAGGGTAGGGTAAGAAAGATTGCAAGGTGGGCAACAGTTGCATCAGTCGTTTTTGCAATCGCACTAGGTGTTCCGCAGGCGAATCCACTGTATCCAATCGCGAAATTTTTTCTAGTTGTTTCAGGGATTATGTCCATAGCGGGGATGCTGTGTTTGTTTGGCTTGCTCTCCCAATTGGCACAGTGGTGCAGAGATTCTTCAGCACGTCGATGTTTAGATACGGCAGCTTGGGGATCGCCGATGATTTTTGTTTTAGTAGAACCCTTGCGGCTCACACCAATTTCCCCCGCGGTTGTATTTGTTGGTGAGTTGGTTGGGATTGTATTTGTTTTGTGCGGACCAATTGGCATGGCGATGTTGATGTCATCGAGTTTGAAAGCGGTCGGACACGCGAGGGAGTATCAAGAATATCTTGAACGCCGCACGCAGGATAAAACCCAGTGGCCCTCGCCCGAGTAGAATCTACACATGGGAACAGAAAAAACATTGCGTTGCGCCGTTATTGGCGTCGGTCGAATGGGCAGACACCATGCAAGGGTCTACGCTCAACTTGAAGGTGCTGAATTGGTTGGTGTTGTTGACGGCGATAAAGAACGCCGTGACGATATCATCGAAGAGTGGGGTGGTAAGGGATACGCAACAGTTGAAGAAATGCTCAGCGATGCCGAACTTCCGGGAGTGGATGCTGTAACGATTGCAACTCCAACTGTCTATCACCTTGAAGCGGCTGCGCCGCTTCTTGAAAGAGGCATCGCATGCTTGATTGAAAAACCACTTGCGCCAACAACCGAAATTGCTGCTGCGATTGCTGATGCAGCCGAAGAGGGCGGAGCGGTTTTACAAGTCGGACACGTCGTTCGGTACGACCCAGTAATGCGTGCGATTGCGTCAATTGAAAATTTACGACCTCGGTTTATCGAGATGGTTCGTATTAGTCCAATGACATTTCGCAGTACCGATGTTGGCGTTGTACTTGACATGATGATCCACGATCTTGATGTCTTGACGATGTTGCTTGGAAATGAACCGACTGATATTTATGCAAACGCAGTAAGTGTGATGGGCGAAGCAGAAGATGTGTGTAACGCGCGGCTAGTTTTTCCTGCCGGCTCAGATGGTTTGTCGTGTACAGCGAATGTTACTGCAAGCCGCCTTGCGTTAAAAACTGAACGGAAGTTACGAATCATTAGCGAGGATGCATATGTTTCAGCAGATTTTGTGAAGCGTTCGGTGACATTGATTCAAAAGAGCGTGAACGATCCTCAACTTACCGAACTTCGTCGTCGCCTTGCAGAAGGTGAAGATTTATCTTCAGTTGATTATGTTGACATTATTGACGTTGAAGAAATGAAGGTTGGTGACGCTGATGCACTGACTTTGCAGGCGACCGACTTTTTGAACTCTGTTCGCAATGGCTCACCACCAGAAATTGACGCCGAAGCTGGCTCAATGGCAATTCGCACTGCCGAACGTATTGTGCAACAAGCAACTGCTGCCGGTGCCAAATCCGTATATTGATGCCTAGGGTAAATAAACTAACCGAGGGTTAGTTTATCTACCAGCCGGAACTAGGGCGAGGCGGAGCGACATCCATGGGTTTCTGCATATCTTCGCGGCGACCGGTGCACACGATGAACATTTCTGTCGAGATCGCTCTCGATGCTTTTGGCTTGAATCCTTTCGCAACGGAAAAACAAGATTCGCACCGCTCCAACAACTCTTTGTACGCACCACCTTCCAAAACCTTCATGACAAGGTTTCCACTCGGTTTTAGCAGTGTGGCTGAAATATCCAAAGCGGTGTGACACAATCGAACTGAACCATGATGATCGATTGTTCGGTTTCCTGTAGTGCTCGGCGCCATATCACTGAGCACAACATCAAACATTTCATCACCAAACGTCTCAAGAGAAAGTTCGGTCACGTCTTCTTGTATCGTGGTGACGTTGTCTAGTTGTAAATTACTTATTTCTTGCAGATCAACACCAATAATTCTGCCCCGAGGACCAACGCGCTTCGATGCAACTTGCAGCCAACTCCCAGGCGCAGCACCTAAATCTAATACGAAATCTTTCTTTTGTAAAATGTTTCGCTTGTCATCAATTTCAGTCAATTTATACGCTGCGCGGCTGCGGTACCCATTGCGTTTTGCTTCCCGAAAAAAATGATCATGGAGTACTCGTTGCGAGCTCATTAAAAAGGAAGCCAATCATCAAGTGACCAAGACCAACCATATTCAGGATTATCTGTAATTTTCATGAACACATCTCCATCCACTGTATTCAATGAAATAGTATTTTCACCCTTGTTGAATGTGGCAAGGAGGTGCTCTTTTGTCGTGCCCTTTAGCAGAGTCGAGTTCCCGGCTCTAGCATCTAAAACAGATTCACCTCGTATCGCAGTTGCATCAATCACTCCGTTTGATTCAGGAAGAATGTTGAGATAAATATCTCCCCGCTTATTGGTCACTGCAATGTTTTCTGTCATTGGTTTAGATATAGCAATGTACACGTCACCATCATTTGTTTGAATACTGAGTGGAATTGCTTCGCAGGCAATATCGATATTTCCTTTTGTGGTTTTAATTTGTACGCCTGTAAATCCACTTGTGGTGACAGTAATTTGCGCGTGTTTTTCGCGGTACAACTGCTCAGTATCAACAAGTTCGACAACGACCTCTTCACCATACGTGTGGCGTTCGATGTGCGCAAGACATTGAATCGGGCTTGAAGCAGGAGTCAAATGCATCGGTGTTGTAACGGTACACCTAATTTCTACGGAAGTGCCAACATGACCTTCGACTTCATGCAAAATGACGTCACCGGCATAGGCGTCTACGTGAAGTAAAACTGGTCCAGTTGTGAAGAGGTGAATGTGTTCAGTCTCAGCGCGGTTGGAAGAAGCGCACCCGAACCCCGAAAAACAAACGAGAAGAAAAACAATCAATCTAGTAGTTGCCATAGTAATTGTGATTGTAGCGGCGGTACAATGCGAAGTATGAAAGATACAAACACAACTGTCGGCAAAAATGCTCACAATATGCCAATTCATGGCGCTTCGAATCCATCAACGCAAAGTCAAGGGACATCTCCGTGCAGCTTTGCATTGGAATCGAGCCTTGGCGGTCCTACTACTTTTAGTTCACCAGACACGCCCGGCATGCCCGCCCCTTCAACAAAAACAGCGCACGATTTCAACCCTTCCCCAAACGCAAATCCAGTAACGCAGCTCGAACATGCACGACTTGGCACCATCACACCAGAAATGGAACGCGTTTCTCAAAGGGAACCTCATTTAACCGCAGAACAAATCTGCGAAGAAATCGCTGCTGGTCGATTAATTATTCCTGCAAACAAAGTCCACCTTGCAATGGACCTTGATCCAATGGCAATTGGTCGAGCTTCACTTACAAAAGTAAACGCCAATATGGGCGCGTCACCAGTTTCCTCTGGCATTGAAGAAGAACTTGAAAAATTACATTGGTCGGTGAAGTGGGGCGCGGATACCGTCATGGATCTTTCAACAGGTGGAGACTTGAATGAATGTCGTAAAGCAATAATTCGTGGGTCGACTGTTCCAATTGGTACCGTTCCAATTTATTCGATGATCATAGATAAGAAAATCGAAGATTTGTCCTACACAATGATCATGGATGAGTTAGAAAATCAAGCGAAGCAAGGCGTTGATTATTTTACGATTCACGCTGGCGTGTTGCATGAACACATTCCATACATCAAAGACCGTTTGATCGGTATTGTTTCACGCGGCGGTTCACTGCTTGCGAAGTGGATGATCCATCACAATAAACAGAATCCAATGTACGATTGCTTCGATGATATTTGTGATGTAATGCGGCAGTACGATGTTTCATTTTCACTTGGCGACGGTTTGCGCCCCGGCGGTCTTGCTGATGCAACCGACGAAGCACAAATACGCGAATTAGAAGTACTTGGCGAATTAACAGAGCGTGCATGGGCAAAAGGTGTGCAAGTGATGGTTGAAGGACCTGGGCACGTTTCGTTTGACCAAATTGAATACAACATGAAGTTGCAACGAACGCTTTGCCACGGCGCACCGTTTTATGTACTCGGGCCACTTGTGACGGATATGTTCCCCGGTTACGACCACATTACAAGTTGTATTGGTGCGACGGCTGCGGCGTATCACGGCGCGGCAATGCTTTGCTACGTCACGCCCAAGGAGCATTTGGGATTGCCAAAGAAGGATGATGTGAAGCAGGGGTGCATCGCGTACAAAATTGCAGCGCACAGTGCTGATATTGCATTGGGTATTCCGGGAAGTCGTGACAACGATGATGAACTCACCAAGGCACGCGCTGCGCTCAACTGGCAAAAACATTTTGATTTAAGTTTCGATCCAGACTTTGCGCGTGCAATGCACGATGAAGACATGGATGTGGATACCGATTTTTGTGCGATGTGCGGTCACGATTGGTGCTCTGTTCGCATCAGCAAAGAAATTCAAGAGTTTGCTTCGGGCAAAGATGACGATTACGCTTGGGATAAACCAAAAGTAAGCGCTGCGCTTACGATTGAACAAAAAGAAATCCTTGAACAACGCGGCGTGTTAACTCCAGAAGAAGTGCACAAACTTGCAAACAAAGTCAAAGGTAACATCTCAACGACATCCGAAGGCAAAGCATCATGCCATAGCGATGTAACGGATGCAGAAACTGCAAAGGCGATGCAGGAGACTTAATATTCAACCCCGTCACTGCAAAGATACGCCCGAATAAAATTAATCGCTCAAGTATGGGGTAGGCGTGGGTAACTTCTGGTGGGTGGTAATCTTTTTTCGGGTGGAATAGGTGTATTTTTATTCAATAAAAAGATAAAAAGGTATTGTAAAAGAATCCAAAAAAGCCGATTCTATACATCTATGCAGGAAAAACAGACAACAAGAATTGACGCCCCTGCGGAATGGCGATCAGCACTGACTGGCATCACAAGCGGGTTGTTGCTCTATGAAACCGTGACAGGTTTGGCGATCATGCTTCTGCCGTTTTCACCATTCAATCAATTTAACGTTTTACTTCACACGATTCTTGGAATTGCAATGATCGTTCCGGTAATTTGGTATTGCGTTCGGCACTGGTCTGTTCGGCGTAAAGGGAACCTCAGCCACTATCAACTTCTCGGTTACATTTCCGTTGCGCTGTTGCTTGCGTGTTTTTTAAGTGGCGTAGTTTTAACGTGGCAAGGAATTGTTGGACCAGTCATTCACGCAACGTGGGATACAGTCCATCTTGTGACTGGTTTTGCAATGGCCGTCTTTATCATTATTCATCTCATTTCAATCGTAATTCGAAAAGTGAATAAGAAAGCAACAAAACAAACACTCGCTTCTGCCCGCGGTCAATATTACAGATGGTCTGTTGGTGTGACCGCTTTTTTTCTTGCAGGAACTTGGGTTTGGTCAACGCTATATTCCGATCCACCAACTATCACAGCATTTGCAGATGAATACAACTGGAAATACGGCGAAGATCGACCGTTTGCACCAAGTTTGGCGAGAACCGACACAACACAGTGGCAAGAGGATGTTCGCGAGGAAGTTTTAGAAATAATCGAACCATCAAAACACGAAACGTTTAACATCGCATACAACGAAGCAAAAAAAGAACCCGTTGGATTGTTTGCGCACATTCGAACTGCAGCGAAAGCGGCGGGTACTGACGAAGAGGCGAACAAGAAGATTGATGCAATTATTAAGGATGCAGCGGATTGGATGCAGCACAACGGCGCGATTGATCCCAAACTTCTTTCTGGATCGGATCGCTGTGGAACAAGTGGTTGCCACACACAAATTTACGAGGAATGGTTGCCAAGTGCGCATCGCTATTCGTCACTCGACAAAATGTTCCAAGATGTGCAGACACTGATGGTGGTTGAAACCTCCCCAGAGCACACTCGGTATTGCGGTGGATGCCATGATCCGATTTCACTCTTTGCAGGCGCAAAAAATAGTAGTAACAATTCGGTTGGCGTTGATGTTGGCATTGACGAGGGGACATCATGTTTGGTCTGCCACAACATCGTGCAAACCGATGTACAAGGCAATGCAGATTACACACTGCAACCACAAGAACGCTACGTGTA
This sequence comes from Planctomycetota bacterium, assembly GCA_014381305.1. Classification (GTDB taxonomy): domain Bacteria; phylum Planctomycetota; class Phycisphaerae; order Phycisphaerales; family SM1A02. The sequence goes on from JACNLW010000068.1 coordinate 14,009, forward strand.
TGAACTTGATGATGGCGATGCAGCAAAGTTTGTGAGTGACTTTTTGATTCGTACGTATCCAAAACATCACGTTTCTTCATATTCTCGTCCACTGTATAAAACCGCAGAGTTTTGTGCAGCCTGTCACAAGCAATATCTAGACAAGGAAGTGAATACGGACATCGGCAAGGTGCAAGGACAGAATCAATACGACAGTTGGAAAAACTCTCGGTGGTTCCACGGTGATCAAGACCCAAAAACACTTTCCTGCCGAGAATGTCATATGCCACTAATTGCTTCAGACGATCCCGCCGCCGGAGACATGACGGACTACAACCGTTCACTCGATGATGGAAAACATCGTGGCCACCGAACACTTGGAGCGAACCAATACATTCCACAATTGCAAAACCTCGAGTTTGCTGACATTCACACCGAGTTCATTGAGAAGTGGATGCGGGGTGAGATAGAAATCCCCGAGATTGCGGACAAATGGACGGTCGGTCCTGTGGTTCGAATGGATATTATCGCACCCGAAAGTGTGAAGTCTGGTTCGCAGGTTGATTTGCGGGTGCTTCTCACAAACAATAAAACTGGTCACGATTATCCAACAGGTCCCCTCGACATGATTGAAAGTTGGGTGGAACTTGAAGTCACCGATTCCAAAGGTAACGTCGTGTATAGAACAGGAAATGTTGATTCTGAGACTGATGAGATTACAGATTCACAAGTGATTTTTAAAGCAGATGGTTTTGATCGCAAGGGTGAATTAATTGATCGACACAATCTTTGGGATTTGGTTGGCGCAAGTTATAAGCGGTCGATGTATCCGGGAGTGACCGATACGTTTGAAGAAACATTGCAATGCCCATCAATGGCCCGCGGAAGAATTACCGACAATGCTCGCGAATCAACGCCAGGAAATCGTTCTGACGATTTTGCTTTTGAAGCAGCTGGTGATGACGAACTTACTGTTCGTGCAACGCTTTGGTACCGAAAAGCAAACCCCGCATTTCTTGATCGTGTATACGGAACCGAATCAGATGTTCGTTCACCAATCTTTAAGGTTTCGGAAACGTTTGCGACCATTGCAGTGGAAAATGAATGAGTAAAAAGCGTTTTAACAAACGACATCAACTTATGGTGCGGTGGAGTGTGGTTACAATTGCGATTGCGGTTGCAATTGCAGCATTATTTGTCTGGAAAAACTCTCGAATTGACCCGATGGCTCGGAACACCGATGGAACTGTCAGTGGTTTAACAAGTGTGTTGGAACGAACTGTTGATCCAGAAATAGTTACGTTTCGTTTCAATTCTAAAAGTTTGGCGTTTCCACACTTTTCTTCAGTACGAAAATCGTTGTTACCAGAAGACATGGGCAGCGGACTCGCGTGGGGAGATTATGATGGTGACGGAGATGACGATTTGTTTGTTGTCAATTTTTCTGGAGACATAGTTGCAGGATTACCTCACGGAAAAAATGCATTGTTCAACAATGATGGCAACGGAACATTTCAAAACGTTGCAACCGCAGCCGGAGTAGATCATCCAGTGTTTGGGATGGCGCCAACATGGGCTGATTACGACAATGATGGCGACTTGGATTTATACATCACCGCGTATGGTGAGAACGTGTTGTATCAAAACAATAATGGAACATTTTCAGACGTGTCTTCTAAGAGTGGAATTAACGACAACCGTTTTTCTGCAGGTGCAACTTGGGGTGACTATGACGCAGACGGTGATCTTGATGTGTACGTCACAAACTATGTTGATTTTATCTATCAAGAATCAGATAAAAGCGCTGCTCGAAGGCAGTACGGCGCAGAGGTTCCCTTTACGCTGAATCCGTCTTCGTACAACGCACAAGCAAACTCGCTTTTTAGGAATAATGGTGATGGAACTTTTACAGATGTCGCGAAGGACGTAGGTGTAGAAGACAAAGATGGGCGATCTCTCGGTGCAACATGGTTTGATTTTGAGGGCGATGGTGATTTAGATTTATATGTCGCCAATGACGTTTCTAAAAACGGTGTGTATCGAAATAACGGTGATGGAACATTTACAGACATCGGTGCAGTTTCACTTGCAGCAGATTACCGCGGTGCAATGGGGCTCGCAGTTGGAGATGTTGATAGCGATGGAGACGATGATTTGCTTGTGACGCACTGGGTTGCTCAAGAAAACGCGTTGTATGAAAACATGCTTGGTGAGTGGGGCGATCAATCGCGGGTTTCCTTTATGGACACTGCAGAAGATCATGGGCTTGGGCAAATTTCACTGCACATGGTGGGCTGGGCAACTGGGCTTGTTGATTTAGACAACGATGGTTTGCTCGACTTATGGGTTGTCAATGGTCACACGCTTGAAGAAGAAAACAACGTCACGCAATTACAAAAACAAGAAATGCAATTGTTTAGACAAGTGAAGGCCGAAGGTTTTTTTGAAATTGGAAGTGAATCGTGCAAAGCACTTGCCACCCCATTTGTTGGGAGAGGTGGTGCGCATGCAGATTATGACAATGATGGCGATGTTGACATTGCAGTTTTAAAATTTGGCGAGGGTGTGATGTTGCTTGAAAACATATCCAATACAAACGGCCACTGGCTACGCGTTCATTTGTCGCAATCAGATAAAAACAGATTTGCAATTGGCGCAACAGTTTCTGTAAAAACAGGTGATGTAATTCGTACAAAACAAGTTGGTGTGGACGGTAGTTATCTATCACAGCACCAAATTGATGTGCAATTTGGTCTTGGTGATTCAGAGATTGTCGACGAATTGATTATCACGTGGCCAGACGGTTCAACAACTGTGCAAATGGGTGTGGGGGTTGATCAGTTGATCAACGTGACACGCTAACAGCAATCTGTACCCGAACAACAACACCCATCATCGTTTGATTCTGGTGTTGGACCAGCATCGGTATTACCATCGGCATCAGCCTTGCAGGCGACAACAGTCATGGATCGAAACTCAATGCCGTTTACGGTTTGCCATGGATCGGTTTCGTGCTTAACAACTGAAATTTCTTCGAATCCCGCATCTGCGAACGCTTGTACGAACGCGTCGTCTTTCATTGCACCAGAAATACAACCGCTCCAAAGATAATCGTCTTCTTGCATCTCACTAGGAACATCAGCGTTTGAAACAATGTCAGAAATAACAGCGCGGCCCCCAAAATTAACAACACGAAAAAGTTCTTCAAACAGCCTGGGTTTTTCTACATTTGAAACAAGGTTCAATACGCAGTTTGAAACAACAACATCAATCGAGTTGTCTTCAACAACATTTTTCATGTCAACAATGTTCCCTTTGTGAAACGAAACATTTGCAAATCCAATAGTTTCTGCGACAACCGGCGCAAACTTATTTGCAACAGTAAGCATTTCATCGTTCATGTCAACACCAATGACCCTCCCATTTTCCCCAACGACTTGGCTTGCAATGAAACAAATTTTCCCCGCTCCAGAGCCAAGATCAAGCACAGTCTCGCCTTCGCGAACATACTTGCTTGGATCTCCGCATCCGTAATCGCAGTCGATTACTTCCTGCGGAATTGCTTTGAGCCACTTTTGGTCATAATCTACAGGACAGCAGAGCGCAGGTTCAACCTTGGTTGCTGCGGGCGAATACCGGTCGTGACATGCGTTTTCAGCGTTTTGTTTGTCCATAACAATCTCCGTTTAAAATAAAAGAAGATGTATTATATTGATAAAACTGCATCTCTACTGATTAAATCTTGACTTACTCAGCGGAAAGGATACACTCAGGTCATGGACAAAAATATTATCTATTGTGCGACATTTTCGGTTGTAGTGGCTGGCTCGACGGCTGTTTATGCGCAAGGTCGCGGTGGAACGGATTATGATCGCTGGAGCCCTACCGATGTGCGGGTTTTATCTTACAACCTTCATGGTGATTTGGACCCTCAATCACTTTCTCAGAACGGTTTCTCGCGCATTATCTCCGCAATTGATCCTGACGTTGTGGTTTTCCAAGAAGTAACGGGAAGTTATGACGATGCGAGTGAATTTGCGAATTGGCTCGACTATCATTTACCACAAAATAGTTGGGAAGTGCATGTTGGAATCAGTGCGGGGGTTCAAACGATCGTTGCTTCGCATTACCCCATGTCAATGCAAGTGCAGGACACTATTCCAGAAAGTTCAACTCGTGGCGTGACGATGTGCCTTGTTGATTTACCAAACAACTTGTTTGAAACTGATGTGTATATTCTTGGCGTGCATTTTAAATGTTGTGATTATCCAGGCGATAATGAGAAGCGACAAAAAAGTGCAGATGCCATCGCAACATGGATGGGCGATGCAAGATTACAAGGGCGGAACATTGATTTGCCGTGGGGAACACCAATGATTTTGACTGGTGACATGAACTTGGTAGGTGGACCGCAGCCTGAACTTACGTTGATCACGGGTGATATAATTGAAGAAACAACATATTGCTCAGACGTAAAGGGTGATTGGGATAACAGTGACCTGTTAGACGTTGCTCCCGTTGATCCAAGTAGTGGTGATGATTACACGTGGCAAGGAAGCGATTGGTATGACCCGAGCCGGCTCGACCGGTTTATGGTGACGGAAAGTGTGATGAATATTGCAAACAACTTTGTGTTGAACAGCAACACAATGTCCCCATCTGACCTGAATGCACTTGGGATCAATAGTACAGACACACTACAAACTGTAACAAGCGACCACCTTCCGATCGTGCTTGATTTTCAACCATCACAACAAGTTGTTTCTTGTAACAGCGACATTAACGGTGACGGTTTTGTTTCCGTGACGGATTTGTTGGCAGTGATTGACAGTTGGTCACCAACAGGTAATTGCTGTCCGGGGTGCCAAGGCGATGTTGATGGCGATCTTGTTGTTGATGTTTCTGACGTTTTGCAAGTCGTTGGCGACTGGGGCTCGTGCCAATAAAAAAAAACTCACCCCCGGTGAGTTTTTATATTCCTTTCAATGAAGAGTTTGTTTAATAGATGTTGCAGGCGGAACTATTCGCCGTGCCAAGAGTCAGAGTGAATGTCGTAGATCAACGCTTGATCAGCAGCACATTCAGGAGAGGATGAAACACCGACGTCTAAGAAAGTTGAAAATACTTCAGACTCAATTGGACGAACTGAAATGTCGTCACCTCGTTCAAACAACGTGGCCATAAGACCAAGGTCAGGAGAGGATGCGTTGCAGTTCAAAAGATTACTTGCGTATTGACGGAATGATTCAGAAACGAGCGCGAGTGCATCGTCGTATTTTCGAACATGCGCGGAAATACCACCTTGTGAAACCGAAGCGATCATCGAGTGCATTCTGCATTCAGCCTCAAGTGGAGAATTGCTTGAAGAAATGGAAGCGATAATTGCATTTGCATCACCCAATTCGATGGGACCATCAACACAAGCAACCCAGTTTGTCGCACCCGCTCCACACAAAATCGTGGACTGTTCGAAAGAATCTTCTTTTGTAAGCGCCATCATTGCATCGCCGGGTTCGAGTGATGAGATTGTGATGTTCCATCCTTCACTGTTTTCAACAAGCGAAATTCGAATTGGGCGAACGAATGCAATGAGATCTTGTCGATCGTTTTCTATTTTGTGTGAGTTGTTGCTTGGAATGTCCATTTTATTCTTTCTCTGAGTATTAAAAAACCCGCCTTTTTTGGGGCGGGGCTTGTCAGGTTTGATTGTCATTGTTGACTATCGTTTTTGACGTGCTCCCGCTTTGGGATTGACGATGGTGTTATATGTAGTGCCGATGGCGAGTGAAAACTCCGTCATAGCCTTCGACACGTTTCCCGTACAAATGAATTGCCAGCAATTCATTATCCTTTTACCAACAGAAACCTCTGTGTGAGCGATAGCCCTATGCTTGCGTGGTGCAAACAACTTAGCGAGGCGTTCATGTTGGCTGGAAGGATATTCCATACCCCTACTATGCACCATGAATGAGATTTGTGAAGCGAATACTTAAATTTTTTTTTAATTGGTACCATTCACATTCTTTGACTCCCACATTATTGAAAGAACCAACCCCTATGCCAACTAGTCAAATTATCCGAAATCTGCCCAGAATGAAGGAAATCGTCTCTATTGCGGCTCGTTTTGGCTTTGGGGAGGCTCTCCGAGGCACAAAACTAGGCGATTTCCTAGGTCGCATGAAACCAGATCAAGCGATTGAAAACACGCTTCCACAAGTGAGATTCAGGCTCGCGCTTGAGGCGCTTGGACCGACTTTTATGAAACTAGGGCAAGTGTTGAGCATGCGACCAGATCTTATCCCCCCTGAATGGTCAGAAGAATTAACACATCTACAAGACAGTTGCCCAGTGGTTCCATGGGAAGAAGTAAAAAAAGAACTAGAACTTGAGTATGCCGGTGATTTGGAATCCAAGTTTGCATCAATTGAAGAAACACCGATAGGTGATGGGTCGATTGCGCAAGTACACAGGGCAATAACACCAACTGGGAAACATGTTGTTCTAAAAATTTTGCGACCACAAATAGAAAAAACTGTTCGCTCAGACTTACAAGTTCTTGAAGCACTTGCGACTTTACTCAATCGCCATGGCGCGAAACTTGGTTTCGATCCCAAAGAAGTGATCGACACGTTTGCTGAAGCGCTAGAACACGAGTTAGATCTACGGCACGAAGCGAACAGTACGAAGATGTTAAAAGCATCAACGGCAGATGAAGCTGCGACTTTTCCAGAAGTGTATACCGAACTTTCTACGCATCGTATTCTTGCAATTGAAGAAATTCACGGAGTTGAGTTAACAAAGTGGAAAGAAGCTAGTTTTACCCAAGATCAACGAGATAAAATTGTCGCCAATGGAGCGCATGCTGTTGTCAAGCAAACGCTCGAAGTTGGATTTTTTCACGCCGATCCTCACCCAGGAAATATTTTTGTTTTAGACAACGAAAAACTGTGTTTTATAGATTGTGGAATGACCGGTCGCGTCGAGGAATCGATGCGCAAGGATTTAGCAATGTTACTCTACGGTGTTGCTGAGAAAAACATTGATCTTGTGACTCGATCATTTTTGCGTCTCGGTGATGTGTCCCCCGATGATCTTGATGAAAAGTTGTTACGAAAAGATTTGCAGGATTTTATTGAACGATTCACACAAGGTTCGTTTGCAGATGTTGATATGGGAAGTATGCTCACAGCGTTTTTAGAAGGATTGCGAAAGCACAACGTAAAGTGCCCAGGTGATCTGATCTTGATGATCAAAGCACTGATCACGATTGAAGGTGTTGGAAAACAACTTTCTCCAACTTTCAACTTGATTGATCACGCTAAACCTACGATTGAAAAGCTCGTGAAGTCACAGTATGGTTTTGGTGCGATAAAAGAGCGAAGCCTCGCTTCAGCACAACTTTGGGCGCAACTTGCTGAACGCCTTCCAGATGATGCGACACGAATTTTAGATCGCATTCGTCGCAACAAGGTGCGTCTTAATATCGACGTGGATTCAATTGAACACATGACAGATGCCGTCGATCGCACATCGAAAAACATTAGTTGGGCGATGATTATTTCTGCGTTGATTGTGGGTTCATCAATTATGGTGCTAGCAAACAAGGCAGAAGCGATGGACACTCGGGGGTATCTAGGATTGGCCGGGTATGTGTTTGCAGGAACGCTTGGTGTTTGGAGAGTGATTCAGCAAATGCGTGGCAAGTAGAGATTAAAACGAGTATGAAATTCCAGCAGTCAAATGTAGATATGTATTGTTCACATCAACATCGACGACCGAATCGTACTCGTGATGTACACCGATGGAAAAATCTAGATTGTTTGCTTTGTCAATTTTAATATTCCATGATGCTTTTGTAACAATTCGATAATTAGAAAAATTTTCGAAATCTGGAAACCACGTCGTATCCGCAATAAGCGTCTGATCGTTTTGCAATCTCCAATCAAGCGCAAGCCCAAGCAAACCTTCTGGAATGACACTGTCATTTTCAGATTGAAATTCTTTTCTTATGCCACTACCAAACCGACTAGTTAACTTGATTGTTTCTTTTTCGTTTTCTAAGTTGTATATTTCATACCCCACACCCAAGTCGCCAAGGATTCTTTGATCCCACGACTGGAATTCAGCCCAATCAAACTGTACATTCGTGAAGAAATCCCATTTTGAATCAGACTGAAACCATTTGTTTCCCCAAGCACCTGAAAAACGGTTGGCGTTTCTTGTGCTATCGGTTTTTGCAAATCGATAACTGAGGTCAAACACAGTTTCGTGCTCATTCACCGTTTTGTCGGCGTGGTAGGAAGTGCTGAGATCGACATTATTCGTTTGTCCAGTTTGATACCCTGCACCAAGTTTGATTGTTTGGTTCCATGCGGGTTCATCATTTTGGAGTTCGGGTGCACCTTCTTCTTTGGGTGAACCTACAACCCCGCGGGTGGCTGACTCTTCTATTGATTGAATGTTCTCAGTGGCAATGTGCAGTTCGCCTAAGATTGGGTGGATAACATGAACAGATTTACTTGTTCTATCAACAATCGATACATCAAGTGTTTCACCGTTTGAAAGCGTGAGTATATCTGCCCAAGAACTAGAAACGGTGATGAAAAGAAAGAGAACGGAACAAATAAGTTTATGTGACATCTATATACTGTACTTTGTTGAGCCAATACTATGACGCAAGAACAAAACACATTACACACAAACAAAGTTGTTTCTACAAATGGCAGAGGGGGCATTTGGTTGCCAGTTGTTCTCGCAACGGTTGGTGTGGGTGTTGTTCTTTCTGGTATTTTTGCAGGATCAACGGGGCTCTACGGTGATGTCGGAGATGTTACATTCTCAACTGGACTGAAGGAGTCGGGTAGAGAGTTGGTTCGCTTGATTATGTTTTCTGTGTTGCTTCTTGCTGCACTGAGAATCAATTGCTGGCGGGTCCGTCGCCACCTTGGAAATGTATTACTTGCGGCCGTACGGTGTTTGGCGGTTATTGCGCTGATCGAAGCAGTTCGCGTTGTGCAAATACCGCACGGACCTGTGCGCTTTTTGCTTGTTATCGCAGCCCAATATATTGTTTGTTTTGTGACGATACTCGGATTGTTTTTGATGACAATTCGGGAAGTGATTCTGTTCGTAACAAGTTGCACGGTAGGCGTTGTTTTACTTTGGCTTGGATCTGAAATCGGAATGTGGATCGCTTAACTTTTCGAGCGCGTAATTTGATCCGCGTGGTGTTGATCCCAGGGATGAAAATGTGGCGAAACTGGAGTTTCTTTGAATTTTGCACCACACGCATAACAGACAAGGCGCGGTTTGTTGAAAATCAAAACCGCAACGTCAAGAAGTAGAACAAAAATCATAGCTGAGAACATAACCCACGTCGTTAAAAAACCAGCAATTCCAGCAACAGCGCCCGCAAAAGCAAGCACAATGACAACGCCGGTGATTTGTGGAAACGCTCGTTCTCGATACAAATCACCTGAACAAATAATGCAGCGGCGCAACCGATCGGAATCATCGACGGTCGCATCCCAATGTAAAAATAACTGATCGCCGCTCGGTTCTAGGGTAACTTTTGATGGTCGCTCAACAAGGTTGACGGAAAATCGATTTGTTTTTGATCCATCTTTTTGAAGTTCAACGAACATGTTGCACATCGTATGTAAAATCGCTTGCAATACGGAGCAAAATCCGCGATAGTGGACAGGTGGAGATGAGTACCATGATCGCAAAATTAGCAGGACGCTTTATTGTCTTCGATGGACCCGATGGATCGGGCAAATCAACCCAAATTTCAAGGTTTGTAAAGCGCGCCCGAGAAGCAGGTTTAGTTGTTCGTGAAGTAAGAGAACCAGGCGGAACGTCAATTGGAGAGCAAATTCGTACGATTTTGCTCGATCCAATCAATGCAGAGATGACCCTTGGCTGTGAAATGCTTCTTTATATGGCCAGCCGATCGCAATTGGTTGAACGGGAGATCAAACCAGCGCTCGAAAGGGGTGAATTGGTGGTTGCAGACCGATTTGTCAGTGCTACATTGGCCTATCAGGGAACCGCAGGAGGGCTTGAGGTCGAATGGATTCAAGCAGTAGCAGAGGTTGCAGTGGCTGGGGCGTGGCCTGATTTGACAATGATTCTTGATGTGGACGATTCTGTTGCTGCTCGAAGGCTGAATCCACTCCTTGATCGAATGGAGTTAAAGGGCCGAGAGTTCCATAGAAAGGTGCGAGAGGGGTTTTTGGCACAAGCTGAGCGGTGGCCAGAGCGATATACCGTGATTGATGCGACAACAGATGCTGATTCGGTAGAGAAAAACGTGCAACAAACGATAGAATCGTTCGATTTTTGCAGGAATTTTCCGCAAAAAAACGGATATTAACGAAAAAAATTCAAAAAACTTATCTTTTGTAACCCTTTGTTTATACAAGAGTTATGACCGCTGTATTTCT
>JACNLW010000023.1 GCA_014381305.1 Planctomycetota bacterium
GTCATCATCATGACTGACGCGGATGTTGATGGTTCGCACATTCGCACACTCTTGCTTACATTCTTCTTCCGTCAAATGAATGAACTTGTACGGCAAGGTAAAATATTCATCGCGCAGCCTCCACTGTATCAAGTTACTCGAAACAAAAAGAGTTCTTACGTTCTCAACGAAACAGAAATGACTGACTTGCTCACAGACATGGTGGTCGACTCCGCATCACTTGTTGCACGCGATGAAGATGGAAAAGAAATTCAACGAATCAATGGTGAAGCCCTCCTTCGAATTACCAAACTCCTCACACGACTCATTGAACTCGTCGACATTTCACAAAGAAGAGGAACTCCCTTCCCTGTACTTCTTGGAATGAGAGAAAACGACCCAGAAGGCAAAAACCGACTCCCTCGCTACCGCGTTGTATGGACTGGGCACGAAGAGGTATGCTGGAGTGAAGACACCGCTCGCAGAGTCGTTTCAGACAACAATTTACTGCTTGAAGACCTCAACACCGAAGTTGAAAACGGTGATGCAACTCGCATTGCTGCACTTCGTGAACTCCACGAAAACCGTGAAATTGATGTCATCATCGCATCACTCGCAGAAGCACATATCCAAGTTGAAGATTACACGCTTGTGCAAGAAGAGTCTGTCAGCGGTGAAAAACTTGCAACTAAATATGCATGGATCGTTGATGCGGGAACAGACAAGGAAGAAGTTGTGGAAGTTCCAAACATTCCCGACATTCTTGAATCTCTGCGTGCGATCGGTCGTCGCGGTATTGATATCAAACGCTTTAAGGGTCTAGGTGAAATGAATCCCGAAGAACTTTGGGAAACCACGATGGATCCCGAACAACGAACTCTTTTACAAGTGACGTGGGACGCTGCTTCAGAGGCTGATCAATTGTTCTCTACTTTAATGGGCGAACAGGTTGAGTGTCGCCGGAAGTACATCGAAGATCACGCGCTTGAAGTTAAGAATTTAGACATCTAATTAGATAGTTAGAGTTGTATCAACAAATCTTTTGTTTCAAAGTTCAGCAACTCTGTTGTTTTGAATCGTCAATCTCAGCAAACGCAGCATCACGTATTCGACAAGCATCGCATTGACCGCATGCCACATTTTCTTGAGGGTCATAACAACTCTGCGTCATAGAATAATCAACGCCAAGTCCGAGTCCCATTCTGATAATATCAACTTTTGTCATGTCGATTAGTGGCGCATGAATCTGTATTCGTTCGCCTTCAACACCAATTTTTGTTGCAAGATTTGCCGTTTGCTCAAACGATTCAATAAACTCGCGGCGACAATCTGGGTACCCCGAAAAATCGATAGCGTTTACGCCAATAAAAATATCCAACGCACCAATTGCTTCTGCGTACCCGAGGGCGTGACTCAGGAAAATCGTGTTCCTCGCTGGAACATAAGTTATTGGAATACCTTCGCTACAACCATCTTTTGGCACTTCAATGTCCGCTGTCAATGCGGAACCGCCCCATGCGCTTAAATCAATTGTTGTGACAACGTGCGATGCTGCGTCCAAATGCTTCGCAACATTCTTCGCACAAACAATTTCATCGTCGTGTCGCTGGCCATAATGAAATGAAAGTGCGTGACATTCGTACCCCTGTTCGTTTGCAATCGCAAGCACTGTCGCAGAATCAAGGCCGCCAGACAAAAGAACAATTGCTTGTTTTTGCATCACTGAGTGTCTTCTCTTGGATTCGGAATTCGTTCCCCAAGTTTTTCAAGTAACTCTTTCGACTCATCATCGAGATCTGTTGGTGCAACAATATGAATCACTGCATAAAAATCGCCGATTTTTTCTTCAGATGCTTTTGCGCCCTTTCCCTTCACTCGTAATCTTTGGCTACTAGAAACACCACCTGGAATTTTCATGTCAACACTCCCGCCAAGTGGAAGTGGCAAGGAAAGTTTTGTTCCAAGTGCTGCCTCAACAATACTCAAATCAACATCCATTTCAACATCGAGTCCGCGGCGTTGATACAGTGGGTGACCGCCAACAGTCACGGTAATTATCAAATCACCATTTGATCCACCGCCCATCCCTTGATGTCCCTTCCCTTTCAGCCGTAATTTTTTACCTGATTCCATACCTGCAGGAATACGAACTGTCGCCGATCCATCAGCGGTTTGCACTTCTTCGCTTCCACCCTTGAGTGCAGTCATAAAAGTTACTGTAATAGTCCTTTCAATATTCTGACCTTTTTGCACTGGTGCCGACCGTGATTGACCACTGCGACCACCCATTGCTTCACTGAAAAAGTCAGAAAAATCTACACCCCCGACTCCCCCGCCAAAACCACCGCCACCGTACGCTCCCCCAAAACCGCCCGCTTGCCTACGCGGATCGCCACGAAAACCACCCTGTGGTCCCGCTGAACCAAACTGATCATACATTTTTCGTTTTTCAGCATCAGAAAGCGTGTCGTAAGCTTCTTGCACTTCCGAAAATTTCGTCGCAGCATCATCATCCTTGTTTACATCGGGGTGATACTTCCGAGCAAGTTTGCGGTACGCCTTGCGAATCTCATCTGCAGTCGCAGATCGATCGACGCCAAGGAGTTGGTAATAGTCATTTGATGCCATGGGAGGGAAGTATACACGCCTCATGGCTACGGTATCCTGTGCATATTCCCATGAAACATGAACCACAAAAGAACGCAACCACCATGTCCATCGGTGATCATATTGAAGATCTCCGCAAGCGGATTATTTGGTCAATCATTCCTCCGCTACCACTCGCTGTTATATTCTTCTTGCTTGCCGATCCCATTGTTCGTTGGTTCCTCGTGCCGCTGTACAACGTGCTTGATAAACACGGTCTTCCTGCACACGTGCAAGTGCTCAGCCCCCCTGAGTTTCTCATGGTGGAAATGAAAATTGCGATCGGCGCTGCCATTCTTGTTGCAGGTCCGTGGATTCTGTATCAGTTGTGGAAATTTGTTTCTCCCGGTTTACACAAACACGAACGGCGTTTTGTTTATTTTTTAATCCCCGGAAGTGCAATTCTATGTGTAACTGGTCTTGCCCTCATGTACTACATCATGTTACCTCTCATTTTGGAGTTCATGGTGACACTCGCTGGTGGCGTCACGGTACAAACCGAGCTCATTGCAATTGGTGAATCTATTTCCCCGCTCTCAATTCCAATTCTAGAAGCACTGCCCGAAACTGCTGCTGCTGGTGATGTGTGGGTTAAAATGCCAGAAGGCTTATTGGAGATCGCAATTCCTGCAACCGAAGAAGGCATGCTTGAAACATTGCAACTTCCAATGAATCGCGGCTCGCTGATCTCCCAACAATTTCAACTTAGCAGCTACTTAGGATTCGTACTACTCTTGATGTTTGCAATTGGCATTGCATTCCAACTTCCAATGGTGATGTTACTCCTTGGTTGGCTTGGCATTGTCACCCCAGACTGGTTGCGAAAGAATAGAAAATACGCACTGCTCATACTAGGAATTGTTTCCGCAATGATCACGCCTCAAGATGCAGTGTCGATGCTCATGATGCTTATTCCGCTGTATTTGTTGTATGAACTTGGCATTGCACTCATAGTCTGGGTTCCTGTTTCAAGGGTAGCAGGCAAACGTGATGATGAGTGATGAAGCAATGATGCGACACGCCCTTGATCTTGCAGAACAAGGAGCGGCGATCGATGAAGTTCCAATCGGCGCAGCGGTTTTTTTAGATGGCGAAGTCGTAGGTGTTGGATTCAATCACAAAGAATCGACAAACAGTCCAACCGCGCACGCTGAAATCATTGCGATCAACGACGCTGCAAAAAAACTTGGTCGATGGCGGCTCCATGATTGTACGCTTGTTGTCACCCTTGAACCTTGCCCAATGTGCGCAGGCGCTGCGGTGAATGCACGCATTGGTAGAATTGTTTTTGGCGCGCACGATCAAAAAGCCGGCGCGTGCCGAACGTTGTACAACATCGCTGATGATGAAAGATTAAATCACCGTTGTGAGATTACCGAAGGTGTGCTCGCAGAAGAGTGTGTTGAAAAACTACGTGTTTTTTTCAAAGCGAAGCGTTAAGCAACGCATCAATCAACACTGTCGCGTAACTTCCTGCAGGTAACTCGAATTGCACTCGAACAAATCCTCCATGTTCATCGACACCGCTTCCAATCGCTGTGTTTTTCACAGGGACACGCAGTGGACGTCTTGCACCCGCAGCCAACCGTTTGTCGTTTTGTTGCAATGCTTCTCGCATATCTAAAACATCGAGTTCTTCAAGTTCAGCTTTTAGAACATCGCCACTTGGCATACGCATCTTTGGTCCCCAAAGTGGACCAGTCGGAGAAAGTTCAATTCGTTCGCATCGTTCCTGCAAATCATCTTCACCTGTAACCTCAAACGTTCGACCTCCACCATCATGTTGCCAAGCAAGATCGCCCACTAACAAGGTACTCCACGACCCATCTTCTTGTCGTCGAGTGAGTGTTTGATTGAAAATAAAAGATTGCAGCGCATTAACCCATAACTTTTGCATTGTTTTAGAAATTCGCTGGCATGCCCTAGAAAAATCTTTTCCAGAAACTAAACATTTGAGAACATGTTGCTGCACAGGATTTCCCATCGGCCATGCATCGAGTGCTTTTTTATATTCGCCCTCTTTTGCAAATTGGTGGTGACGATCATCTCCTGCAAGAATAAGCGCAACAAGTTCTTCATATTTGTTTGCAACAAGCGCCGCTCCGAGCAAATGATTGTTTGCGTCATTCCCAAACCGTTGCACGCCAAACGCGTTTGGCATTCCCTGATTTGAGAGAACATCTAGTCGTTTTTGCAAGGTCGTCACTTTAACTGGGTCAATATCGCGAATGCGAATATCAAAACGGTTTCCAAGAAGATGTCCAAACCGTAATTTATTTGTGTGTCGATCTTGCCACATTAAATCAAGACCATCATGTGAAAAAGAAACGGCGCGGTTTGCCACACCCGGCAGATGAATCGACACCAACTGGGTTGTTACTGCACTCCGATCTTTTCTTCCCGCTGTTCCGATCGCCCTTGGTTTTACACCAAACTCTTTTGCAATCAACTGAACCATCAAATCGTGGGTGATCCCAGTTTTGCGTACACACAAATAGAGATGTTCACCATCTCCACACGGTTCATACAATGGAATTTCATCAACGATAAAATCTTCTGGTCGATTCTTGATTGTCCCAGAAAGTTTCTGCTCGTTCTTGCTTCCGATCATTGTCTAATCCCAATCAAACTGATCTTCATCTGGGTTTGGCTCACCTGTATCGAAAGGATTTCGTTCAATCTCATCAAGCACCGATTCTTCAACAAATACAGGAACGCCGTTTGCAACCGCGAGGGCAATAGCATCACTTGGTCTGCAATCAATGGAGTAATCGTCTCCACCTCGGAGCATAATGAGTTTTGCATAGAACGTACCGTCTTTTAAATCATCAATCGCAACTTGGTGCAAAAATCCACCAAGATGCTCAATGACTGAAGAGAGCAATTCATGGGTTTGAGGTCTCGGTGGTTTGATACCCTTGAGGCTTCGCTCGATTGCATACGCTTCGGGCATGCCCACAACAATTGGAAAGGTTCTCTCCCCATCGACCTCTTTCAATTCAATGATTTGAGCGTCGGTGACTTCTCGAATTAATATCCTAGATAACTCCATTTGAACAGGCATACGTTGCACATCATACGCTTGATGCGCTCGTGTTTTTTGCCCGTTCCTGCTATGATTCGCAATTACCCCTGAATGTCCTCGAAAGGTACGAAATCATGAACGAAAAACCATACCAATTCACCTCAGAATCCGTTTCTATGGGTCACCCTGACAAAGTAGCGGATCAAATCTCTGATGCAATTCTTGATGCAATGCTCGCAGTTGATCCAATGAGTAGGGTCGCGGCAGAAACCATGGTGACAACAGGCTTGGTGATCGTCGCAGGTGAAGTCACATGTGATGGGTATGTCGATATCCCCAAAATCGTCCGAGAAACCATTCGCCGCATTGGGTACACCGATGCAACGCTCGGTTTTGATGCAGACAGTTGCGCGGTGATGGTCACGCTCGATCGACAATCACCAGATATTGCGCAAGGTGTTAATACTGGTGAAGGCGCACACACTGAGCAAGGCGCGGGCGACCAAGGTTTGATGTTTGGGTACGCATGCCGTGAAACTGATTCACTCATGCCACTACCAATTGATTTATCTCACAAACTTGTTGCAAAACACGCAACAGTCCGAGAAGAAAAAACCATCCCACACATTCGTCCTGATGCGAAGAGCCAAGTCACTGTTGAGTATGATGGCAACACACCTACAAAAGTAAAAACAGTTGTTATCTCTACGCAGCACGGACCAGAATGGTCAAAAAACCAAACCGCACTCAAAGATGCTGTCATTGAACACATCATCAAACCGGTTCTAGGTTCGTGGTGGAACGATGACATTGACATTCATGTGAACCCAACTGGCGTCTTTGAACTTGGCGGACCAAAAGGTGATTGCGGTTTGACTGGTCGGAAGATTATCGTTGATACATACGGCGGCCGCGGTCGCCATGGCGGCGGCGCTTTCAGTGGCAAGGATCCAAGTAAAGTTGACCGTTCCGCAGCATATATGGCTCGGTACATCGCAAAGAATGTTGTTGCAGCCGACCTTGCTGACGTTTGCGAAATCCAACTCAGTTACGCAATTGGTGTTTCTGAACCAACTTCAGTACACGTAGATTGCATGGGCACTGCAAAAATCGACGAAGCAGACATTTCTCTGTTAATCCAAAAGCATTTTGACCTAACACCAAAGGGAATCATTGATTCTCTCGGGTTACTTTCTCCAATCTATGCAACGACAGCGTATCACGGACACTTTGGAAGAACACCTGGTGAAAGTGGAGAAGGCACATTCTCTTGGGAATGTACGGATAAAGCCGACGCGATGCGTTGCAACTGCGATTGCGATTGCAAGGCGACAGCCGAGTAACAGATGCAAGATGCACGAGGCGTTGCTTGCGCAAATATTGCAAAAGCATTTAAGCGGTTTCCTGACCTTGATCCACCTTCGCTTGCATGTGATGATTTAGATCAACGCGATGCATCACTCGCAAGAGCAATCGACCGCGCCGTTCGTCGAAGATGGCTCACCCTTGTTGCTGTCATTGAACACGCATCGAACCGACCATTTGTCACACTTGAACCCGCAGTTGCAGCTTCGTTACTTGTTGGAACAGCGCAACTATTATTATTCGATCGCCTTCCAGATCATGCTGTGATTGATTGCACTGTGGAATGGGTGCGTCACGGTGGAAAGCGACCAAGAGCAACTGGTCTTGTCAATGCTGTCCTGCGTAAAGTTGTAAAACTGCGAGGTTCGCTTGAACAAACTGGCGAAATTGCCAATGAATGTCACCTTCCTCGATCTGACGGTTCGTGGTGGCACCTTACTGCACCTGTATTTAAAACTATCGCGCCGCAGTTTGGATTTAGCAAAAAAATTTGGCAGCGTGTTGAAAAACAACTAGGTGACGAGCAAGCAAGGCTCTTTGCACAAAACGCCATTGCAGAACCGCCACTGATTGTGACTAGCGAAACACTTCCGGAATGCGTGATCCCACACGAACAACACCATTTTGGTGTTGTTCCCACCTCCCTTGGAATGAACGTTGCCGATTTAATTGAGCAATCAGATGGGCTCCGCGTACAAGATCCAACATCTGGAACTTCGCTTTCATTGCTTCGATGGATGGAACAAACTCCACAACGCATTCTAGATTTGTGTGCGGGTCGCGGAACAAAAACAAAACAACTTCGCACCCTTTTTCCAAATGCAATGATCGGTGCAACTGAACCCAATGACGTAAGAAGGGCATCACTGCAAGAAATCGCAGGAGAATTCGACTTCACGGTGTATGTTCCAGATGGCGATGGCCCAACAGAACCATTCGATCTTATCGTCGCTGATGTCCCCTGCTCAAACAGCGGCGTCTTTGCTAGAAGACCAGAAGCGAAGTATCGATACGACGAAAAATACATTGCATCACTTGTTGAGTTACAACAATCAATTATTCGAGATGGAGTGGCGGTTCTGCACAAAGGCGGGTATTTTCTCTATGCCACCTGCAGCGTCGATCGAGAGGAAAATGGCAGCCAAGTTGCGTGGATGAAGCGAAAGCGGCACCTCTCACTCATCGAACAATCTTCAACGATGCCTTGTGGTTCACCCAAAACAGAGCCCACTTCTTGGCACGATGGAGGATTCGCCGCTCTCTTGCAAAAAGATGGCTAGCCAACCAAACAGTGGTTGGGTACAATCCCGCGATTCACTTTTGACTTATGAACTTACTTGACCACCTCCAACTTGATACGACACGAGTGTTTCTCGAATCGACCGATCGCCAAGGCGCCATCGGCGAACTTGTCGACGCACTTGCAAGTGCTGGAAGCATCGATGACGCAGATACAATCAAGCAACTTGTGTGGGAGCGAGAACTCCAGCGAACAACTGGCATTGGTGAAGGGCTCGCCATTCCACACGGTCGCTGTGACAAACTTTCAGATTTGGTCATGGCAATGGGAAGACCAAATACTCCCATTGATTTTTCCAGTCCAGACAAGCGGCCAGTTGAACTTGTGATTTTACTTGTCTCTCCCTCAGACAATACTGCCGATCACATTCAAGCACTTGGTCGCATTAGTAGGCTCATGGTTGACAGAACGTTTCGAGAATCTGCATACGCAACTGAAACTCCCCAAGCACTCTTCGACCATTTTCATTCCGGTTTGAGCGAATAAACTCACCCCCGAAATAAACTCACCCCCGAAATTAATTCACCGGGGGTGAGTTTATTTCGGGGGTGAGTTTATTTATTGGTGAAGCAATTCCCATTGGATCTGTAACCGAGGTGCGTTTGGGTTTGTCGAGTTCGCTGTAAACGATGCGTCGATTGCATCATCTCGCCGCCCCTCTCTTCGAAGCCACGCGATGTAATCTTCCCAGATGAGGGTCCAGTGTGTATTGACCTTGAGTGTTTCAAGGTAAAATTCTTGCACAAATTGTGGATCACGGTGCAGTTGCAAATTTTGACCAAGGAGCATTGTTGCTCGTTGATCTTCACCGACAAAATTGTTTAATCTGCGAAGTAAGCGCTCTCCTTCTTGCAGATCACCGCGAGCTTCATGTATTTTTGACATTGCAAGATCGACATTTGGATTGCTTGAAAACCCAATCCCGCCATCGATCATTGGTCCACTGAGTTTGTAATACGACAAAGCGCGTTGCACGTCTCCGTTCTTTGCTGCAGAATCACCTGCAAAACCTAGCAATTGCACTGCGCCGCTTTGCATGACAAAAAACAAGGTAAGAAATGAAAAAAGAAGGGCGAGTTTACCAAGTGGTTTTAACTTTCCATGGAATTTCAATTGATGTCGATGCACACTTACATTTTGTTCCTTGAAAAGTTGTACGCCCTTCCAGATGATCCAAGTACTTACGAGTGACATACCAACTGCCATCAACATGGGTATCGAGGCATACAGCCCGCGGAAAGAGAAAAATCCAATGAGAAAAACCGCTGCGATTCCAAACTCCCCTGCGATGGACACATCATACTTTTGTGTTTTTCGTGCAATCTTTTTTCCAGTTGCGATGCCTGTAAACCCAACGGAAAGCGCTTGATTGGGACACGCATCAATACAATCCATCGTTTTCATACACCCAGAATCCACAACCATCTTATGCAAATGCACTTCTTCATGAACACGCACATTCGAGGTACACGCTGCTGTGCATTTTCCACACTGTGCACAATTATCATTTACTTGAACGCGCATTGGTGAAACACGATCAAGTGGTGCAAAGAATCCACCGTACGGGCAGCCATACGTGCAAAAACCTTTTGCACCCAAAACATAGACAGTTGCAAACCCGCAGATAAACAAAAATGGAATTGCCATAAGTGGTGTAACAAACGATTCCCAAAAGTTCGAAGTTGTGAGGTCTGTCGTAATTGTTGGCCAACGCAAATTTGGTTGGAGCCATGGTGCAAGTGCGATGCGATAAAAAAGTGGCCACACAAACATGTACAGTCCTAGGGCGAGTGGAACCCATGCAAGCAATCTAACTCGAAACGGTTTTGGTCGGATGCCAAACTTTCGAAGCAGCGCGTAGCACCAGTCTTGTAAGAAGACGATGTGACATCCCCATCCACAAAACCACCGGCCAAAAATCCATGTTGAGATCAATGCAAGTGCAAAGAAAATTGTGCCCGCATTAATCACACCGTTTTTGACAAACTCCATTCCCTCTGATGGCTCGATAGGTGTGATGGTTTCGCCGCCAAGGAGTACCCACAATCCTACATGAAGAAGAATGAGCACTTGGACAAGGATGAGCACCGTCCAACGTGCTTTCGATCGGCTTCTGCGAGAAATTACTTTCAGTGAAATATTAGAAGTTCCGCTCACACTGCACACTGTACGGCGAATGAGCGGAACAAAGGAGAGAGTTTGGTAGAAAGTTTTCTATTCTGAGAGAAGATCTGCTGGCAAATGTCGTTCCACAACATCGCGGATTTTTGCAATTGCGCGGAGTTGGATTTGACGAACTCGTTCCTTGGAAATACCAAGTTCCTTGCCAACTTGTTGCAAAGTAAGAAATGGAGGATTTTGCGGACAATGCAACCCATAACGAAACCGCATCACTTCGTGCTCAGTGTCTGTAAGCATTACATCGCCTGAACGAAGTGCAAGTCGAATTGCGTGAATTCTGTCATCGTCAGAGGAATCGACAGTAACATCTGATTGTTGCATTTCTCGATCTGCATCAATTTCAAAGTGTGCAGTGTTTTTATGTTTGAGTTGTTTCTTCCCATACCTGTTAAATGCAGCGGTAAGCGCTCTGCAAGCATACGTTGAAAATTTAAATCCCAATTCGCAATTAAAACGATCGACACAGCGAACAAGTGCAACATTTCCTTCAGCAACCAAATCGCTATATTCACCAGCAGCATACGATCGTTTCGCCATGGCAAGCACGAGTGGGAGATTACACTCCACGATGTGATCTCGGCGATCCATTGCAATATTAAACCACCTGAGCAATTCGTCTATATCTGTGTCTGTCTGCGGGTTTGCCTTTTGAAGGCGCTCTTGCATCTTTGTGACACGCCAGCGAGCGTAGTTGTACTGGCGGAAAAGGGTTACTTCTTCTTCTCTTGTGAGAACGCGACCACACGGGTTTTTGGTATCTGATACGAGATCTTGGCCAGGTGAATACCAAGCCACTGATGTTCTAGGAACAGAATTCGGTTTTTCAAAAATTGCTTTTTCTGCGTTGCGTTTCTTAATAAGTGGTGATTCAACCACCACAATCGATTCGTTGAGAGCAAGATCGATGCGGCGAAGTTCCTCAGAACTTCTTTTTCTGCGAGTTGCAACTACAACGACGCGTGGTTTCTCACCATAGATTGTGTGCCTTGGTTTTCTTGGCATTTGATTGTAACCCCTTGTTAAAGACATGACCGCCCGCACTGCGAATTCAGAACGCACGGCATCCCCATCTACGCGGTGAGTCGTAGATCGTGAACCGAATTTTTTGTTTTTTTCATCTTTTTTTTGAAAAGATTCAGAATACGCCGTTTTTTGGCAAAAAAACGAAGGTTTTTATTCCGGCTCGTCACCAGAAAGATCATAAATCCAGCCTTCATTCATTCGAGTCCAATCGAGAACTTCGCCTTCATTGAAGAATAATCCCAGTTCTCGCTCTGCTGCTTCTGGGCTATCTGAGCCATGAATGAGGTTAAAACTGTTGGAAACCCCAAAGTCACCGCGAATTGTGCCCGCTTCTGCTTGGGAACCAAAGGTCGCGCCCATCATTTTTCGACACATTGCGATTGCCCCTACGCCTTCAAGGGCGAGAACCATCACTGGTGAGCATGTCATAAAGCTCACCAAGCCAGCATAAAAAGGTCGTTCTTTGTGTGCTTCATAGTGCACTGCTGCGAGTTCGGGAGAGATTTGCATAAATTTCGCACCGATTATTTTAAGACCTTTATCTTCAAATCTGCTCATGATTCGGCCCATAAGACCACGCTGAACTGCGTCTGGCTTGAAGATGATGAGGGTTTTTTCCATTGACATATTTGGCTCCAATTTCTAATGAGATTATTTGTTGAGAATCTTGGCAGTTTACCATAAGTCCGCGGAACTTTAATCGTGATAGCAGCATTCGGGCTCCACTGGCAGCCTGCCATGTCTTCGCGTTCCATCGATTACCCACATGGGGAATTCATTCACAATAAACTCACCCCCGGTGAGTTTATTAGACCGCGGGTCAATTCCGCGGGGAAAAACTCACCGGGGGTGAGTTTATTACCGGGGGTGAATTTATAAGACCGCGGGCATCATTCGCAGAGATTCGGTATTCTGTGCACAAGACAGGTACGGATGCCTGTTTACATTGCGTATTTCACGCGCCATGGAAGGCAACAGATGACTCCAACAATTAGTACACCCGATATGCCAAAGGCCAAACAGCCCAAAAAATCGACTCGTTCCAAGAAAACTCGCACCACTGCAACCGCAGAAACGATGGCGGCAGGTCAGCGAGACATTTCTGTCAGCGAGTTCTTCGCAAAAAACCGCCACCTTCTTGGATTTGATAACCCAAGAAAGGCAATGCTCACAGCAATCAAAGAGGCTGTTGATAATGCACTTGACGCCGCAGAAGAAGGCGGAATTTTACCGAGCATTCATGTTCATGTGATGCAGTTGAGTGAAACTCGCTTTCGTTTAACTATTCGCGATAATGGTCCGGGCATTGTTCGCGCTCAAATCGAAAATATTTTCGGAAAGTTGTTGTACGGCTCAAAGTTCCACCGGTTAAAAATGTCTCGCGGGCAGCAAGGTATTGGTATTTCCGCCGCTGGAATGTACGGACTTATGACAACTGGTAAACCAGTTGTCATTATTTCCAAAACAAAAAAGAACAAACCCGCGCATGAAGTAGTTCTAAAAATGGACACTTCCAAAAATAGACCCACTGTCATCAGTGATGACGAACATCCCGAAGATGACCAACTCTTTGAAGATGGGCATGGCACACAAGTTTCTATTGAACTTGAAGGCAAATACCAAAAAGGTCGTCAATCCATTGACGAATATCTCGAACAAACAGCAATTGCAAATCCTCATGCAAAAATTACATACGTTACACCGAGTAATGAAACGATCGAGTTTCCTCGTGCAATCGAAGAATTACCCGACGAACCAAAAGAAATTAAACCGCACCCAAAAGGAATTGAACTTGGCACGTTGATACAAATGCTCGAACGCACTGAAGCGCGGCAACTTGGTGGTTTTTTACAAAAAGATTTTTGCAGGGTTGGCGCTACAAAAGCCAGAGAAATCTGCAAGGGCGCAGGGATGACAGGGCAAACGTGGATCAAAACAGTTGGTCACGATGAAGCAGAAAAACTCTATGATTCAATCCAAAAAACTCGGATCATCGCACCAAACACCGATTGCCTTGTTCCAATTGGTTCAAAAGCACTTCTTGCAGGGTTGCTCAAAGAAGTAAAAGCAGAATTTTTTGCAGCGTCCACAAGACCGCCAAGTGTGTACAGAGGAAACCCATTCCAAATTGAGGTTGCAATTGGATATGGGGGCGGTTTAGGCAGAGACGACTCCGCAAAAGTATTACGTTTTGCAAACAGAGTACCCTTGCTTTATTCACAATCAAGTTGCAGTTCATTCAAAGCGGTTGCGGAAACATCTTGGAAAAATTACGGTCTTACACAACCGCGAAATTCCATTCCATCAGGACCACTTGTTGTTCTTGTGCACATGGTGAGCGTCTGGGTTCCCTTTACAAGTGAATCAAAAGAAGCAATCGCTGACTATGATGAAATTCGAAAAGAAATGAAACTTGCACTGCAAGATTGTGGGCGGAAGCTTGGCACTTACTTGCGAAGACGTAAACGCATGGCTCGTGAATCAGAACGCCGCAGCGTGTTTGAACGATACATTGGCGAAATTTCACGGTGTTGCAACGCGCTCACAGGAACAGATACGGACAAGTTGTACAAAGCGCTGATGAAACAAGCCAAGCGGCGAACCGATGAAGCCGACAACCAACTTGATGATGAAGGAAATTTAATTGACGATAATGGCCGACTCGGTCATGACGAAGATGTTGTCATCATTGATGACGTCCAAAGTTTACAAGATGGCGATGACACACTTTTTGGCAAATCAAAACCAAAAAAGAAAACAAAACGAAAAACCAAGAAAAAAACGACTCGAAAGCGTAAGTAATGGCAAAGAAAAAAACAACTAAAAAGAAAACGAAGAAAAAGATTGTTGTCAACAAGTCTAAAAAAACAAAAACTCGGGTTGTAGACAAGAAACGCGACGCTGAGACAATCAAGAAAATTGAAAAACTTGCGGGCAATGTTGTGAAATCAAGTCTGGCACAAAAGGAACCAAATTTTTCAATTCCAACGCGTTCTGTGTCCAACATGAAGTACAACAAGAAGAAGCGTATCCTAGAAATGGGTGACGCAACGCAAACTCGAAGTTTGTTTAACCTTGGGCAATCAAGAAAGTTTATGCAATCGCTACTTCTCTCAAAGGGTTGCAAAGAGCTCATTCAAGCTGAAAAAACATTGAGCCTTCGGGGTATGTATTACATGGGATTGCACACAATTCCCGGAACAAAAGAAAAAACATTTAACGACCAAGGCGAATCTGACACTATTCTCGAAGATTTAGAAGTCGCACTTGATGGTCTTCGCGAAGAGTTGCATGTCTTTGCAAAAAAACGCGGGACAATGGTCGGCAACATTACCGTTGTTGATAATGGGGACGAGATCAATTGCAGAAAGATGGGAACTGGCGGATATGCGATACCAAGTATTTGTGAACCGAACATCATGCAGTTCAAAGAATGCACTGCTGATTTCATTTTGCATGTTGAGAAGGATACTGTATGGAGCCGATTCAACGAAGATCGTTTTTGGGAAACACACAATTGCATTTTGACCGAAGGTTCTGGTCAACCGCCCCGCGGCGTTCGAAGAATGTTACACCGCATGCACAAAGAACTGAAACTTCCTGTCTATTGCTTGCTCGATTGTGATCCATGGGGACACTATATTTATAGTGTGATTAAACAAGGTTCGATTAATCTTGCATTTGAATCTGAGCGAATGGCAATTCCAGATGCAAAGTTTATGGGCATTCGCTCAAAAGATTATGAACGGCTTGACTTGAGTGACGATGTCAAGATTGAGTTGAACGATCGCGACATCAACCGTGCAAAACAAATTGCTGCGTATCCTTGGTTTGAAGGCAAGCGAGAGTGGCAGCGCGAAATTAAAACGATGCTCAACAACGGTTTCAAGATGGAAGTTGAATCGTTAATTACAAAAGATATCTCATACGTCACCGAAGAGTATGTCCCCACCCGCCTCCAAGAAGGTGATTTTCTAGACTAATAGCTCGGTTTTCTTGGAAATATCAGTTTGCACTGTACAATATGTCCTTTCAAGCAAACGGCGGAACCGACCACGTGTGTCACTCCGCAGCAAGAATGAAAGGACGGTCCAAGAATGACACCACCACCTAATGATAAACAGACATCTTCTGCAGAACTCGAATTGCCTGAACACCCAAAACGTGTTCTTGTTGCAGACGATGAGTTGCTCGTTGTACAAGGCGTTATTGGTTCACTCAAGGCGTTAGAACTTGAAGTAGTTGGTCCGTGTAAAAACGGTGAAGAAGCAGTGCTTACTTGCCGCGAAGATCGACCAGACATTGCACTCCTTGATATACAAATGCCAAAGATGGATGGCATGCAAGCTGCGCAAGTTATTTTTACTGAACTTGATATTCCAGTTGTCATGCTCACTGCATATTCAGATGACACATACCTTCGAAACTGTACGGCTGCAGGAGTTTTTGGTTTCTTGCTCAAACCAGCATCAACCGAACAGTTGCACGCTGGTCTCACAGTTGCGTGGAAACGATATCTCGATCATGTTGATCAACGAAGTCAAATTGTTGACCTCAAACAAAAACTAGACGATCGCAAACTTATCGAACAAGCGAAGTGGATTATTGTCAAACGCAAAACTGTTTCTGAACCAGAAGCAATGAAGTTGTTGCAAAAACAATCCCGCTCTTCGCGTAAATCTATTGCTGCAGTTGCTCGCGCTGTCATCGACAGTGATGGTCTGTTGTAAGTAAACTACTCCGCGGGTCGTTTACTTCTTCGTCAAGAAAAAAGGCGAGTTTTTGCTTGACTCTTACAAACACAGGTATACTGTGTAGTCGATAACAAAGTTTAACCCCCCCCGCCTTAGACGGCGGGCCCAACCCCCAAATTCATTCGTGGATTCGGGGGTTCTCTTTTTATTTCCATGATTTAGGACGCACAATTACACAACCCTCGATGGAATTCACAACTTGCGGTAACTGTGAATGTCTCAGTTCATGATTTGCTAACAAAAATTGTTCGGCTAATTTCCACAAATCAAGCCAATAGTATTTTTGCCATCCTTTTGAACGAAGCCCATGGTACAAATTGAACGCATCAACATAACAAATTACTTGTTGCATTCCGCGATGCTACACACGGTTTGGTGCGCTTCACCAAAATTTATCCACAATTCTTTTTCACGCCTTTTTTCGTCACGACGCCAAAAGGCAAAACTGCCCCTCGGGGTGGTTTACTATTACGAAGTAATGATTGACAACGAACTTGGATGAATAGCAACATCAAGGTGAGTTGTTGCATTCTTCTCTGAAGGAGCGTCGCCATCAAGTTGCCAATGTGTTGGAGTAGTTATAGTAATTTGAATGTTTGCGCCGCGAAGTTCAATTGCATTTTTGTGGTGCAAATGCACACCTCGTTTGACACGGAACATCCATGCAATCAGCGAGCATCGCGAGCGAATTGGAAGAAACACAACATCAAGTAATCCATCGGTAATCGACGCGTTCCGTGCTGGATTGAGCCCGCGCGCATACGCAGGAGAGTTTGCAACTACAACCCAGCCACGTTGATTTTTGACTACATTTGCATCATCAACTGTGATTGACAATTCCGGGGGCGAGAATTTCAAAAACTTACGAATACATGGCATCAAGTATGACATGTGCGTGATTGACTGCCCGCGATTTTCTGCAAGATCTGCAACAACTTCAGCATCAAAACCAACGGAAGCCATGAGTAATAAAAAATCTCCGTTTGCCTTGGCTGTGTCGATTAATTTCACTTTGCCATGGAGAACCAATTCTGCCACCTTTCGGGGTTCGTTTGACATCTGCATTGATTTTGCAAACAGGTTTTCGGTTCCAGATGCTGCATGGTAGACCGGAATGTTTGTATCAACTAAACATGAAGCGATCGATCGCAGTGTTCCATCCCCGCCAACTGCGACAACGCGATCTATTTGTTTTAATCTTGGCGACAACCACTTTCGGGGGTCGCCTGCTTCAGTTGGGAGTAACTCAACATCACAACCAACTTGTAAAAGCGCTGCAGAAATATCGCCTCCTAACTTGTTGGCGACTCCTCTGCCTGAAACTGGATTGTAAGCAACAAGCACTCGCATTATGCAAGTAATGGTATATGCACGGTGAAATCGCTGCCATGACCAATTGATGAATCAACAGTAATGTGCCCGCCATGCTCTTGGGCAATTCGGAGTGTTGTTGGCAAACCAAGGCCAGTACCGCCCCGCTTATTTGACACATACGGGTGAAAAATTTCGTCAATTCGTTCTTGTTCAATGCCCGGACCAGTATCAATCACATGAATGAGCGCTTCGTTGCTCTTCACTTTCAAGCGGACAATCAGTTCCTTGTTCTCGCCACCCTGCATTGCTTGGGTTGCATTGATGAGTAAGTTGAGCACAGCTTGTTTCAGCAGCGACTGATCAACATCAGCAATAACTTCCTTGCTTGGCAATTCCATTCGCATGACAACATCTTCGCTGTCACATTGCGGATGGTAAAAATCTTCAAGTTCACTTAACACTTCGCACAAGTTCGTGCGTTCTTTGTGCAACTTCATTCTTCCTGCAAACTGTAAAAAATCATCAAGAATACCACGCAGTCGCTCTACTTCTCGAGATAAAGAATCCAAGCGTTTTGTCAGCCTGCCCTTTTCAACATCATCAATTGCAAGGTGTTCAATGTCTTCCGAAAGTAACTGTGCGTTTAGACCAACTGTAGAAAGCGGGTTTTTAATTTCATGCGCAAGACCAGAAGTCATCTGACCAATTTCAGCCATTCGCTCTGACGCTTGCGCGCGATCAGTCGCATCGGCGGTTCGCTTCGCATCCCGCTTATGCCGCCACACCATAAATGGCAAAACAGACACCGCCCCAAGGGCGGTGCCTGCAATTAGCCAAGTCCAAGAAAACATTGTTTAGTTTTCCACGGTCTCTTTTTCAGCTTTTTTCTCTGCATCTTTGAGCAAAGCTTTCACTGAAAGTTTAATACGACCTGTATCGTCAACGTTAATGACTTTAACCTTAATCTTGTCACCAACTTTGCAGATGTTTTCTACTTTATCAACAAAGCCGTCAGCAAGTTCAGAGATGTGACACATGCCATCGGTTCCGGGTGCGATTTCGATGAATGCACCAAAGTCACGTGTTGAAACAACTTTGCCTTCAAACACACTGCCAACCTTAATTTCAGCAGCGATTGCTTCAACAGCAGCTTTTGCTGCTTCAGCTTCAGCCATGTTGACTGAACTAATGAAGACTATCCCGTCATCGTTGATATCAATTTGAGCACCAGTTTGTTCAGTGATCGAACGAATCGTTTTACCGCCAGGACCGATCAACTTACCGATCTTTTCTGGGTCAATTGGCACGCTGATCATGCGTGGTGCGTGCTCAGACATTTCTTCACGTGGTCCAGAAAGTTCGCCTTCCATTTGGTCAATGATGTCCAAACGACCTTTCAATGCTTCGTTGAAAATTGCTTCAAGCTCTTCGAACCAAAGTCCGCGAGCTTTAAGGTCAAGTTGCACGCCGGTGATGCCTTCGCGAGTACCACAAACTTTAAAGTCCATGTCACCGAAGAAATCTTCTTCACCAATGATGTCCATCACACGAACAATTTTGCCTTCGTCGTTACTAAAACGACCAACACTGATGCCCGCGCATGTGCTTTGAATAGGAACGCCTGCGTCCATAAGTGCAAGACAACCGCCGCACACACTCGCCATTGAAGACGAACCGTTTGATTCAGTAATATCACTGACCAAACGAATGGTGTAAGGAAACTCTTCCACGTCTGGCAAAATGCCAAGTAATGATCGTTCTGCAAGTGCACCGTGACCGATTTCTCTTCGACCAGGACCCATGATTCGACCTGCTTCACCAACACAGAATGGTGGGAAGTTGTAATGAAGGTAGAACTTCTTCGCATATTCAGGCATTAAACCGTCAACGATTTGTTCATCCCTTTTTGTTCCAAGCGTGCAAGTTACAAGTGATTGTGTTTCGCCGCGTTGGAAGAATGCAGAACCGTGTGTTCGTGCAAAGATAGATGTGTCCATGCCAAGGTCACGAATTTGATCAAGGTTCCGACCATCTGCGCGAATTGACTCATCAACGATGAGTTTCCGTGTGCATTTCTTTTCTAGTTTACGAAACGCTTCTTTTGCTTCGCGTTGTGTTTTATCTGCAGCCATGTGTTCGCTATACGAAACACCTTCAGGAACCGCAAAGTTTTCTTCGATCATTGACTTACGAAGTGCATTGACTGCTTCGCTTCGCTCTGCCTTACCAGGGATACGACGAGCTTCAAGCATTTTTGCTTCTACAAGTTCCTTGACTTTCGCCATCACTTCATCAGATGGAAGTGAAAGATCGCCAAGACGTTTTTCGCCTGTACCAGCTTTTTCCATCAATTCAAGTTGCATTTCGAGAAGTGGCTTAATGCCTTCCTCGTACCCAAACTTGATCGCACCCATGACACCAGCTTCATCAACTTGCGCTGCGCCGATTTCAATCATGTTTACGCCATCAGAGTGACCTGAAAGAACAAGGTCAATGTCTGAATATTGCATTTGTGTTTGCGTTGGGTTAAGCACGAACGTTTCACCGTCGTCTGTCATGATGCGACCAATACGAACTGTTGCAACAGGACCTTCAAAAGGTGAATCTGTTAAGCAAAGTGCAGCCGATGCTGCAGTACATGCAAGCACGTCAGCATCATTTTCGCCGTCGTGGCTCATCACCCATGCTTGAATTTGACACTCATCAATGTATCCATCAGGAAACAAAGGACGAATTGGACGATCCATCAAACGCATCGTCAAAATTTCTTTTTCGTTTGGCGCGCCTTCTCGCTTGCGGAAACCGCCGGGGAATTTACCCGCAGCACTTGTTCGCTCGCGATAGTCGCATTGCAAAGGAAAGAAATCAAGTCCGGGGCGTGGATCGGATCGCATCGCCGTGCACATGATTGTCGTTTCGCCGTACGTCGCAATGACTGCGCCGCTTGCTTGTTTGGCCACTTGGCCGGTTTCGAATCGCATTGTGCGATTCCCAATTTCCCGTTCAACAATAATTTTTGTATTCATCTGTGAATACTCCTCTTGTGATGCAGCCCCTGTATAAAGTTCACTGCTAGGGAGACAGAAGACGAGATGCGGGCGCAATTGCGACCGCTGCTTGTCCACTGCCACCACCTCTTGCAAACTGTCCGGGATTCCGGGGGTCTGGGCGGCTGCGGTTTGGGGCTATTTTACTTTCGTAGCCCGAGTTTCTTAATAGTCGCTTGGTACGCTT
The DNA here is from genome assembly GCA_014381305.1 of Planctomycetota bacterium. Lineage (GTDB taxonomy): Bacteria > Planctomycetota > Phycisphaerae > Phycisphaerales > SM1A02. The sequence continues at coordinate 20,822 of JACNLW010000023.1, forward strand.
CGCGATTTGTGCGCGAAATGTACTTGAGCAAGCGGTTTCGTTTACCAACAAGCATGATCAAACCTCTACGGGAGTGGTGATCGTGCTTGTGTGTTTTGAGATGATCTGTAAGTTCCAAAATTCTTGCAGTCAATGCTGCAATTTGAACCTCTGGAGACCCACAATCGGACTCATGTCGTCTAAAATCTGCTGTGTTAATTGTATCTGCTGTCACTGTCGTCATAATAATTCAACCTTTTTCTTGAATCGACTATTCTACCAAACCCCACGCCCTTTTGCCACTCATAAATTGAAGTCTTACATCCCCTATGAAACCCATCAAAATCCTTATCGCCGACACGCTTGCTCCTGAGGGAGCCGCATTTTTAGAGTCCCAAGACCAAGTGGAAGTTCTTTCCCAGACAGGACTTAGCGAAGACGACCTTGTTTCAACCCTCGCAGGAGTCGATGGCGTGATCGTCAGATCATCAGTAAAACTGCCTGAAGCCATCTTAAAGCGGGTTTTTTCCAATCAAAACGCTCGATTACGAGGAATTGCCCGTGCTGGAGTGGGCGTTGACAACATTCACCTCCCCACTGCGACCAATTTGGGGGTCGCAGTGATGAATTCCGCCTCAGCATCGACCATTACGACGGCGGAACACGCCTTTGCATTGATGATTTCCTTGGCAAGAAATGTGTCGAGTTCAAATGCCATTTTTCGGGATGGTGGCTGGGATCGAGGCAGTTTTGTTGGTGTGCAACTTGCAGGACGAACCTTAGGCATAGTCGGCATGGGCCGAATTGGGCAAGCGATGGCAAGACGAGCGCTTGTCTTTGGGATGGAAGTGATCGGCTTTGATCCTTTTATGAAGGAGCCAACTGCGATGGATGGGCAAGTGCAAATGATGCATTCGTTTGACGACATCATTGAAAAAGTAGATATTGTTTCGTTCCATGTTCCCCGAACTGAGCAAACAACGGGAATGTTAAGCACGCAGCAGTTTGCAAAATGTAAAAACGATTTACTTGTGATTAACGCAGCGCGTGGTGGCATTGTTGATGAAGCAGCGTTGATTGCAGCGCTTGATGCAGGGCAATGCGCAGGCGCAGCAATTGATGTGTACTTATCTGAACCACCACCAGAAGATCATCCATTCCGATCGCATCCAAAAGTGTTATGCACACCGCACCTTGGCGCATCTACTGTTGAAGCGCAAGAAGCAGTCGCAGTAAATGCGTGCGCGTCGTTACTTCAATATCTTCGCGGCGAAGGTTTAGAAAGCGCAGTAAACGCTGGTGGTTTAGATCTTGAATTGAACAACAGACAAAAACGGTATGTTGAACTCTCTTCACGAATGATCACACTTCTTGGTACTGTGACAAACCTTTCAAAAACAAAAGAAGTCACGGTTGAACTTCGCGGCCCAGCAACAGTTGGGAAGACGGACACCATTGCGCGGTACACGCTTGTTTCTTTGTTACAACATTGCACAGATGAACCTGTTTCAATTATTAACGTCACTGCGATGGCACGCGAACTTGGCGTGACTGCATCAACGGTTGTTGGTGCGCCTGATGCTGTTGACAAACTTACAATACGAATCGGCGGGGAACAAGAACACATCATCGAAGGCACTGTGCACGCTGATGGTAGACCACGTATTACATGTATCGATGGTCGCGGTTTTGACATGGTGCCAAGTGGTCACATGATTGCGTTATTCAACGACGACACGCCTGGCATGGTCGGTAGGGTTGGTACAGCGCTTGGCGAATCAAAAGTTAACATTGACGAAATGGTCATTGGTCACGGCGACAACGACGGTTTGGCGATGATGGTGATTAAACTTGGCACGCCCGCGACGGGCGAACTTCTTGCAAGCCTCGCTGCAATCGACGGCATTTCCAAAGTTGCGAGCGCTGAGATTTGATTCTCGAATAAGTTCGCTTTCGTTGCAACCATCCAATCGACACACCTTACTTCTGCCTGTTCCCTTTGTATCGAACAAACGCGTCAACATCGTTGGGCTGTATATATATGCTACGTAGGCCCCTCTAATCCACTTAACGAACGTCGCAAAACTGTCCTAAATACTAGGACCACCTCTCTTGTTCTAATCGCAGCCTTTTGGCAGAATAAAGTTTTTAGGCGACTTTTGGGAGACTGTGTTTTTTTCATGCTTATGATTTGTGGTTCGTAAAACGGAAGCTTCCTTCCAATCAACATCACAATTCCAATTCTGCCAACAGTGTTGGCAGTTTTATCCATTCACAAGGAACTATAACCATGCATGCTTCTATTCCAATCATTTATGGGCATATTTTGCACAGAACCAAGGTCGAGATAGAAGAATTAATAAATATAGCCCTTGACTCATATAGTACTGAGGCTATAATTTAGACTGTGGGTGGTTGAATATACGGATGCGTTTGAGCATTGGTGGAATTTACTCGATCAATACGAGCAAGCTTCGATTACTTCAAGCGTGTGGTTGCTTGCACAGGCTGGTCCAAGTTTACAAAGACCACATGCAGATACCGTAAAGGGATCAAGGTTTCCAAATATGAAAGAATTAAGAACACAACACAAAGGACTCCCACTTAGAACGCTTTTTGCTTTCAATCCAAAACGAAATGCAATACTGCTTATCGGTGGGGATAAAACTGGGGACACCCGATTCTATGAAAGGATGATTCCTGAAGCAGATCGACTTTATGCTGAACATCTCAATGAACTAAAAATGGAGGAAGAATGATGCCAAGAAAAAATTTCAATACATTACGAGCAAAAATGGATCCAAAACTCCTTGCCCAAGCAGATGCTCAGGCAAAAGTGTTGCTTGCTGAAATGTTGCTTGTCGAAATACGCAAGCAAACTGGATTAACACAAGAAGATGTTGCAGAAAAACTTGGTATAAAACAATCCTCGCTTTCAAAACTTGAATCGCAAGCAAACATGCAAATCAATACCTTGCAGTGTTTCATCGAAGCCCTTGGTGGACACCTTGAACTGATCGCGCACATGCCACTAGGTGATATCAAAATCACTCAGTTTAACTCGAATGCTAGATAACAGAAAAAACGACCCCGAAAAACGACCCCGCGGGTAGTTTATTTAATTTGCGAAAGCCACGCACCGATTTTGTTCACGCCTTCGGTGATTTGGTCTTCGCTGCACGCGAAAGACAAACGGATGTGATCGGGTCCGCAACCACCGAAATCTGTACCGGGCACAACAGCAACACCAGTTTCGTCAAGTAATGCTTGCACGAATGAAACAGAATCTTGGATTGTTGTTCCCGCAGGTGATGTCTTGCCAAAGTAATGTGAAATTTTTGGGAATGTGTAAAACGCACCAGTTGGCCGCGCGCACGCAGTGTTTGGCCACTTTTGTATGAGTTCATACATGAGCGCCGCCCTGCTTGCAAAAATCTTACGCATTTCCTCAACTTC
>JACNLW010000108.1 GCA_014381305.1 Planctomycetota bacterium
GATTTTCGCGCTGATCAAATCGCACTCACTTCACGGATGTACCACGAAATGTGCATTGATCCGAAAGTGAACGAATTGCTTTGCGCGTGCGAAGAAGATAGCGAACTTGTTGGTGATCCGACAAGCGATGCAGCTGCAAACATTCGTGAACTACGCCATGGATTTGATCGTGCAACGAAACTCCCTACTGCACTTGTTGAAGAAGAAGCAAAACTTTCAAGCCGCGGTCAAAGTGCATGGGCAGAGGCTCGCAAGAACAATGATTTTTCTGAGTTCCAACCTTGGTTAGAAAAAATTGTCGCATTGCTTCAAGAAAAAGCAGCGTGTTATGGTTGGGCAGAAGGTGGAGAGCCATGGGATGCACTCGCAGAAGATTACGAACCGGGTTGTACAGCTGCCTCTGTTGGCGAAGTGTTTACCCCATTGCGTAAAAAACTCCAAACGCTCCTCGATTCAATCATGGGAAGTAGTACAACTCCTTCTAATGCATTCAATGAAGTTTCACTTCCAATCGCAGATCAAAAAGCATTTGTGCAAGCTATTGCGGAACAAATTGGTTTCGATTTTGATGCTGGGCGTCTTGATGAGTCTACGCACCCATTTTGCAGTGGAACACACTGTAAAGATGTCAGGCTTACAACTCGTTTTCACGAGAACAATGTAAATGATGCAATTGGTTCGACAATGCACGAAGCAGGGCACGGTATTTATGAACAAGGTTTGTTGTACAAGCATATTGGTTCACCAATGGGCACTGCGGTTTCACTTGGCATCCACGAATCGCAAAGCAGAATGTGGGAAAATCAAGTTGGTCGCAGCGAAGCGTTTTGGAAGTGGTGTCATCCAAAGATGAACGAATTCTTTGGTGAACGCGTTGCGTCACTTTCCTTCGATGATGTGTACGGTGGAGCGAACATTGTTCGGCCAGATTTTATTCGCGTTGAAGCTGATGAAGCAACGTACAACATGCATATTATGATTCGTTTTGAACTTGAACGAATGATGATGAAGGGTGATCTTGCAGTTGCAGATTTACCGGATGCGTGGAATGAGCGGTACCGTGAATATCTTGGAATTGAAGTGCCAAGTGACACGAAGGGTTGTTTGCAAGACATACACTGGTCAATGACTTCTATGGGATATTTTCCTACTTATACACTTGGTAATTTGTATTGCGCGCAGTTTTTCGAAACAGCGTTGGAAGCACATCCTGATTTGTACGAACAATTTGCCCGCGGTGAGTTTGGCACGTTAAAGACATGGCTCAATGAAAATATCCATCAACATGGAAAGCGATATCGCGCCGCAGAATTGTGTGAAGTAGTGACAGGTAAAGCGCTTTCTTCTGATCCACTGATGCGTCACCTTGAAGGAAAGTTGAAACCACTTTACGGGCTTGCTTGAGACCACCCAACGACTTCGTTTGTTTGTTGACGACCAGTAATTTGTGGAAGCGTGATGGACACGCCGTCGGTTGCAAGTGCGCCAAGAATTGCCATTGCCATTCCTTCTCGTGCTTGCGTTGGGACTCCAAAAGCATCGGTCATCTTCGTTGCCCAGATTGCATTTTTCAATGGCACATTGTGAATACCGCCACCAGCGAGCAATACTCTCTGAGAATCACATACTGTCTCTTGTATGACTGAACCAATTGCGGAAGTGACAGTTGCAAGAAGATCCGCAGTTTCAATCTTTACGCTCTGATTAAGTACCCAACGGCTTAGATCATCCCCAGTTCCAAGTGAACGATTCTCATTACGTTGCGATTCTAATTTGTTTTTGAGTTGGTCAAACAGGTTGGAATCAACAGTACCTTCGTGTGCACAGGAACCGTTTGTATCGTACTGCGTCCCTAAACGTTTTCTTGCAATTGCATCAAGAAGTAAGTTGCAGCAACAAAGATCGAAACCCTCTATATCACGAGGTTGACAATTTTTAGGGAGCAGCGTGATGTTGCAAAATCCGCCAAGGTTTACAACAGCGGTGTCGCGTGCTGCGTCTCGAAACATAATCCAATCTGCAAGCGGCGTAATTGGTGCACCTTGACCTCCAAGAAGGAGGTCAGCGGTTCGCGGATCTGTGAGAACGGTGCAATTAAATGTGTCAACAATACATGATGGATTGATAAGTTGGATGCTTCTTGGTGGTTCGTGAAAAATAGTCTGCCCATGGAGTGCTATGAGATCTATGTTGTCGATGCCAAGTTGCATAATTGCAGCTAGCGTTTTTTCTCCAACTTGTAAAGATGTAGTTTTCAACGCAGTGTCATTTGTGAAGTCATCAGAAAGTGCCCGCAATTGTTTTTGTAAATCATCGATTGGTTCAGTTGCCATTTGCAAAAAAGAAGCTTTCATCTCCAGTCCATGACCTTCAATGGAAGTAGCAACGGCGTCGACGCCGTCCATGCTCGTTCCTGTCATTGTTCCAATTACACACCGCATTTGTCACACTGTACATTGAATTGTCGCGTATCCTGCACGATATGACGCAGCGAATTTTAGTAACAGGTGGTGCGGGTTTCTTAGGATCGCACCTTTGCCAGCGATTGGTTGATCGTGGTGACGATGTGATCTGCCTTGATAATTTTTTTACGAGCCGGAAAGAGACGATTGCACATCTGCTTGAACGTTCCAATTTTACATTGGTCGAGCATGACATCACAAAACCAATTGAAATGCGTGTTGACATGATTTTTAATCTTGCGTGTCCCGCAGCGCCCGGTCATTACCAACATAACCCTATAAAAACTATTAAAACGAACGTGCTAGGTACAATTCACACATTGGGGATGGCGCGGGCAAATGGTGCGAAAATTTTCCATGCTTCAACGAGTGAAGTGTACGGCGATCCAACCGTTCACCCACAGCCGGAATCGTATCGAGGGAACGTCAATCCGATCGGACCCCGAGCATGTTATGACGAAGGAAAACGTGCCGCAGAAACGTTGATGTTTGACTATCACCGCGTGCATGGAATTGATATTCGCGTGGGCAGAATTTTTAATACGTATGGTCCGCACATGCATCCATTTGACGGTCGCGTGGTGAGCAACTTTATTGTGCAGGCATTGCAGGGCAAGGATATCACTGTTTTTGGTGATGGAAGTCAGTCGAGATCTTTTTGCTTCGTAGATGATTTGATCGATGCGTTTATATTGATGATGGAAGCGGATGCTGCGACTGGACCGATCAACTTAGGCAATCCAAATGAGTTTACGATTTTGGAGTTAGCACAAAAAACAATTGAACTTGTTGGAAGTGCGTCAAAGGTTGTGATGAAGCCACTGCCAGAAGACGACCCCGTACAACGCCAGCCAGATATCACCCTTGCGAAAGCCACCCTTGGTTGGGAGCCATCTATTCAATTGAATGCGGGTCTCGCCAAAACAATTGCGTGGTTTCGAGGAATTGACGTCGATGCGTGGGAACCTCCAACTCCCAACTGGGCGGGTGGTCTGACAGCTTCTGCGGCCAAAAATCGAGCTTGACTGACACCATACTGTCACCCTCACGCATTAAAAACGCAGAAACATACCGAATATCTACCGAACACCACTTGACTTTGCCGATGATTATGCAATCCTACCGTAAACCTAACAAACATCGCATTGCGAAGGAGCATGACAGAAATGGCAACAACAACAAAAAATGGTCAACGAAAAAAGGCGAATAATTCAGGAAGTCGGAAAAATGACGGTATGGTGTCGATTACTGAAAAAGTAAAGAGCACACGAGGTGCGAAGGCGACGCAAACGGAACCACAAAAACCACGGAAGGCAAAAAGCAGAATGGCAACGAAATCAAAATTAACAAAAGTATCAATGGCAAGCAAAACGCTTGAAGACAAGGGACGTGTGCAGGCGCTAGATCGCGCGCTTTCTCAAATCGATAAGGCATTTGGCTCTGGGGCAATCATGCGGCTCAGCGGCGATGACAGCGGTCCTATCCCAGCGATCTCTACCGGTGCGATCAGTCTTGACTTGGCACTTGGCGGCTGTGGAATGCCCCGTGGCCGCGTGATCGAAGTCTTTGGTCCTGAATCATCAGGTAAAACAACATTGGCGTTGAACGTTGTTGCACAGGCGCAAAAGACAGGCGTCGCTGCATTTATCGATGCAGAGCACGCGCTTGACCCAGTATGGGCAAAGAAATTAGGCGTTGACGTTGACGCGCTTCTTGTATCGCAGCCCGACACCGGCGAGCAAGCATTAGAAATTTGTGAAATGCTCGTTCGCTCTAATGCTGTCGATGTTGTCGTGATTGATTCCGTTGCGGCACTGATTCCACGCGCTGAAATCGAAGGCGAAATGGGTGCAACGCATGTTGGCTTGCAAGCACGGTTGATGAGTCAAGCGTTGCGTAAATTGACAGGTGCAATTGCAAAGAGCGACTGCATGGTGATCTTCATTAACCAACTTCGAGAAAAAATCGGCGTGATGTTCGGTAGTCCTGAAACAACGCCCGGCGGCCGAGCATTGAAGTTCTACTCATCTATTCGAGTGGATATTCGCCGAACTGGCTCGATCAAGGATGGCGATACGCCGATTGGTAACCGCGTTCGTGCTCGCGTTGTGAAAAACAAAACAGCACCACC
>JACNLW010000064.1 GCA_014381305.1 Planctomycetota bacterium
GGAACAGGTTGACCCTTAATCGCTTTTCTTGTTTTTATCTACTGTGACCCCAGTTGTTTTGTTTTCATGCTGTGCAAGCATGTGGTTGATGTCGATGTCCATTAGTTCAAGTACAGATTTGCCACGTTTAGTCAAATCTGCAACAGACCATGCTGGTTCCCAACAAAGTTCAACTTTAACATTTGTCACGCCATCAACCATAGAGACTGCTTCAAATACTTGGGTCGGCATCATGTCAGCAACAGGGCAGTTTGGCGTTGTAAGTGTCATCGAAACATGTATCTCGCCACCATCAATGTCTAGTTTACGAATTAAGCCAAGGTCATAAATGTTGATTGGTAACTCAGGATCTCTGATCGTTTTGATTGCTGCAATGACGAGTTCTTGTAGATTGTTCATTCAGTACTCGCTCCATCTTTTCCATCAAGTGCTGCGATCAACGTATGCCATGCAAGGGTTGCGCATTTCACGCGCATTGGAAACTCTCGAACCCCAGAAAAGACTGCAAGTTTTCTAGGTACATCGGCTTCTGCCCCATCGCCTGTAATGAGTTCGTGAAATTCCTGAAACATGTTTTTTGTTTCGGCGAGGGATTTTCCAACAAGTACTTCTGCCATAAGGTCTGCAGATGCAGTCGAAATCGCGCACCCTTCACCGTCGAATTTTACATCAGTGATGAGATCATGTTCAATACTGATTGTGACTACGATCTTGTCTCCACAAAGTGGGTTGTGGCCAGTTCCAATGTGTGAACAGGGTTCAACCTTCCCTCTGTTCCGAGGGTTTTTCGCGTGGTCGGTGACCATTTCCAAATAAAGTTCTCGTAAATCAGACATTACCCGAGCATTCTAATGGCATCTTTGACTGCAACAGCAAGTTTGTCTACATCATCTTTGGTGTTGTAGATTGAAAACGAAGCGCGGCATGTTGCGTTCAAGCCAAAACTCTTCATGAGCGGCTCAGCACAATGGTTGCCGGTACGAATGGCGACTCCTGCGTGGTCTAATATTGTCCCTACGTCATGAGGGTGCACACCGTCCACAGTAAAGGCGATCACGCTCGCTTTGCTTGGAGCTGTTCCAATGATAGTGACACCATCGATTGCACCGAGAGTTGTTGTTCCATACACAAGGAGTTCATGTTCGAGCGTGGAGATATTGTCGTAACCTAATTCTTGAATAAACGTGACTGCAGCACCAAGACCAATTGCGCCAGCGATATTCGGCGTGCCTGCTTCAAACTTAAAGGGCACTTCATTCCACGTCGTTTCTTCAAAAGAAACAGACAAGATCATGTCACCACCACCTTGCCACGGTTCCATTTCTTGCAGTACATCGTATCTGCCAAACAAACAACCGATTCCTGTTGGGCCAAACATCTTGTGCCCCGAAATCGCATAGAAATCACAACTAATATCTTCAACATCAACGTCCATGTGCCCAGTTGCTTGAGCGCCATCAACAACACTCGTGGCACCAACCGCTTTGGCCAACGCACACATTTCCTTAACAGGATTGATTGTTCCTATTGCATTTGAGACATGCGTCATTGAAACGATCGCAACTTCTTCCGAAAGCATTGCTTTATATGCTTCGAGATTGATGGATCCATTGTCACAGATTGGAACGACTTCCAATGAGGCGCCCGTCTGTTCACATACAAGTTGCCAAGGGACAATGTTCGAATGGTGCTCCATTTCAGTGATAAGAATGACGTCATTTTCGCCAATGCGAGGCCGAGCATATGCTTGTGCGACAAGGTTGATTGCTTCAGTTGCGCCCCTGAGAAAAATGATTTCTTCGTGGCGTGGTGCATGTAACAAGTTTGCAATTTGCACTCTCGCATTTTCATACGCCTGTGTTGCTCGTTGGCTGAGTGTGTGCACACCTCGGTGGATGTTTGCATTGTCGTGTTCGTAAAAATGAGTCACTGCATCGATGACGCATTGTGGTTTCTGCGTTGTCGCAGCAGAATCAAGATAGATTAACTTTTTGCCACCAATTTTTTGTTGGAGAGTGGGGAATGAATCTGCAAAGATTGCATCTGAAATCATTAGAGGTATAACTCTCGTATAAACTCACCGCCGGGTAAGTTTGATAAAAGTTCTTCAACCAGATTTGAACGAAACTCGTCATCTGTAAGCTCGTCAAGCGATTCATTGAGAAATGCATAAATGAGCAGTGTTTTTGCAGCATCTGCGGGAATTCCACGAGTTTGAAGGTACAACATTGCTTCATCATCAATTTCACCAGTTGTAGCACCATGCGTGCATGCAACGTCATCTGCATATATTTCTAATTGCGGTCTTGCAAATGCTTCCGCATCGTCAGTGAGTAATATATTTTGGTTCGTCTGTTTTGCATCTGTTTGTTGCGCATCTTCTTTAACATAGATACGACCAGTAAACACCGATTTTGCATTCTTATCAAGGATACCCTTGTAAAACTCACGGCTATTGCCACCGGGCATGTTGTGCTCAACACGCAAGTGATTGTCAACAAGTTGATCTTGACCGAGCATGTACATTCCATCAAAGTTTGATTCGCAATCCTTGCCGTCTAAGTATGCATAGACTTCATTGCGTGTTCTTTTTCCAGCGAGTGTAAGAGTATGCGTTTGCACTTTGCTCGATTCGTGTTGTTCGACATGGAGACTACTGAGGTGGTATGCCTTTTTGCTTCCACGAATTGCCCGTACGATGGTGACAGAACTGTTTTTTTCTGCAATTACCTCAGTGCAGGGCATCAATAAGTGGTCGCAATTACCAATTCCAACGTTCGTTTCTGCAACTGAAATTGATTCGCCTTCATTTGCGTGAATGAACACTGATCCATAACAAGCAACTGGCGCCTCTCCAGCAACAATTTGTAAGACGTGAATTGTCTTTTGTTGTGTTCCGGTGATGTGCACCCCGTCACATGCGCCCCTAGGAATTTGTGAGTCGCTTCTTTTTGCAACTTCTCCGCTACCGGTATTGATTGTTATACTACCTGAAAGTCTTGAAGCGTTTTCTTGAAAGATACCATTGACAAAAACTACAAAAGGTGAGTTTTTAGAAATGTCATAGAGTTCGACAAATTCAGCATGGGCGTCTTCGTTGTCTTGAAACGTGATGGTGGAGAGTGCCGACACATTTGTATAGAGCCACGATTCATTTTTATGAAGTTTTTCAAAAATCGAATTGTCAACGGTACAAGACATTAGCACCCACAACTGCAGCCACTTGGCTCAAACGCTGCGTATCCTTTTTCTTCTAAAACAAGTGCAAGAGATTTGTCGCCGCTTTTTACAATTTTTCCATCCATGAGAACGTGGACATAATCAGGCACAATGTAATCAAGCAATCGTTGGTAGTGTGTGATTACAACAAATCCTCTTTCTGGAGAACGAAGTTTGTTTACACCTTCTGCAACGATCTTTAACGCATCGATGTCAAGCCCAGAATCAGTTTCATCAAGTATTCCAAGCATTGGATTAAGCATTGCCATCTGGAAAATTTCAGCCCGTTTCTTTTCGCCACCTGAAAAACCTTGGTTTACATTGCGATCAAGCAGATCAGTATTCAAATTTACTGATTTTGCTTTTTCTTCAACAAGGTCAAGAAAATCCATTGCGTCGAGTTCGTCTTGCCCGCGATATTTTCGGATTGCGTTTACCGCTGCTTTTAGAAAGAACTTTGTAGACACGCCCGGAATTTCAATTGGATACTGAAATGCGAGAAACACACCAGCGCATGCACGTTGATCGGCTTCAAGTTCGAGAAGATCAATTCCATTAAAGAGGATTGAGCCTTCGGTAACTTCATATGCTTCGTGACCTGCGATGACAGAGGAAAGTGTGCTTTTACCCGAGCCGTTAGGACCCATGATGGAATGGACTTCCCCAGGAAGCACCGTGAGGTTGAGTCCTTTTAGGATTTCCGTGTCCTCTACACTAGCGTGTAAATTTTTAATTTCAAGTAATGGTGTTGTCATGGTATCTCTTTTTTAAAAACGTTATCCTACGCTTGATTCCAAACTAACTTCGAGGAGCCGCCTTGCTTCCACAGCAAACTCCATTGGTAATTCTCTGAATACTTCCTTGCAGAATCCATTCACAATCATATTGATCGCATCTTCTGTAGAGATTCCACGCTGATTGCAGTAGAACAATTGGTCTTCGCCAATTTTAGATGTGGACGCCTCGTGTTCTGCTTTTGCAGTTTTATTCTTGATTTCGATGTACGGGAAAGTGTGCGCGCCGCAACGATCGCCCATGAGCATGGAGTCGCATTGTGTGTAGTTACGCGCATTTTCGGCACCCTTTTGAATGCGAACCAACCCGCGGTAAATGTTCTGTCCAAATCCAGCACTTATACCTTTTGAGATAATCGTCGAGCGAGTGTTTTTGCCGATGTGGATCATCTTCGTTCCGGTGTCTGCTTGTTGGTAATTGTTGGTGAGTGCAACTGAATAAAACTCGCCAACGCTGTC
>JACNLW010000018.1 GCA_014381305.1 Planctomycetota bacterium
GCCTGATCAACAAGTCATAGAATTCAAAGAAGTTGCTGTTGTTGAAGAACAACGAATACCAACACCACCAGTGCTTCCACCAGTCGTGGAAAAATCAACACCTGTGATTGCGATTGCTGCCCCAGAGCCGGAGCCAGCAGTAGAAGAAGTTGAAATAGCGGATATTATCCCGCTCGCTTCAACAACACCCGAAATGACATTTTCTTCAAAACTTGAAGATGGGCTTTCATTACTCGACAACAACCAACTCGCAGCTGCGCAGCGTTCGCTTTCTGCCTCATTACGTGGTGGTGCACTCACACCAAGCGAAGAAGCTCAAGCACGAGGTGTTCTGGCTGACATTGCTGACGACTTAATTTTTTCGCGAAACATTGACAGCAGCGATCCGTTTTCTATTGATTACACGGTTCGTGGAGGTGACACGCTTTCAGGAATCGTGAACAAAATGGGGCTGCAGGTTGACTGGCGTTTTATTCAACGAATCAATGGCATCAAAAAACCTTCTGGGATTCGTGTTGGGCAAAACTTGAAACTTGTCACGGGTCCATTTCACGCTGTGATTGACAAAGATACCTACCGCGCTGATATTTTTCTCGGTGATGGGAACGATCGAGTGCTTGTGCGATCATTTCGAGTCGGTCTTGGAGAGTACAACTCAACGCCCACTGGTCTGTTCAAAGTACGCAAAAATTCAAAACTGATCAATCCACCATGGACCAATCCTAGAACTCGCGAGTTTTTTGGTGCTGACAATCCACAAAACCCAATTGGTGAACATTGGATTGGACTTGAAGGCATCGAAGAGCGAACAAAGGACCTCACTGGTCTAGGGATGCATGGGACGATTGACCCCGATTCGATCGGCAAAGACGCGTCAATGGGTTGTGTGCGAATGCAGGGCGATGATGTTGCACAGGCGTACGAAATGCTTGTTGAAGGCGTAAGTACGGTCGAAATTCGCTGAGAACATTGACCCAAGACCGCGCGTCAGTTTCCTGCCATCTTCAAGAAAAACTCACCCCCGGTGAGTTTATTTTGAAGGTGGTAAGAAACTGACCCCGGGTGAAATAATCGCAATTAGTGCACCCAGATAAATAATGCAAAATGATGCGATTAATTCACCCGCGGTCTAGGAAACTCACCGGAGGTGAGTTTATTGTGAATTGATTCCCAAACACATTCAAAGCGTGGCTAAATGAGTGATAGCGACTATCACGAATGAAGTCCTGCGGTCTAGAATGCCAACTGTAATTGGGTTCTAAAGAGCCACTCTGCGTTTCGATTCGCCGAACCTCGCCAACCTACCATGTAGTTCTGCATTTGAAGGCTCACTTCACCGAGGCTCCAACCGAAGTCGCTAGTGATTTTTAAGCCTTGCCCATCGAGATACCAATTCACGCCAGTTGTGAGAATATGAACATCATCGCCGCCAGCCTCATTTTGGCGAGCTCCGCCACCCTCAAATCTCATAAATACTTCGGTTGTATGGCTTGTGTACAAACTACCTTGCAGTACGTAACCCACCCAATCTACGTTGGGCACTCTGCCTCCTGGGGTCACGGCGTTTTCCTGATTATGAATGGTGCCAGAAGCAAACAGAGTACCGCCATCAAAATGCACTGAATAGTCCGCCGTTATTCCTATTTGATCCTGTGGGACGGCGTCACCACCCCGTTCGCCTTGTTGCGCATGTATGGCTATTCCAAACATTGATGCCACCGAAGATCCGGGTGGACTTGTAAATTGATTGAACTGCTCCCAGTTTCCATCGAGCAAAAATTCGGCTCGGCTCGTCACTGACCAATCAACATTGTTTCCCAGCCCTGACCATGGAGGTGTTTGTGATCGTAGCCCAGCATCTGAACCACCAAGTGCAATCGATCCATCAGAAAGTGCGAAAAATGCCCGAGTGTTGTCCCTTGCCCACGTAAACTCCACGCCTTCGGAACGCCCAAGTCCTAAGCGATAGTCGATCAAACTTCGATCAACTGCAAGTTGGTACATATCGCTCACAAGTGATTCCCTTGAAAACGGCAACATAAAGATACCTGCCTTTGCAGACCATTCATCACCGAGTTTAAATTTTATCCACGCATCCCAGAGACGGCTCTCAATCTTCGTTTGATATTGGTTTGCAAATGCAGAGACAAATGCATTTGGATCAAGCCAACCAAAACCCGGTTGAATGAGAAATGTTGTGTCGCGGTCAAAAATGTGCCCGCTAATGTTGAGGCGAGTGCGTGTGCTTTCAAACCCAGCACGCCACCTGTCATTTGAACCTCCTGAGGCAACAGTTGGCAGCCCCACTCGCAAGTAATTCATAATGTACCGTTCTTGTAAGAGTCCCCCAACTTTCAACTTGAACCGTCCATCACTACTTGCAATAAAGAACCCCTCATCCCAACCACCAAGCAAACCATCGCCCACTAAGTTGCTTCGACTGTCAGCATCTGAGAGAACATCATGCACAATCGATCGTATTTGTACAGTGCGTTCTTCTGAGAGCCAATTTTCTTCCGCTTCAGTCCGAATGATGTCTAACGTCGTTCTCATTTCGTCAGTTTCAGTTTCTACTGCGTCGATGCGTTGCTGCATCAAGTCAATTTGATCTTGAATTGGATCTGCAAATGTGCTTGGTGCAATACAACCGCATAGCAAGCATACGCGTGTGAATGTTTTCGTTGTAAAAGTAAAATCAATCATATCTTGCATCCTTAGAACATCACCTGCAATTGTGTCCGAACGACAACTTGATCACGAACTTCGTTATCCGTACGCCAACCCGTCAGTGAATTTTCCATTGTTCCTGGAACTTCTCCAAAACTAAAACCAACATCCGCACTTACCTTCAAATCTTGTCCATCAAGATAATGATTCATTCCAACAGTCAGAATTTGCACTGCCTCTCCGCCAAGTGCGCCGTTGCTTGTTCCACCGGCCTCAAACCGTCCAAACAACTCGGTACTGTTTGAGATATACGTTCCACCTTGTGCAACAATGCCCATCCAATTCAAATCTTGTGGTCCACTTGTATTAAAATCTTTGATGTGGTGGTATGTGCCAGCAACAAAAAACGACGCGCCGTCAAAGAGATAACTTGCGTCTGCTGTCATGCCCCACATTGAACCGTCTGCAAATCCTCCACCCGTGTCAGTACTGTTCCGTTCGAGATTTTGCCGGTGACCCGCAATTCCTAGAAGCAGACCTTTGCCGCTGCCTGGGGGACTTGTAAATTGGTTAAATTGTTCCCAGCCTCCGGACAGTTTCCATTCATGGCGAAGGGTAAATGAGTAAGAAGTATCAAGATTGATTGCTGCCCAAGGTGGCATTGCCGTTGGCTCATTAAACATAAACGGTGAGGCCCACAACATCGCGCCAGAACCGTTTGTATATGCTAAAAAGAATCTTCGGTCTCGATTTGCCCAAATAAGTTCAACTCCAGTTGATATTTCTAAACCCATGCGGTGATCGATCAGTGTTTTTTCAATTGCAAGTTGACGGGAGGCGTCAACTAATGTTTCGCGAGTAAAAGGCAATTTAAATTGCCCTACTTTAAGCGACATGTCATCGGTGACTTTTATTTTCGTCCACGCTTCCCAAAGGCGAACTCCCACAACGTCATCTATATCCGTCATGTTGTCGGGGTCAAGCCTGCCCCACCCTGTTTGGATGAAGTACTCCATGTTCGCGTATGGAATACTCCCGTCGATGTTGAATATTACTCGAGGAATATCAAAACCTGATTGTAATTCAGGTTGGGCGGGATTGGATGGTTTACTGATCCAACTCCCTAAATATCGCATTTGCATCATGCCTGAAATATTGAGTCTGTGTCTGCCATCAGCGCTGGCTAAAAAGAAACCGTTCGACCAACCCATCATCATGCCATCGCCGCGAAGATTCGTGCGAGTGTCGGCATCGTTCAAAATATCTTGGACGAGAGATGCAACTTGGGCAGCGCGTTGATCATCGAGCCAACCGTCATTCAAATCTGCTTGGGCTGCGTCGAGTTCTAAGCGCACTTCTGCGTGGACCGCTTCGACGCGATTTAATTGTTGAACCAATGAATTAAGTTGATCTTGCGTTTCTTGTGTTGAGGGTTGCGCAGAAACAGGTGAACTTGTGATGAGCACAAGTGTCGCTGAGGCAATCCATTGCAAGTAGCGTTGATCCATCCGTAGACCTTTCTTGTTGTGGAGTTTATCCTAAAAACAACTGTGGGGTTGTTTTATAGGCTCTAGACCGCGGGTGAGTT
>JACNLW010000067.1 GCA_014381305.1 Planctomycetota bacterium
GTCAAACCTGCGACTTGCATCCTGCTTCGCAGTCTGCGTCGCAGAACCCAATCCTATCCCCGCTATTAAATAAGACCCCCAGAAGGGGGTCTTATTTAATAGCGGGGACAGGATTCGAACCTGCGACCTTCAGGTTATGAGCCTGACGAGCTACCAGACTGCTCTACCCCGCAATAGGGGTTGGGAATTATACTCGGTTTGTCCCTTCTACGTCGTATTTGCCGATAAGAAAGAATACGTGAGACGTATTTTCCATTTTGATTCAGGTTGGCTGTATCTTTTTGCAGGCTCTGCATTGCTATGGGCAGCAATCGTTCTTCCCGCAAAACAAGAACTCGTCAGTTTGCAGGAACGATTGCAAACCATCCAAAATGAATACGACCATAGTGCGAAACGAATTGAAGAGTATCAATCATTTTTTAATGCACTCACTCATCGCGATCCAGAACTTATGGCGAGAATTGTTCGAATGCAAACAAGCGGAGCGATCAATGGTGAGTATGTCGTGTTTGACCCAGACGCTGCGAAAACGCCCTTGGAATGGTTGCAAAGACGAACAGCGCAACAGCCTGTCGTTGTCCAATCACCGAAGCTACCCTCCATTTTAGAAGACGTCACAGCTGATGACCGTCGTCTTTGGGTCGCTGGCTTTGGCGGATTTATCGTTTTTGTTGGATTGGTGCAGGGACCTCGTCGAGACGATTGAACGCAAGCCTTTTGGCGGCGTTCAGAAATAAGGCGTGTTTTTGAGAATTTGCTCAAAATGCGTTTATGGTTCCCAACATGACATTGGAATTACAAGAATTATCAAACGAAACACTATCTCTCCTTGCAGTTGACGGGCTTGGTGGTCTCACCCTTGGAACACTTGTGGTTGGAGCGGGCTCTCTTATCGAAGTCGGCAATGCCGTGCTCGAACACGACCTTGACGCTCTGCTGCCAAGTGGTGCAGGAAGTTTGCTGCGAAAACGAATGGCGATGATCAACACAAGTGCCTTGCGCATGTCTGCGCAAGGGGCAAATGCGAAGTTACTTACTGCTGTTGATCTCGATTTTCCTCCACTGTTACATCCACTTCCAGCATGTCCTGCTATTTTGTGGTGTCGAGGAGATGTTACACAACTTGCAAGTATAGGAGTCGGTATTGTTGGGTCTAGGCGGTGTAGTGAATATGGAATCAATCAAGCAGCGCTTTTCACAAAAGAAATCGCTAGAGCGGGATTAACTACTTTTTCGGGAGGAGCGCGCGGTATTGATGGGGTTGCGCATCGCGCGGCGCTTCGAGAAGAGGGCAAGAATGTTGTGGTACTTGGCTCAGGTTTACGAATGCCGTATCCACCAGAACATGCTCGCCTTTTTGATCAAATTGTAGAAAAAGGCGGGGTAGTGATCAGCGAATTTCCTTGTGATTGTGCCCCAAAGCCAAGTAACTTTCCAAGACGGAATAGAATCGTCGCAGGTCTTTCTTCAACTGTCCTAGTTATAGAAGCGGCAAATAGAAGTGGCGCTTTGATTACCGCGAGAATTGCAGTCGAAGAACATGGGAGGCAGGCATTTGTTCTTCCTGGGCGAATAGGGGACAGTGTCTCTGCAGGATGCCTGCGAGTGTTAGAAGAAGGCTGGGTACAACTTGCACTTGAGCCAAGTGCAGTCATTGTTGAAGCAAAAGCTGCGTACAAAAGATTCGTTAGGAGTAACTGCGGAGTACACCTGTAATCACGCCTTGGACTTGGCAATCGTCAACGATGATAGGAGGGAAATCTGGATTTGCTGGTTGCAATCTGACTCGGCCGTCGTTTTCTCTGTAAAACGTTTTCAGCGTTGTTTCGCCATCTGGCAAAAGTGCAACTACTCGATCTCCATTTTTTGCATGTGATTGTTGTTGCACAAGGACGTAATCGCCGTCAAGGATGCCCTCGTCTTTCATTGATTCGCCTGTGACTCGCAGGGCAAAAGTTTCATTCTTTTGACCAACCCGTGGGCCAAACATTTGTTCAAGGTCAAGTGCGTCGTTATCTTGACAATGTTCAATTGGCATCCCAGCTGCAATGCGTCCCACCAATGGAAAACGCACCGCACCTGAGTTTGGGAGATCTACTCCTTCAGCAATTGATAAAGAGCGAGCCTTGTTTGGTTCTCGATGAAGCGCGCCTTTGCGAATGAGTGCTTCGACTCGCTCGAAGACGGTGACTTTGCTCACGCCGAGTCTCAATGATAATTCCTTCATTGTGGGGGAATACCCGTGTTCGTTTCGGTTCTCTTTGATCAATTCGAGAACTTCGAGTTGTTTGGGCGTCAAGTTCATAAGATTGCTCCTGTTTATTTTTATTTCTTGTGAAGAGGGGTAATTGTGTTGCGTAACTTGCACCTAAATTAGACATATTTTTGAGATACATCGAGATCATTTGAATTGGGGATTCAAGGCGTGGGATCTTCGCTTTCACTTTTTGGGAAAAGTCCCACGTATTAGATGCGGCTGCTGCTGGGGTAAACTGAATACGATCTATACCTAACAAACGATCCAAAAAGGTTCTTGGCTTTGCCTGATAATTTTTAGGTCGCTGATCATGAGAATTCCCGCCAACTAAGGCGATGAAGCGAGCTTGTTTTTTATTGTTTTTCTGTGATATATGGCCATAATAGGCGATTCCATACGTCGAGTTGGGTCCTAGTTGAATGAGTGGGGCTTCTTGTTCATGCATGCGCTGAGGTTCCTTTTCTATCATGTCTACAAACATATCGGCTACAGTGTACGGGAAATGTTAGGCTAATATATCCATAATGTCAAATATAGTTGAGAAAAGTGTTAAGGTACTGACACTATGGTGTCAGTTGAAAACTTTGAAAAAGTAAAGTGGATGCTAGATCCAGAAATTACCTATCTCAACCACGGGAGTTTTGGTGCTCGCCCTGTAGAGGTTTTTGAGGCGCAGGTTGCCTTCAAGCGTGAATTCGAGCGCTCTCCAATACAATTTCTCGATCGTGAGGGCAAGGAGCGGGTTTCAGTTGCAAGAAGGACAATATCACGTTTTTTAGACTGCTCTGATGAACAACTAGGGTTTGTGGAAAATGCTACAACTGGAATTGGGTGTGTTTTACAATCTCTATCGCTGTCAAAAGGGTCTGAGATCGTCTCAACGAGTCACGTGTATAACGGAGTAAGGCAATTGCTTCGATCGTATGTTGAAAAAAACAGTTGTACTTATCGCGAGATCGATATTCCAACTCCAATAGCAACAAACGATGAAATAGTTTCTCGCATTTTGGATGGTTTTTCAAGTCAAACTACTTTGCTTGTAATCGATCACGTGGCGTCTGTAACTGGAATTGTGTTTCCTGTAGCAAAGATTATTTCCGCATGTAGGGAGCGAGGAGTTGCAGTGCTTGTCGATGGGGCGCATGCGCCGGGAATGCTTGATCTATCAATAAATGCACTTTCTCCAGATTGGTATGTTGGGAATTTGCATAAATGGGTGTGTGGACCGCCCGGAGCTGGGTTTCTCTGGGTCAATAGCCAGTACCTCAATAGCACACATCCAATGACTGTCAGTCATTTTTATGAGCAAGGATTTACCAATGAATTTGATTGGCAAGGAACGCGAGATATCACTTCGATTCTAGGCGCTGCAATTGCAGTTGAATGGGGAAGTACAATTGGTTGGCAGAAGATTCGGTCACACAATCATCGGATCGCAACGGAGATGCAGAAACGCTTGGTTGATTTGTGGGGTGTTGTATCAATGAGCCCGCTAGATGGCTCGATGATAGGCGCAATGGCATCGGTGCAATTGCCAGCACACTATCGATTTGATGAGCAAGAATTGAGTGCTTTTCAGGCGCGAATGTACCATTGCTCTCGAGTAGAAGTACCGCTTATGCTTTGGCAAGGTACGCCAGTTGTCCGGTTATCGGGGCAGTTGTATTCGAAAAGCGATGATATCGATTTGTTTTTGGCAGCCTTAAATGGATAAAAACGTCGTTTTACAGAATACACGAAAGAATATCGATAAAAAGAGAAGAAAAATGGAACTATTTTACTTGACAGTCCCTCAAATGTAATGCAAAGTACAAATGTTCCGTCCGTCGGTTTTTACCACGCAGGTGTTTCGGCACCAGTATTGGACAGTTCACTCACGGTATTTGCAATTCTTATACGTACCGTGAGTGTCGAATTCGAAGGCGTGTCAAGGGACGGTCATGTTGTGTCGAATTCGACACTGTTAGGAGCGGAGATGTGTTGTCTCCGTGAAAATGTTAAGGGAAGTAACTGACCTGAGAAAGAGGTTGTGTAACGGATAAATGCTTCCACATCCCGTTACTTTAGTTACTTCAATTTTCCAAAAGTATAGGGCTCCTGGCCGGCAGGAGCTCTTTCTTTTTTCGCGGGTTCTTTGCAACAATTGCGCAATTGATACATCTCAAGCAGAGAAATAAACTCACCCCCGGTGAGTTTATTCCAAAGAACTGACCCCGGGTGAAATAATCGCAAACAGTGCTCCGAGAAAAATAACGCAAATAATGCGATTAATTCACCCGCGGTCTAATAAACTCACCGGGGGTGAGTTTAATTCCGGGGGTGAGTTTATTTTGCGAGGGCAGCAGCGCCGAGGAGGCCCGCGTCGGGACCGAGGATTGTGGTTCGCAGTTCGCATTGTTTGCAGTGATCTGGAAACACGTCCTTTAAACATTGGTTACGAATGGCATCTATATATGGAACGCCTAGAGATTCAATCAAGCCCCCGCCTAGAACAACACAATCAAGAGAAAGCAGGGTGACAACATTTGCAATAGCAGTACCAATTCTTCTCGCACTTTTAGCTACTGCAGCAGTAATATTTGGATCATGCTGAAAGCCAGAAACGATGTCTTTCGTAGTCAGGTTTGGCATAGAAAGCACGCGTTGCATGCCACTTCGGCTTGCGATCGCTTCAAGGTGTCGAAAAGGTTCTGCTTCATTTTCTGGCGAACTGATCCCCATTCCAAACTCGCCCGCTGTTCCAAGTGGTCCTCTCCAGATCTTGCCATCAAGAATAAGTCCGCCGCCTATCCCAGTGCCCACCCACACGGCAAACATCGAATCGACGTTTTTGCCAGCACCGAAACAAAACTCGCCCCATGCAGCAGCCGTCACATCATTTTCAATCACGACATTACACCCAAGGTTGTCAGTAATTCTAGCGCCAAGTGAAACATTGTCCCAGTTGAGATTTTGTGCCCGAAGTACAACCCCAGTGCGACAATCAACGCCACCGGCAACTGCAATTCCAACATGTTCGACGTTCGACCCCGCTACTTTTCTGATGAGGTCGCAAGTTTGGTCCACCACTGTTTCAAAATTACAATTTACTATTTGCGCATGCGCACGCTCAATAACTTTCTCATTTTCAATGCGTCCAACGAGCAAATTTGTCCCACCAATATCAACCCCAATCATACGTGTGACTCTGGATGCTGAGTATGGAAATCAGTTGCCTGTTCAAAAGCATGTGCAATCTGCAACAGTTTTGCATCCGAAAAAGCTGGTCCTTGCAGGTGCATGCCAATTGGAAGTGGTTTGTCTGATTCGTTTGTAAATCCACATGGAATTGAAATCCCACAAATGCCTGCAATGTTCGTGTTCGCTGTGTACACATCGCAGAGATACATGGAAACTGGATCAGATTTTGCGCCAATCTTAAATGCAGGCGTGGGTGTTGTTGGCCCAAGAATAACATCGCATTGTTCAAATGCAGCGGCGTACTCTTCGCTGATCAACCGTCTAATTTTTAATGCGTTGTTGTAGTACGCATCGTAATAACCGGAACTGAGCACGTAAGTGCCAAGCATTATTCGGCGCTTTACTTCATCGCCAAAACCTTCAGCGCGAGAGTGGGCGTACAAATCAAACAAATCTAGTCCTGTTTTGGATGTGCGATGCCCATAGCGAATACCGTCGTACCGTGCAAGATTGCTTGAAGCTTCTGCAGGTGCAATGACGTAGTAAGTAGAAATGCCTACGTCTGTGAGAGGAAGCGAAACATCAACTATAGTTGCGCCGAGTTTTTCATAGACATTGATTGCATTCTTAACCGCTTGGTTTACTTCTGGGTCGTTTCGGTCATTTAGGAAATCAAGTGGAACGCCAATCTTGACATCTTCAATAGATCCATCAAGTGTCTCTTCTAAGTTCGGTGCATTTTTTTCTACCGATGTTGCATCTTTTGGGTCAAAGCCTGCGATTACTTCAGTTGTAATTGCTGCATCTCTTACTGAACGAGAAAACACACCAATTTGGTCTAAACTTGAAGCAAAGGCAACTAGTCCGTATCGACTTACTAATCCGTATGTTGGTTTGTAGCCGACAATGCCGCACAGCGCGGCGGGCTGCCGAATTGATCCGCCAGTATCAGAACCAAGTGCGACGTTGCACAGACCAGCTGCAACAGCAGCAGCGCTTCCGCCCGACGATCCTCCTGGTACGCATTCTCTGTTCCAAGGATTTTGAACAGCACCCCAAGCACAATGTTCAGTCGAAGAACCCATTGCAAACTCATCGCAGTTTGTTTTTCCTACAAGGGTTGCTCCACTCTCGAGTAATCTATCAATCACAGTTGCGTTGAAAGGGCTTCGGTAACCCTCTAACATTTTGGAACCACAGGTCGTCGTGCCAGTTTTTGTAACAATATTATCTTTTATCGCAACCGTAATCCCAGAAAGTAATCCGGTGGCGCTATTTGGTTCTTCGTCTTTCCAACATTCGTGAAATGCGTTGAATGGTTCATTTGAAATTGCAGAAAAGCAGCGATCCGCAATTTGCATCGCGGTCGTCTCGCCACTCTTTATTGCATCTCGGATTTCGGTGATAGAGTTCATGAACCCTCTCCAAGCACTTTCGGAACATCAATGTACACGTCTCGAACCGCGGGAGCGTTCTCTAACACTTGTTGTTGGCTTAACGTTGCTCCAATTTCA
The DNA here is from genome assembly GCA_014381305.1 of Planctomycetota bacterium. Taxonomy (GTDB): domain Bacteria; phylum Planctomycetota; class Phycisphaerae; order Phycisphaerales; family SM1A02. Next base: position 6,952 of record JACNLW010000067.1, read on the forward strand.
TCATCTCTATCGCGATTGAGCAGTTCAGTGGGGTGATCGAGGGGTTCTACTCCTGCCGTATCGACCTCTTTGAGTTTGTCAATATGAGAGAAGATGCTCGAAAGGTCTTCTATTGTTTTTTCAATTTCGGTATCTGTCAGCGCAAGCCTTGAAAGTTTCGCGACATGGCGAACGACGTCAGTAGTCATCGCTTCATTTTGTTCATTCACATTCATAGGTAGAGGGTATCAGATCGGATAGAATATAGCATTATGGCTACAGGTCGATTCATTTCATTTCTTTTTCGAAGCGCAATTATTGTTGTAATTTTACTCTTCTCTATTGCAATTGTTTTCGCGCTTGTGAGTACGAAACCGCAACTTGAAATTGACTCGGGAGAGCGTTCACTTCCCGCAGTAGTTGTTATGGAAGCAGTTGCTACTCCAGTTGAAAGACGTACGATCGGATATGGGACTGCAGATCCACTGCAACATGCGGACGTGCCGGCGAGAGTTTCGTCAACTGTCGATGCAATGCCTGCGACAAGTCGAATTGGACGTTTTGTAAACAAAGGTGATTTAATCGTTGCCCTCGATAGCAGTGACTATCACCAACAAGTCATTCGTGCTGAGCAAGCTCTAGCGTCCTCAGTTTCTGAGCAAGCAATTTTAGCGGTGGAGCAAGAAGCGGCTAACACTAGGGCAGAACTTGCAATGCAAGATCAAGTCCTTGCGGAAGCAGAACTCGCTCGAATTGAAGACGCTTTTGCCCGCGGGGCAGCGAAGCAACGTGAAGTTGATGCTGCCAAGCAGCGAACGATCGGCGTTACTGCTGCTGCGATCAACGCAAAGGAAGCAGCTGATCGACTTCCCGCACGTGAAGAACAGGCGTTCTCTACAATCACTTCAAGAGAAGCTGATCTAGAACTCGCAAAACAAAACCTCCGAAGATGTAACATCCTTAGCCCAATCGATGGCGTCCTCCAAGAACTCGATGTGCGTATTGGTGAACATGTCCAAGCGGGGCAACGCATTGCGCGTGTTGTAGATAGCGCCATGTTAGAAATCCCGCTCCGTCTCCCCTCGCACGCTCGTGCACATATCTCTATAGGTGATGAAGTGTCGTTGCGTTCTGCTGGGTTTGGTAGGCGGTATTGGGACGCACGCATTTCTCGTATTGCACCCGAGGATGATACGCAAACACGAACGATGGTTGTGTACGTTGACATTGAACAAAATGCAAACGCATCGACTCGTGTACCGCCCGGTCTCTTTGTACGAGGTGAAGTAAAACATGCTCGCGACGTCGAGTCTCGCTGGATCGTGCCACGGCGTTCATTGCGTGATGATCGAATTCTCATTGTAAGAGCAGGAGTACTCCGTTCACTACCAGTACTTATTGATTACTCATTTACTGGCGAATTGAATCACTTTGGTCTTCCTGATCAAGATTGGGCCGTACTTGAAACCCCGTTATCAACTGGTGATCTCATTGTTGTTGATCCCGGAGGTAGTCTTCGTGATGGAATGGCTGTGCGAGTAATACTTGCTAATGAGGTAGCATTGAAATGAACCTCGCACGGTTTGGCGTTCGAAACCCAGTTCCAATCAATTTGCTTATGGCTGGGTTTATTCTTGCAGGTATTTTTGCTGCCTTTAATTTACGCAGGCAGTTTTTTCCCGACATGACATTCGACAGCGTCGTCATTTCGATGGCCTACCCTGGGGCTTCTCCTGAAGATATTGAATCATCAATCGCAAAACGTATTGAGAACGCACTCATCAATATTGATGAAATCGACGAACTGAGAACGACTTGTGTTGAAGGTTCAGTTTCGATTGCCGTCACATTTAAGGAAGGCACTGCAAATATTGATGATGCGATTGATGACGTTCGTCGCACAGTTGATTCGATCCAAGATTTGCCTGATGAAGTTGAACGACCAGTTGTTACCCGCATTGAACCTAAGATGCCTGTGATCATGATTGAAATTTGGGGTGATGTTGACAAGCAAATCATGAAGCAAGCGATCCGTGATGTTCGAGATGATTTGAGAACGTTTAGTGAAATGGGTTCGCTCACTGTTGGCGGCGATATTAACAATGAACTGACAGTAGAAATCGATCAAGATTCATTGATTGAACATGGAATCAGTATTACGCAAGTGGCGCAGCGCATTTCTTCATGGATGCGAGAAATTCCTGGGGGCACACTTCGCAGTAAGGGCGGTGATATCGTCATTCGTACAGATACGCCCGAAGAATCTTCACTAGATCTAAAAGAAATAGTGATTCGTTCACGACATGATGGGGAAACCTTGTTGCTTGGTGATATCGCAACCGTACAAACAACACTCGTTGATATTCCAATTGCTGTGCGTTTTAATGGAAAGCCTGCGATGAACATGTTTGTTGCAAAATCTGGCGATCAAGATATCGTCAAGATGGCTGAAATTGTTCGTGCGTATGTAAAAGGACGAATGGGAGAGTCTTACAATCAAGATTGGAAGGATACATTTTCAGGTGGTCGTACTGTTCGCCAAAAAGCGTGGCAACTTGGTGTTGATGCAGATCCACTACCAAAAGGCGCTTCTCTTTCTACGTTTACAGATTTAGCACGTTTCGTCGAGGGACGTATGAATTTGCTCACAGAAAACGCTCTGTATGGTGGCGCATTGGTTTTCATTTTACTTTTGCTTGCTTTGAATTGGCGGGTCGCACTTTGGGTAGGCATTGGATTGATTACAGCACTTGGCGGCACGCTGTTTATTATGTCAATGGTCGGCATCACATTGAACATGTTGACAATGTTTGCACTGATCCTCGTACTTGGCTTGCTTGTTGATGACGCAATTGTGGTTGCTGAAAACATCAAGGCACAACATGAACAAGGTGTCCCCGCGATGGAAGCGGCGGTCAATGGTGCAAAGCAAGTAATGTGGCCAGTCGTTGCAACGGTGTTGACTTCGATTGTCGCTTTTCTCCCACTTACCTTTGTGAAGGGAAACATGGGTGATTTGTTAGGCGCCTTACCAATTGTTATTGCATGTGCGCTCGCGATGAGTTTGTTTGAAGCGCTGCTTATACTTCCAGCGCATTTAGGGCATAGTCTAGAAAAAGTTGAAGAAGCTGCGAAATCAAGAGCGGGTGATTTTATACGCCGCTTTGAAAAAGCAAGAGATCGAATTTTGTTCGAACGCATTGTTCCAGCGTATGTTTGGCTTTTGCGAGCAGTCATTCGTTTTCGGTATATATCGCTTTCGTTTGCAATTGCAAGTTTAGTTGTCTCGGTAGGACTTGTGATGGGAGGCCGTGTTGGATATGAATTCATGACAATACCTGATGCTGAGACAATCGCAATTAATCTGCGAATGCCTGAAGGTACACCATTCTCTCAAACCACCAAAATGATCGAGCATCTTGAGAAAGGTACAAAGTCTCAGGTGCAAGTCCAGCACATCAGTTCACTCTCTGGTGTACAGATGGCAACAGAGGGAACCAGTGGTGGCTTTTCATCCAATCTTGGTCAGTTGTTTATTGAATTAACGCCTGCTGAGACAAGGACGCTAAATGCTAGTGAAGTGATAGACAATATTCGCACATCAATTGGTGATGTTGCAAAACTTGCGGACTCTATTGGATATGAAATGATGTCTGGTGCACCAAGTGGTGCTGATATCACAATCAAGTTACACGCAGACAGCGAGCAAGAACTGATCGCTGCTTCTGAACAAATACAAAGTGAATTACGAACCTATGCAGCAGTTCATGATATTGCCGACAACGCATCTGCAGGGCAGCGGGAACTTCATTTAGAATTACGAGATGGCGCGGCGAGTACAGGTTTAACACTTTCCGATCTTGCACAACAAGTGAGGGGGGCTGTCTATGGAATTGATGCGCATGTTTTTGCACAAGGCGATGAAGAAGTTGACATCAGAGTGAAACTCGGAAAAGAACTACGAGAAAATGTAGGCGCACTCGAACAACTTTGGATTATTACTCCTGCAGGAGTTTCAGTTCCACTCGTTGAAGTAGCACACATCACAGAGAAGCGCGGGTACACGTCGATTCATCGCTTAAACCGAAAGCGTACAGTGACTATTACCGCTGAAGTCGTCGATGGGGTGAGTCCCGAATCGGTTAGTTCTACTTTGCCATTTGCTGCGTGGGAAAAAGCATTCCCAGGTGTAGAAATCCAAAAGGGTGGTCGCCAAGAACAGCAGGCAGAAGCGTTTGCATCTTTACCTGTCGGATTTGCAGCTGCTTGTTTAATGATTTACGTTATTCTCGCTTGGCTCTTTGGAAGTTACTTTCAACCGCTTATTGTGATGCTTGGCATCCCGTTTGCAATGATTGGCGTTATTTGGGGTCATTATTTTGCAGGTGTTTCTCTTTCATTCCTAAGCATGATTGGATTTGTGGCTCTCAGCGGGGTTGTTGTGAATGATTCTCTCATTTTCGTAGAGTTTTACAATGCAAAGAGAGATGCTGGCGAATCACTTCGTGACAGTCTCTTGAGCGCTGGTAGGGCTAGACTTAGACCAATTTTTCTTACGACTATTACAACTGTATTAGGCTTGACTCCGCTGATGCTTGAGCAATCTATGCAAGCGAAATTTTTGATTCCGATGGCTTTGGCAATTTCCTTTGGTTTGATGAGCGCGACTGTGCTTATCCTCTTGCTACTGCCCGCTTTACTCGTCATTGGAGCAGATATTCAGCACGTCTTTACGTCGCTTTGGAATGGTACGAAGGACCAGCGGTTATAATAAGGTCCCCAGATTGACAATTGATCAACTGAGGGGTGAATTATGAAACTTCTACAAGGCATTCCTGTTAGTCCCGGCGTCGTCATCGGACGTGCAATGGTGCTTGAAAAATCTCTCCACAGAGTGCCATTTCTCATTCTTGGACCTGATGAGATACCAACTGAGTTGGCTCGTTATGACAACGCTGTTCTTGCTGCTATCCGTGCTGTCACGGTGGATCGAGATAGTATCGCAGCAACGCTTGGGACTGAGCCTGCAAAGATATTTGAATTTCATTTAGGGTTGCTCAGTGACGGATCTTTAATGGATCCAATTCGAAAGCGAATTGAAACAGAAGGTGTAAACGCCGCGTTTGCTGTTGTTGAAGCGTTCGGTGATTTAGCTGATCAGTTCCGTTCGATGGACGCAAAAGTTTTTCGTGAGAAAGCAAATGATGTCTTCGACCTAGAACGTCGGTTGATGGATGAAATTTCAGGTGGGTCCATGGATCGGCTCGCAAGTGTTGATGATCCAGTAATTGTGATCTGTCACCAAGTTACCCCAGCAGAAATTGTATCGTTCCAAAGTGAAAAAGTCTTAGGCATCGCGACAGACCTTGGTGGCCGAACAGATCACAGTTCAATCGTCGCAGCAGCGCTTGGTGTTCCAGTTGTAGTTGGTTGCAAATCTGTAGCAGAAGAAGTCAGCGATGGCGACATGCTTATCATTGACGGCAAAACTGGAACGGTGATGATCTCACCAGATGAATCAACGATTGAGCAAATGCGACGCAACATCGAAATGCTCGAAGCGTACAAGCAATCTACTGGGGAATTGGTGGGCGAAACGTCTATCACGTTGGATGGCGAAAAAGTTCATTTGCTCGGAAATATTGAATTTGCCCATGAAATTAAGCAAGTGATTGCAAGAGGTGGTGAAGGCGTAGGATTGTATAGAACGGAGTTTCAGTTTTTAACAAGCAGTAAGCCTCCAACGGAAGATCAATTGTTTGAAGAATACGCAATGGCTATCGGTCATCTTGAGGGGAGAAAATTAACTCTTCGAACGCTCGATCTTGGTGCAGACAAATATACACAAGCGCAAGAAATGGAACCTGAACGGAATCCGTTTCTTGGTTTGCGGTCGATTCGGTATTGCTTACAACATCAGGATTTGTTTCGAAGACAATTGCGAGCAATTTTACGAGCCTCTGCAGTTGGTCCATTGCAAGTCATGTTTCCACTCATCACTTGCATGAACGAACTTCGTCAAGCGAAGTTGATTCTTCGTGATGTAATGGAAGAGTGTGACGACGATGGAATTGCATTTGATCATGATCTCAAGGTTGGAATGATGGTTGAAGTTCCAAGTGCGGCCCTCATGGCGGCTACGTTCACCAAGGAAGTCGATTTTTTCTCAATTGGAACGAATGATTTAATTCAATACACGGTCGCAGTAGACCGAGGTAATGAAAAGGTGGCAAGTTTGTATACCGCGGCAAATCCAGCTGTAATCAAACTTGTAAAGTCAGTAATACGGGCTGCACGGCGTGGAAACGTCGAAACCAGCCTCTGTGGAGAAATAGCGGGCGATCCCGTCTATACTATGCTCCTGATAGGACTTGGCCTTCGGCACCTTTCATTGGTGCCCTCGCAGATTCCCGCAATTAAGCAGGTGATCCGCAAGGTCAAGGTAGAAGATTGTGAGCGATTGGCCAGAAAAGTTGGCTCGCTCGACTCTGATCGGAGAATCCTCGCGACTCTTCGAAATGAATTACAGAAACAGGTGCCACAGGCGCTAGGCGGATGGTCCGCTGAGCAGGTAGCCGAGGCATAAAACGAACCATAGATTCTGCAGGGATCGCAACGTGCGGCCTGCAAATCGAACCGAACTTCTGAGTAAAGACATTGAAGTCTCTCAGTACCAACGCGAAACCTGCTCGCACAGAAGACCCATTGCAAATACCTTGCAAGGTCTATGATAAATGTCTACCTAGACATGTTCGGAAACGCCATTGATGGCGGAAAAGAAAAAGGCAGTGACGCAAGATAGTAAGACAAACAAGTCTCAAAAAATTAGTGAAATAATGATTGTGAATGACGATCCGGGAATCGCAACACGGATCGCGATTTGTGAAAATGGGCGGCTCGAAGAGTTGTACACAGAACGCATAAAGACAGCAACATCAGTAGGAAATATTTACAAGGGGCGAGTGACGAATGTTGAATCATCGATTCAAGCAGTGTTTGTTGATTATGGCGGCGCCCAAAGTGGATTTCTGCATGTAACTGACCTCCATCCGAAATATTTTCCCGGAGGTGAAACGAGTGAACGTGTAGGGAAAAAAGTTGCGAAGCACGCAAGACCACCTATTCAAAAGTGTTTAAAGAGGGGCGACGAAATACTCGTGCAAGTGATGAAAGAGGGAATTGGGACAAAGGGCCCAACGCTCACAAGTTACTTGTCAATTCCAGGGCGACTTTCAGTCATCATGCCTTACATGGATAAAGTTGGAGTTTCTCGGAAAATTGAAGATCTAGATGAGCGGAAAGAAATGCGAAAGGTATTAGATTCTATTCAATTGCCAGACGGTTTTGGATTTATTTTACGGACAGCTGGTAAAGGCAAAAAAATCTCTGAAGTGAAAAGAGATATTGCCTATCTCGTTCGGCTCTGGAAAATGATTGAAAATAGAATATCCACCATTGCAGCGCCATGCCAGTTGTATAACGAGTCAGATTTAGTCGTACGAACAATTCGGGATGTCCTTCGACCCTCAATTGATGCCATCATTGTTGACTCGGAAAATGCCTATGATCGAATTGAATCGTTTCTGCGAGTTGCAACACCTCGATCTGCTCGAAAGGTCATTAAATACAATGATCCATCTCCAGTCTTTCACGCTTTTGATCTTGAACGGCAAATAGAAGAAATTCATAACCGCGAAGTGCATTTACCAAGTGGAGGAAGGTTAGTTATTGATCAAACTGAAGCACTCGTTGCTATCGATGTGAACTCCGGTAAGAGTCGGAGTGCAAAAAATAGTGAAACAAATGCCATTAATACGAACATGGAAGCTGCAGATGAAATTTGTCGACAACTCCGGCTGCGTGATCTCGGGGGTTTAGTAATTAATGATTTGATTGATATGGGAAAAGTATCAAATCGGAAAAAAGTAGAGGCTCGTTTTGAGAAAAACTTAGAACGTGACCGAGCTCGCGCTTCAGTACTTCCAATTAGCCGTTTTGGTTTGATGGAGATGACTCGCCAGCGAATTCGCCCGAGTGTGCTAGACAGTCATTACAGCGAATGCAGACACTGTGCAGGTTTAGGGCTCGTCAAAACACCTGAAGAAGTGGCCTCGGATGCGACACGCCATGCTGGTTGGATACTTCGAGATGAACGAATTCACCGAGTGGAACTCGCATGTTCTGCGAGTGTTGGCTCATCCTTGCTTTCGAATAAACGAAGTGAACTCGCGAAATATGAACAGGCGACAGGGAAACGTATTGTTGTACGAATTAGTGAAACAATTGCAACTGATCAAGTCGCTTACTTTGCCTATGATAAACGCGGCGCTGACATTGACATCACTACACTGCCCGCGCCTGTTCCTCCAACAATCAGGGAGTTACTTGCAAATAAACAAAGTGGAATCCCCAAAGAGGAGGCTAAACCTAAGCGTGGCCGACGAAGGCGAAACAAAATGCCTCTTGCTGATGCTTCTACTATTGCAGATGATTCTAATCTCGATGCAGAAGTAGCGAAGTTAGACAAGCCAATAAAGAAAGTAAAGAAGAAGCAAAAAGAGACACCAGCCCAAAGCGCAATTCGGGTGTATGAACTTGCTCGCAAGATTGGGAAGTCAAGCAAGGAAGTCATAGATCGATGTAAAGAGGCTGAGATTGCAGTTGGCAATCACATGTCGAAACTGACAACTGCGATTGTGGCAAACATTGAAACACTTTTTGCAGGCGACTCGGACGAAGATTCTGCAAAAACAACTAAGAAAAGAAGAAGACGAGGCGGAAGGCGACGGAGGGGAAGGAAGCCGCAACAAGAAAATGTGGCTAGTGAAAGCGGTGCTGATACAACAACTCAAGAAGATACCCAAGAAAAGAAGAAGTCTCACTCGCGCCGTCAAACTAAAAAGAAACAAGGTGATCGAGAAAACGAGAAGCCAGATGATGAGACGCCTAAAAAGAAAAAGAAAACAAGTAGGCGAAGACAGAAAAAAGTTGATGCGGTAAAAGAAACTGAGATTAAAACACCAAGCAAGAAGAAAAAAGTCTCACGCAGAAGAACCAAAAAGAAAACTGTAACAAAAGCAGTAAAGCAAAAGCCAGAAACTAAAGTAGAAACCAAGAAGCCCGCGAGAAGGACACTCTATGGTTCTTCAAGACGAAAAGTGTCTAGCGAAGAAACAGCAACAAGTCGAGGTGACCGAGAGTGACAAAGCGGATTTTTATCCTAGGTTCAACAGGTTCAATTGGCACAAGTGCGATTGAAGTTATTGAGCAATTACAAATCCTCGATGGTGTGGATGCTTGGAAAGTTGTGGGGATTGCCGCAGGAAATAACGCGGCTTTGCTTGCGCAGCAAGCAGACGCGTTGTCGGTTCAGGCCACTGCACTTGTTTCAGGTGACAGCGTACACGTTGCGCATTCCTACAATGGTATAAATGCGGCAGTTGAACTTTTGAAAAATCATGCCCGAAAAGGTGACATGGTGATCGCTTCAATTGTTGGCTTTGCAGGTGTTGTGCCTGTTCTCACTGCAATTCAAATGGGTTGTGACATAGCACTCGCAAACAAAGAGGCGCTTGTCGCAGCAGGGCAGATTGTGATGCGCGAAGCACAAATTGCTGGCGTAAAAATTTTGCCAGTAGACAGTGAGCATTCCGCAATCTTCCAATGTCTATCTGGTAAAAATGTAGATAGCGTTCGTTCTATTGTCCTCACTGCAAGCGGCGGCTCGCTTCGTGATCGAACATTGGATGAGATCAACCACGCAACCGTAGAAGAAGTTCTTTCGCATCCAACGTGGGAGATGGGAGCAAAAGTTACAGTTGATTCTGCATCGCTGATGAACAAAGCGCTTGAAATTATTGAAGCCCACTGGCTTTTTGCTGCTCAAGGAAACCAAATTGAAGCAGTCATCCACAGGGAATCCCTCGTGCATGGTTTAGTTGAGTTTATTGATGGTTCTATGGTCGCTCAACTTGCGCCTCCGAATATGAAAATGCCAATTCAATTTGCACTCACTTATCCGCACAGGTCTCCTGCAGGGCAAGGCGGGTGCAACTGGGAGACGCTTTCTGCTTTGCATTTTGAGCCCATTGATCCGGAACGTTTTCCTGCAATTGGGTTGGCAAAAGACGTCATCGATCGAGGTGGCACTGCGGGCGCTATTATGAGTGCTGCCAATGAGGTCGCCGTGGAAGGGTTTCTTAAACAATCCTTGCCATTTGGGTCGATTGTACGTATTGTTAAAAAAACGCTGGAAACCGTCGCGGTTTCATCAGCATCTAGTTTGGAAGCGGTTACGGCCGCAGATCGTGAGGCACGCACCGTTGCAATGGAATTGATTGCTTCGGAAGCAGGGAAAGAATTCGCATGAGCATTACTTCTTTATGGAACATCATCTTAATTGTCCTCGGTTTTGGCATGCTCATTGGCTTGCACGAACTTGGTCATTTTATTGCAGCCAAATGGTCTGGCATAAGAACGAACGCATTTGCAGTTGGAATGGGTCCTGTTGTGTTTTCATGGCGAAGTGGTGTTGGTATCACTTTCGGATCTTCTACATCGAAAATTGTTAAGAAGTATGGTAAAGACGCATCTGCAATGAGTGATGGTGAACTCAAAGAACATGGATTGAGTGAGACCGAATATTCATTGCGACTTTTACCAATCGGCGGCTTTGTCAGTATGCTCGGGCAAGAAGACGGAAAACCAGAAGAAGTTTCTCAGGATCCTCGAAGTTATAACATGTGTCCGATTGGAAAGCGCATGGTTGTTGTTTCAGCAGGCGTGGTGATGAATCTTTTGCTTGCAGCAGTGCTTTTTGTTGGATGTTTTCAAGTTGGGGTTCGGTTTGAAGCGCCTGTGATTGGTCAAGTGATTCCAAATACTCCCGCATCAGAAGCTGTTGCAAGCGACGGTACACATTTACTTTCTGGTGATAAGGTCGTGGCAATTAATGGGAAGCCTGCTGCTACTTTTACGGACATTCAAATTGCTGGCGCGATGTCTAAGCCCGGAGATTCAGTTGTTCTTGAAGTGCAACGAGCCGGAGTAGACCAAACACTTTCATTTACAATGACACCTCGCAGCGTTTCTCAAGAGGGGTTGCTTGAACTAGGTTTATATCCTGCGTCATCTTTAACTATTCCTGAGGGTGAAACTGGTAAAGAAGTTGTTTCTTATCTTGCTGCAGCCTATCCAATCCTAAAAGATCTTACTGGTGGTTCACAACTTGTAGACATAGATGGGAAGGAAGTTTCTACTTGGTCGGAACTTGATAGTGCCATTCAGCAAAGCGGCGGCGAAACTTTGATCACGCGCTGGAATAGCAGCAACACTGTGGATGAAATTAAAATAACTCCAACGCCTTCTTTTGAACAGTTTGTTCCTGCTACTACTTATGTGGCTCCTACAGAACGGGGATTGTTGGGATTGTGTCCGCTGCCACTCATCAAATCGGTCGTAAAAGAAAGTCCGAACCAAGGATTATTACAAGATGGAGATGTCGTCATCGGGGCGGATTTTCTCGAATATCCACGGCAGGGGCAACTCCGCGATATTTTGTCAAAATTCACAAGCGACACGATGCCTCTGAAAATTTTAAGAAACAATGAAGTTATAGATATTCAAGCGAAGGTCGTTTCGGGAAAACTTGGCGTGCTTCTTACTGATGCGTGGGACCTACCCATTGTTGCACAGCCAGTGCAACAGGTCATTGTACATGGTAAGGAAAACCAAACTGTGATTGCTGGTAAACAAGTTCTTGGCGGATCTACGCTCGTCTCGCTGAATGGCAATGCAGTTCGAAGTTGGTATTCGTTTAGGAAGTTGATTGATGCTTCGAGCGGTGAGTTGAATATTGTGTTTCATTCACCAATTTTAGATTCACCTCCTGTTTCCCTAGACCTACGGCTAACAACTTTGCAGTATGACGACATAAGAAATCTGGGCTGGACAACGCCATTGGTTCCTGCTTTGTTTGAACCGCTGTATGTTGTTCGTAGTAGTGGAGGAAACCCACTCGTTGCAATGCAAATGGGAGTAGATGAAACAGTGAATATGGTTGTCATGACCTACCTCACAATTGATCGACTGCTTCGTAGGAGTGTCGGTGTTGACCAACTCCGCGGACCTGTTGGGATTATTCACATTGGTTCTCGCATTGCAGATCGAGGCATAAGCTATTTGCTTTTTTTCTTAGCAATTATTAGTGTCAACCTTGCAGTGTTGAACTTTCTGCCACTGCCAATTGTTGATGGTGGACTGTTTTTGTACCTTCTTTATGAAAAGTTTAGGGGCAAGCCGCCGTCAATTGGATTTCAAAACGCTGCTGCCATGTTAGGGCTTGGGATGATTGGCATTCTTTTTGTCGTGACTTTTTACAACGATATTCTCAGGCTCATCGGGTAAGCTGATTTCTTGTTAATTTGGGGAGTTTGTGCAGCCTGCGCGTGTTGGTATCTCATGGAAAGGGAGATCAGTTGCAAAGCGATAGTGTTTTTACGGCGATGAGAGAGGTATCACACTCACTATTTGGGGTTAGGAATAAAGCACACATGCCAACACAATTCAACATTGACGATCAACTGCGACGACGAGTTTTTATTGTCGAAGGCGACCCGATCGTCGCACAACATCTTGTTGCTGCATTGCTCACCGGCGAAAAGCAGCAGATAGATGCGGAGCGAATTGGTGGTTCTGAAATGGTTGAATGCACGGTTGTGCCTTCACAAAGAGATTTTTTTGAAACCGATCCCGCGCTGTGGGACATTGTAATTACTGCATCAAATTTGCATGACGGAAATGGTTTCGAAATTCTTGCGTTCGTGCAGGGGCTGCGACCAGACGTGCCCGTGATTCTCACTGGTGATCCAGATGAAGCAGATGGGGCAGTTGAAGCAATTCGTGCAGGTGCAGCTGACTATTTGATGTTGACAGGGCATGAAATGATTACGCTTCCAGTGACCATACAAAAATCGCTAGCGCTGCAAGTAATCCGAAGTGAGAATGATGATTTGCACGCAGATCTAAGTCAATCTCTTTCAGAACTTGGTGTGGCGAATCGAGAATTGCAATTGATGATTCAACGGCTTGAAGTTGCAGCTCGAACAGATGACTTAACAAAATTGAGTAATCGTAGATGGTTGAACTTAATGATTGAGGGGCGTTGGGAAGAAGCGATGCGAAGTGGAATCCCACTGGCGTTTCTCATGATTGACCTTGATGGGTTTAAAACGCTCAACGATCAGCTTGGGCACCACAGAGGTGATGAGGTGTTGCGTTTGGCTGCTCGTGTTCTTGAAGCGAACTGTCGATCAGTTGATATTGCAGCACGATTTGGCGGTGATGAGTTCGGTGTGTTGATGCCACATGCGGATCCGGATGCAGCAACAAATGTTGCACGGCGCATCGCGGCTGCATTTGATGAAGCAATTGCAGCATTGGATTTGCCAAATACAAATGTATCGATGTCAATCGGCGTTGCCCACTGGGAGTTAACGAATCCAGTCAACGCAGATGAACTTGTACGTCACGCTGATGAGGCTATGTACGCAGCGAAGGAAGATCCAAACAGGCGTGTCATGATCCGCCGAGCGAATGGTGAATCTGCTGCTGCATGATAAATTCACCCCCGAGATAAACTCACCCCCGAAATAAATTCACCCCCGGTGAGTTTATTTCTCAAGAACTGACTCCGGCTCTCATTCACTGCATGCGACGCTTCATTGCTCGGTCCATCTCGCGAGTGGCATTGCGTTTTGCAAGGTCCTGTCGTTTATCCGAGCGTTGTTTGCCAGTGGCAAACCCAACAAGCAATTTTGCTTTCCCTTTGACGAAATAAAGTTTCAGAGGAACGAGCGTTCGTCCGGGGCTTTGTGTGTACTTTGCTAACTTCCGGATTTCTCGTTTATGTGCTAACAAAACTCTTGTGCGAACGGGATCATGTTGATGCGTTGGAGATGCGTTTTTATATTCCGTAATATGCACACCATGAAGCGTGAGTTTGATGGGGCGCTCAGATGCCCTGATCCAACCCTCGGCAAGACTTGCCTGACCAGTTCTAATTGATTTAACTTCACTCCCAAGAAGAACAATCCCAACCTCAATCGTGTCTTGAATTGAATAATCGTGCCGAGCACGGCGATTCTCGATAACAGGGGAGTTTGATTTTGTGGGTTTCTTTGCCATTTTTGGACAGTATCCTGCATAACGGTGTTCTCTGTGCCATTTTAGAACTTTTTTGCTTGGTTATTATCGTTTTTGCAGGTACAGTGTAAAGTCTGAATAGGAGAACGATATGAGTCTGACAATGATACCGTTGGCTGGGATGCTTTTTTTAGCTGGACCACTGCCTTCAATAAGTGAAGATTTTTCAATTACCACGAGTGGGCAAAATATTCTATGGGAATGCCCCACAGTGATTCAGACCGATGGAACATTTTATGAAATGCTCTACACCGTGAATAGTGCAACGGTTATGGTGAGTTATGGTGGTTTTGGCTTTGGTCCCTACGATGTGACGGACATGATTCCACCTGAAAACATCGTCACATGGCAACCTTCACCTGCGCCTATGCCATTAGATTTTATGTGGCACGAAGTGATCACGCCAGCAGATGCTGATCCTCCTTCTCTTTACTATCGTTGGGTGGTTGAGATAGATGGATCTGGAAACATCACATGGAGGGGGGAGGATGTTTTTCTTGGCGAGGCAGAGTACGACCTTGGCTGGCCTTTTGGTACTGTCGTCGTACAAATCGAAGAGGGAACTATCAATGCTAACCTTGAGATATACCAAGTAGAAAATCCATGCTACGAAGATGTCAATGCGGATGGCACAGTTGATGTGAGCGATCTTCTTACAGTGATTGACAATTGGGGACCGTGTGATGGGTGTACTGAAGAAATTCCCGGAGATGTAAATTACGATGATATTGTTGATGTCACCGATCTGCTGAAGATTGTCGGCAGCTGGGGACCTTGTCCTGGCTAAGGCTAGTTTTGTGCTACGCTAAAAAGTGCGCCAGTTAAAAACAAAAGTAAGCAGTTCTCGCAGTTGTTACAACCATTATTAGATAAGCAGCGGGAGTAAGACTACTCGCACACTCCCCAGTTGCTTACAACGATAAGAAGGTCTGAAACATTTACAATACCGTCGGA
>JACNLW010000110.1 GCA_014381305.1 Planctomycetota bacterium
TTTTGATATGCAATATGCGTTTTGGATGATTTCGGACTATGTTCATTTTGGACCTATGCCAACTTTGCGATTTATTCGAAAGCGATAAATGCAAACTCGAAACAGTGGCTTGGATAGTTGGTTATGGAGAAAGTAGCCAGTAAAAACTCTAATGTAAGGAACTAGAATTTATTTGTTGCATTCTCTTCTTACACTTGTATGCAGTGTGAACTATGAAATGGACTTACTTGAGTGTGTGTAGTTCGCCGAGATGCGAGTCAAAATATTTGTGTCTGCCCACCGATGAAGTGTAGATAGGTTTACGCACTTGGTCGGCGCTAGGCGTAACGGCAATTCGGCGAACATTGTAAAACTCGAGGCATGATCGGTCGAAATCAACACCAATATGGTTGAGCACGCCCTTGATAGTATCTTCTAGGTTGTCAACGAGCGATTCGTACGGAACTTCGTAGATGCGATGAGGAAGAAGTGTGTTCCAATGGTTCATAACTCGCTGGTATTGTTTGTACACACCGCTAAGGTCTGCAAGGTCACTCGTGTAGGAATGATTTGCAGAGAAGGAATTGGAAAAACAAGAAACGCACGTGTCGAGTGGATTTCTTGTTGTGTGAATGATTGTCGCGTTTGGAAAGAGTGCGTGTATCAAACCAATGTGTAAGTAATTTGACGGTAGTTTGTCAGTGCAAAATTTGTTATCACTTTGTAAGCGGTTGAGGTAGTGTTGCGGCCACTCTTTGTTTGGCTCTGAGATGCATTTTGGATACGGTGATTCGTTGACGAATCGGAGTATTTGATCAACCTCTCCTGCTGCATCGATCTCTGGATGGGCTCCAAGAATTTGTTCAAGTAGTGTTGTCCCACTTCGATACATGCCGACAATAAAAATTGGTTGCGAAGAATCTGAAAGGCCATCGCTTGCCAGTGGCGTTTCGATAATGGAATCTACTAGTTTGATGTGTGCGCCGAGATCAAAATTTCCGCCATGGAGTTTGTTTCCACTTTCCCAGCATTTCCACGCTTCATCATACCGTTCGCATTCTTCTAAAACTCGGCCCTTGTGCATCAGTAGATTGGATTGATGATATGGCGAAAGTGCAGGAGATAAAATTGCATCAATCGCTGAAAGTGCTCGCTCTGGTTTTTGTAGTTTTCTTGCAATGCGAACTTTTGCAAGCGCTACTAGCACGGAGTTAGATGTGGGTGCATTAAGTAGCAGCGCTTCTGCTTCTTCGGTTTCGCCAAGTGATTCTAGTACTTCTGCCAACCCTGCAATAGCTTCGGCCAGAGTTGGGTCAAGATCGAGTGCTCGTTGATATGAAGCGCGAGCATCGCCCAAGTTGCCGTTGAGTCTGTGCGAGGTGGCAAGGGTTGCGTGAGGTTGTGCTTCTTGCGGTTGAAGTTGAATAAGTTTTGTTGCAAACTGCAGGGGAACCGGCAGGGTGCCTGAACTGTTAACAGCCATCGAAAGCAGATGCCATGCTTCTGCATTTTCAGGATCAGAATCTATTGCTTGTTCGATTGCTCTGGCAGCATTTGATGCTAAGCCTCGCGCAAGACACATTTTCGCAAAGAAAATCGCTATCGAAATATCTTTTGGTTTTTGGCTTTGCGCTTTCGTTGCAATTTCCATTGCCTTTTCCCCTTTGCCAGCTTGTTCAAGCGTAAGTGCAAGTTCAGCGAGAATCACAGGGTCGTCGCCTGAAACTTGTTTTGCAGTCATAAACCAATCGATAGCTGCTTTGAGGTTTCTTCGGTCACGCTCTAGCATGCCAAGCACTCGTAGAAGTGTGAGATCGTTTGGATTTGCTTTGAGGAGCTGGCGGTATATTTTTTCTGCTTGTGGATATTTTCCTGCGGCGTGAAATTTGCCAGCCTTTGTGATAAGTTGTTGTCCTGTTGATTGTGGCATAAGTATGCAGGATACAAGTAGAATGCACTCTTATGGCAAATTTGCTCTCAGCCCGCGCGATTTCAAAGTCTTATTCAACGAGGCATCTCTTTGAGGGTGTGACGCTACATCTTGAAGAATCAGAGCGCCTAGGGATAATTGGTCCAAATGGTGCAGGAAAATCTACACTTTTGAAAATTTTGGCAGGTTTGGAAGTTGCTGATGATGGCGAGATTACAAAAAAGCGTGCATTGCGGCTGTGGTATGTTCCCCAAGAGTCAAAATTTCCACCCGAACAAACGCCACTTCAAGCTGTCGTCAAATCTATTGGAGGAGATGAAATTGAAGCTGAAGTAGGTGGATCAATTGCTTTATCTAAGTTAGGTTTCGACAATTTTGACCAGCCCTTTGGCGAACTCTCTGGTGGTTGGCAGAAGCGCGTTGCGATGGCGTGTGGACTTGTGCATGATCCTGAAGTTATGCTGCTTGACGAACCTACGAACCATCTCGATTTAGAAGCGGTCGAATGGCTAGAAAACTTTGTATTGAATGCAAACATGTCGATGTTGTTTGTGACACACGATCGACGATTTTTAGAAAATTGTGCATCTCGTATTTTGGAACTCGCGCCCACATATCCTGATGGTGCATTTGAGGTAAGTGGAAATTACACAGAGTTTGTTCGCCGCAAAGAAGCATTTTTAATTTCGCAGGAAGCAGAAGAGTCAGCGCTCGCAAACAAAGTACGTCGTGATACTGCGTGGTTACGGCAGGGGATTCAAGGAAGACAAACAAGAAATAAAACACAAGTTCGTGATGCCGCGTCGAGAAGAGCGGAACTCAAATCTGTCAATGCGAGGAACTTGTCACCAACAAAGCGAGCTGGAATTAATTTTGACGCAGTTGGAAGAAAGACGAATAAGTTGCTTGTGATGCACTCTGTTGAAAAATCGATGGGCGACAAATTTTTGTTCGGCGATGTAGATTTAGAACTCACGCCCGGAAGAAGGATCGGTCTCGTTGGCCCAAACGGTTCTGGAAAGACGACGCTACTTCGGTTGATCAACGGTGAACTTGAACCTGATGCGGGAACAATTAAACGGGCGGATAACTTGAAGGTTGTGACGGCGAGCCAACACCGTCTTCTCCTTGATCCGAACCTTACCTTGCAGGACACACTCTGCCCCATTGGTGAAATGGTTCATTACTTGGGCAATGATATTCATGTTTCGGGATGGGCCGACCGGTTTTTGTTTACACGAGAACAACTTGGAACTTTGGTTGGTTCACTCTCGGGTGGTGAACAAGCAAGGATTCAGATTGCTTCTTTGATGTTGCAGCCAGCAGATATTTTATTGCTTGATGAACCCACAAATGATTTGGATATTCCAACACTAGAAGTATTGGAAGATGCACTTCTTGATTTTCCGGGCGCAATCTTGTTAATTACACATGATCGTTTTATGCTTGATCGCATTGCAACAGAATATCTTGCAATCGATGGATTGGGGAAAATCAAGGAGTTTGCTGGATTTGAACAGTGGCAGGAATGGTATGCGAAGAAACCTGAACCAGACAAAAAGAAAACGAATTCCGAGGCAATTAAAACTCGTGAGAAAAGTACGCCTGTAAAATTAAGTTACAACTTGCAGAGAGAATTTGATGGTATGGAAATGGCGATCGCCGATGCTGAAGCCAACGTTGAAAAGGCAGAAGCGATTGCAAATGATGAAGCAGTGATGGCCAATCATCAGAAACACGCTAACGCATGTGCCGAAGTTGCAAGTGCTCATGAGGCTGTACGCGTTTTGTATGAACGCTGGGCAGAACTTGAAGGTATGCAAAATTAACATACTTGCTCGGAGGCTTGCTTAGTTTGTGATGGTTTTTAAGCCATCTTTTTTCCACGCAATGATTCCACCATCCAAATGTTTTTGAGATTGGTTTCCGTCGAAATATTTTTTAGATGCGATGCCTGAGCGATGTCCAGAACGGCAATGGAACACAACTTCTTTTCCATTTGCAACTTTTGCTACAGATTCTGCATTAAATACAGAGAGCGGTAAATTAATCGCTTGTGGGATTCGTTCAGCTTCAAATTCATGCAATTCACGCACATCAATAAGCACGATTGATTCTTGCGAAAGGAGTTCTTGGAGTTCACTTGGCGAGATGCCAATAACGGCGGGCGTGTTGACTTTTTTCTCTTGTTCGCCGGTTTGTATATTGACAAGTTCTTTGGATGCACTTTTCATCGAAAGTCGTGAAAGACCGCCCTCTGTAATAAGTAACCCTTGCCCCTCGCCCTGCGCATCCCAGTGGACGTCGA
>JACNLW010000111.1 GCA_014381305.1 Planctomycetota bacterium
CGAATGAGCCACACAAGCCAAGGGTACACGAGTAATTCTGCAACGCGAACAAGAAGAAAAACCGGAACTGCAAATGCAGTAATCCAGACTGCGATAAAGTTTCGCCATGTGCCAACAAGCGCGTTTAAGAACTTTACAATTCGTGGACCTTTGCGTGCAGTTGGATGTGCAAGACCGTGAAGGAATGTCCAAATCATCACAGCGAGAACTTGGGCGATTACCGATGTCGCAAGCCCAATCCACCCGCCAAATACTGGTCCAAGAATGAGCGGCAATCCAGTAAAGAATCCAACAACGAGATCTAGCCCAGGTGCAACGCACAGCCACTGCGATAATGCCCTGCCCGGCGAACCGAGCCGCGGAATCAAGTGTAAAAGTCCAGCAACAATCAACAGGGAACCAAGAGTGATTCCTCCAATCCAAATACCAGTACATATATAGTCTTGCATGCGGGTTATGGTAACAGTTGTAGAATGCACCAGATGATTATTCTCACCGCACTCCAAGAAGAAATTCCAACGCTCCACAAGGAAGACCACGTTTTTGTGACTGGCCTTGGAAAAGTGAACGCGACGCTGCAGGCGACAAAATTGATTTTAGAACACAAGCCAAGGATAGTTGTGAACTTTGGCACAGCTGGTTCAGTTTCAAGTGAATACTCGCATGGACTTGTCGAATGCACTGGTTATATTCAGCGGGACATGGATTGTTCGCCCCTTGGTTTTGAAAAATATGTCACGCCGTACGAAGAAGTGCCTCGTTTGATCGGTTCGCCCGAAATTGTCTGCGGCACAGGTGATAGTTTTGTCACAGATCCAACAATTTCGGGGGCGGGGGTGCACGTTGTTGATATGGAAGCGTACGCAATTGCAAAAGTTTGCCGCGACCTTGAAGTTCCATTTCGTTGCTTTAAATACATCAGCGACAGTGCAGATGAAAGCGCCGGCGAAGATTGGTCTACCTTTGAGCATGCTAAAGCAGAAGCCCTGTTTATTGATCAACTTGAAACGATGCACCGTGAATAAACTACCCGCGGGTTGTTTATTCACTCTACAATGCTCCGTATGACTACATTACAAATAACACCTATTTCTCCAGACACTATTCAATCTTTTAGGGACGATTTTGCAAGTGATCCTGCTGCAAAAACATCACAAAATGCTGTAACACAGACCACCATTGATGATGTGGCGATGGTTCGAGATGTTGTGCAAGGAACTGACTTTTCGTTTTCGACGCACCTTGATGATTGGAAAGTTGCAAATCAAAAACAATCAGGCCGGTGTTGGCTCTTTGCAGCATTGAACATGTTACGCGTTCCTGCGATGAAAAAGATGAACGTAAAAGAGTTTGAGTTCAGTCAAAACTGGGCGATGTTCTGGGACAAATTTGAACGCGCGAATTGGTTTTTGCAAAACATTATTGACACAGTTGATCGAGAAGTTGATGATCGAACGGTTGCGTTTTTACTAGGCGACCCCATCGGTGACGGTGGTCAGTGGAATATGTTTGTCAACGTTGTAAAGAAACACGGTCTTGTTCCAAAAACTGCGATGCCAGAAACGCAAAGTTCTTCTGCGACAGCAAAGATGAATATGATTTTGAAGTGGAAATTGCGGGATGGCGCCGAGAAAATTCGTGCAAACGGTGCAGATGTTGAAGCAGTCCGGCAACAAGTTCTCTCGGGTATTTGGCGCATACTTTGTATTCACTTGGGTACGCCTCCTGAAACATTTATGTGGCAGTGGCAAGATAAAGATAAAAAATTCCAGCGCAAGGGTGAAATGACGCCTTTGGAATTTGCTGCTGAATATATTGAAACGCCACTTGATGAATATGTGTGCGTTGTCAACGACCCCAGAGCGTCATCTCCGCTTATGCAGACATATACAGTTGAGTGCCTCGGCAATGTTGTGGGCGGCGAATTGGTCAAATATCTAAATATCGATACTACCGAAATGAAAGCGCTCACGCAAAAAATGCTTGAAGATGGAAAACCCGTTTGGATGGGTTGTGATGTTGGCAAAATGTTTAGGCGCGACGTTGGCATTTGGGACGCAAACCTTTTTGATTTTGAAAGCGTTTATGGAACGGGCCTTGGTTTAGACAAGGCGCAACGTTTGAATTATCACCAAACACTGATGACCCACGCAATGTTGTTTACCGGTGTTGATGTGCATGATGGAACCCCAGTGAAATGGCGAGTTGAAAATTCGTGGGGCGAAGAAGAAGTTGGCGTCAAAGGGTTTCACGCGATGAACGATTCATGGTTCGATGAATATATGTTTGAAGTTGCAATTGAAAAGAAATATCTTTCACCAGAATTGCTCACCGCTTGGGACGAAGAACCAACAGTGCTTGCGCCTTGGGATCCAATGGGTTCATTGGCTCGATAAAAGCAAATCAACAACGCCCGCAACACCGAGCACCAAACTTACAACACCATTGAGTGTGAAAAATGTAAGCGCGATTTTTGTTGTTCCCCATTTTTTTACTGTGAAGTGTTCATATATCAATAGCATTGCAATAAGAAAAACTGCGGCAAGGAACAACCAGCCAAACTTTGGTTCGGTTGTTGCAACACCAAACAAAAACGCAACACACAAGCAATGCAAAAACTGACTGATCAACATTGCTGGTTTTACACCAAGCGACGCGGGCATACTTTTTAAGTTGTCACGTTTGTCGTACTCAACATCTTGTAAGGCATAAATAATGTCGAAGCCTGCTACCCAACAAAGTACCGCCCAAGAAATGAGCCAGATTGGTAAGTGAAGTAGCGTTTCTGGTTGCACTGCAATTGCAGCAGCGAGTGGACTGATGGCAAGGGCTGCGCCAAGATAGATATGACACAACCAAGTACACCGTTTGAGGTAAGGATACGCCATGAGCCAAAAAAGTACGGGGACGGATAAATACATGGGATAATAGTTGCCCCAAATAAGAAAAATCCATGTAAGTGCAACGAAAAGAATCGCATTACACGCAAGGTAGAGCGCGGCAACGCCTGCTGAGACCTCTCCACTCGCTACAACACGTTTTTTTGTTCGTGGGTTTTTGGCGTCAATATCTTTGTCGAAAATACGATTGGCTAGCATCGCGACATTCCTTGCAAAGAACATACATCCGACAATCAGGAGAAGTTGCCAACCGAATGTTTCCCACGAGATGTTTTCACCATCTGTAGCAGCCATAAAACCACCAAGAATTGCAAATGGCATCGCAAAAATTGTGTGTGCAAATTTGATATCTGAGAGAAGTTTGACCAGAGCAGTTGCCATAATCTCAGCATGATAGAATCTAAATACTATGGCACAACAGCAACAGGCAAAAAAACCAAAAACAGCAATTGTTCCTACTCGAAGTGAAGATTACCCGCAGTGGTATCAAGAGGTCATCAAAGCGGCTGATCTTGCAGAGACTTCTCCGGTTCGAGGTTGTATGGTCATCAAGCCGTGGGGGTACGGCCTTTGGGAAAACATTCAAAAAAATCTCGATGCTCGTTTCAAGGCAACAGGGCATAAGAATGCATATTTTCCGCTGTTTATACCGCTGAGTTTTTTACAACGAGAAGCGGATCACGTTGAGGGGTTTGCAAAGGAATGCGCGGTTGTCACGCATCACCGCCTTGAACCAGATGCTGATGGGCAATTGCAACCCGCCGGCAAGTTGGAAGAGCCACTCATTGTGCGTCCAACATCAGAAACAATTATTGGCGAAATGTTTAGCAAGTGGATTGAGTCATACCGCGACTTGCCACTGCTGATCAATCAGTGGGCGAATGTGGTTCGCTGGGAAATGCGAACGCGTTTGTTTTTGCGAACAGCCGAATTTCTTTGGCAAGAGGGGCACACCGCGCACGCCACAGAAAAAGAAGCAATTGAAGAAACACTGCAAATGCTTGACATCTATAAAGACTTTGCAGAAAACACGATGGCGATGCCTGTCATCACAGGCGCTAAAAGTGAAGGCGAACGATTTCCCGGCGCAGTAGAAACGTATTCAATTGAAGCGATGATGCAAGATGGCAAAGCATTGCAATCAGGCACGTCACACTTCCTTGGACAAAACTTTTCTAAGGCGCAAGATATTACCTTCCAAAATGACAACAAAGAAGTTGAATTTGCATGGACAACAAGTTGGGGTGTGTCTACTCGATTGATTGGGGGATTGATCATGACGCACGCTGATG
>JACNLW010000114.1:0-1138 GCA_014381305.1 Planctomycetota bacterium
TTGCAAATTGCTTCTTCGTTTGCTTCAAGTTCGTTTGCTACACCAGCAAAATGTTTAGCGAGTTCCAAGTCGTGCGTTTGCTCCGCTAATCCCTTCGCCCAGTAAAGCGCCAAGTAAAAATGCGTTGTACGGTTGTCTGCTTCATTCACTTTTCGCGAAGGGGCTTTATTATTCAATAGATATTGTGTTGATGCATCATCTAATGTTTCGGACAACATCTTCGCACTTGGATTATCAAAAACATTCGCAACGTGTTCAAGTGAAGCGGCGAGTGCTAAGAATTCGCCGAGTGAATCCCACCGCAAGTGATTTTCTTTTTCAAACTGTTGCACATGTTTTGGTGCAGAACCACCCGCGCCAGTTTCAAACAACCCCCCACCGTTCATAAGCGGAACGATCGAAAGCATTTTTGCGCTTGTACCCACTTCAAGAATGGGGAACAAGTCTGTCAAGTAATCACGAAGCACATTGCCTGTTATCGAAACTGTATCAAGGCCTTCTTTGCAGCGCTGGCAAGAATATGTACAAGCATTCGCTGGCGTCATTGTGTGAAACTCAAGGCCTTCTGTATCGTGTTCTTGCAAGTAAGCATCAACTTTCTTGATGATTTCGCAGTCGTGCGCGCGATTTTTGTCAAGCCAAAAAATTCCGGGAGTACCAGTTGCTCGAACTCGATTGACTGCAAGTTTTACCCAATCACGAATTGGAGCATCTTTGGTTTGGCACATTCGCCAAACGTCTCCCTCTTCGACTTCGTGTTGCATGAGTACATTGCCAACGCCATCAATAACTTTGACAATTCCGCCACTTACAACCTCAAAAGTCTTATCGTGCGAGCCATACTCTTCTGCCTTTTGTGCCATCAAACCAACATTGGAAACGCTTCCCATGGTGGTCGGGTCGAATGCGCCGTGCTCCTTACAGAAAGAAATGGTTGCTTCGTAGACTCCAGCATACGATGAATCTGGAATAACACAATTTGCATCTTGCAGTTTGCCTTCTGCATTCCACATTTGACCAGAAGTTCGAATCATCGCTGGCATTGATGCGTCAATGATGACATCACTTGGTACATGCAGATTTGTAATGCCCCTGTCAGAGTCCACCATCGCAACCCCGCCCCCAGAAGTATAAATCG
>JACNLW010000114.1:1517-4117 GCA_014381305.1 Planctomycetota bacterium
CTTCCTTCAGTACGATCGAATCGTCATGTGTATCGAGCACAATTTTTACAGTCGTTGGTTCAGTAAGCGTTACTGATTGTTCGTTTGCGTAAAAATCCCCGCCGTTCATGTGGTTAACCGTAGTTTTACTTTCGGGGGACCATGCTCCCATGCGGTGCGGATTTTGCCGAGCGTATTCCTTGACTGCTTTGGGTGCACGGCGATCTGAGTTTCCTTCACGAAGCACTGGGTTCACGGCGCTTCCCTTTACCTTGTTATAGGTTTCTTGCGTGGCGCGTTCTGCATCGTTTGCTGGCTCTTCAGGATAATCAGGAATTGCAAAACCCTTTGCTTGCAATTCGGCGATTGCTGATTTTAGTTGTGGCACCGAAGCGCTAATATTTGGAAGTTTGATGACGTTTGCCTCAGCACGCTTAACAAGTTCGCCAAGTTCAGCGAGTGCATCAGGAATACGTTGGTCTTCTGAGAGGCACTCCGGAAAATGTGCAAGAATTCGACCAGATAAGGAAATGTCTTTTGTTTCAATCTGAATACCAGAAGCGGCAGTAAATGCCTTTATCACTGGCAAAAACGAATATGTCGCAAGGGCTGGGGCTTCATCGGTGTGGGTATAAACGATTGTTGGTTGTTGTGCCATAGACCCACTATTTTAGCAGATTTAGCGACCCTTAAATGCTTTGAAGAAATACCACAAAATAGGTGCAATCACACCACCTATAAAGATGGGTAAAAACCACCAGCCAAGTAGCGAACTTCCACCCCCAGCGATGGCGATGGTGTCATACACAAGTACTGTAAAAAGCAATGCTACAGCGCATGCAAGTAAACTTAACAGGCGAACAATTAATCCATATTGGTATTCAGCGTTTTCTTCTGTAATTTGAATAGGCGTGTTGGAAAGCCATGGGAACTTGCGAAGGAACAACATTAAAGGCACCATGACAACGCTAATTGCTGGTAACAACCAAATCATTCCTTTTGGTCCAAAACCATCAGCAGTTCCAGATGCATCAAAGTGAATTGGAATTGTTGCAGGTAGCGACGACCACCCCCGAATGACAAGATATACGCCAAGCAATACACTACAAATTGCAATTGATTCCAACACACGATCACAGAACTTCCGGGGGGGACGAATTTTTGGGCGTTGTCTTTTCATCAGGAGTTGCTCATTCGAATGATATCAACTGGGCAGCCCTCAACGGCAACTTCAATTTCAATTTTATCTAATGCAAGGGCATCAACTTTGTTGAAAACACCTTCTTCATTACTGTTAATAAGAACGGACATACCCTCGTCATTCATCTCAAAGTATTGCGGAATGGTTTCAGCGCACAAACAACACCCGACGCATTCGGTCGCTTTGTGGCGAATAACCACCAATGATGTTGATTTAGTCGCCATAGTTACAGCGTTGCAAGTTCAACAACTTCGTCCATTTTGTAGAGCTGATCACCTCTGCGGCATTCGCCATCGTGCACGAGCGTTATCACGCTTCCTCTTGGAGCAGATTCAACGACCTGCATGTCATCATCCATTTCAACCCGTAGTTCGCCGACAACTCCGGTGACTGCGCCTGTTGTATTCCCCACAATGACGTATTCATCGCCAACTGCAAGGTCTACTTCCGTCGCGTTTACTTGAATGACTCCAGCTTTTGCAAAGTGATTTGCGATTGTGCCTACTCGAATTTTTTTGCGAGTTGCTTTGTTTCCATAAGCCCCCGACCACCCCTGCTTTTGCCCAAGGTAATATCCCGACGAGAATCCGCGGTTATACACTTTTTCAACTTCCCCGCGAAGTTGGGTAACAAGTTCGCCGCAGTACGAACCATCTTGCACTGCATCGATTGCTTTACGGTATGCGCCCACAACTGCACCGACATATTCTGGTGCTCTGCCCCGACCTTCAATTTTGAAAACACGAACCCCCGAAAGTAACATCTCGTCGATAAAGTCAATGGTCAAAATATCGTTTGGCGACATAATCATGTCGTTGTCAACGATCATCTCATTACCAGTTTCAACATCTGTCACTTTGTATTCTTTGCGGCAGTTTTGTTCGCACGCACCACGATTTGCAGAGGCGTTCGAGTTATACAGTGACATACCACAACGACCAGAGACCGCGATGCAAAGTGCGCCATGCGCAAATGCTTCAATTTCCATCAGCCGACCACTTCTGCCACAAATATTTTTCGAAACAATTTTGTCGTAAATCGTCTTAATCATTTTGAGCGTCACTTCACGCGCAAGGACAATTCGGTCACAGAGCGGTGCGTAAAATTTTATTGATTCTGAATTTGAAATCGAAAGTTGCGTTGAAAGATGCACTTCAATGTCCATCTTGTTTGCCATTGTGACAACTGCCATGTCTGCCGCGATGACTGCACTAATCCCACATGCCTTCGCTTCTTCAAGCATCACTCTGCAAAGTTTCAAGTCGTGTTCGTACATGAGTGTGTTCAATGTCAAAAATGAACGAACACCTGATTCTTTACAAATCTCGCATATCTCAGCAAGATCGCCCTTGTCAAACGACCGACGTGCACGCGCTCGCATATTGAGTTGCGATAATCCAAAGTACACAGCATCCGCGCC
>JACNLW010000104.1 GCA_014381305.1 Planctomycetota bacterium
TGTGCGATCGTTGTTTGTTTGATTTTGTGTAGTTGTACTTCTCTTACAACGAGTGAAGATGACACTATTACTAGACCATTTACGGCAGTTGATGCACAACAGTCAATTACGATTGCACCAAGTCGTGTGTTCAATATTGAACTGCAAAGTAACCCAACAACAGGGTACGAGTGGTCACTTGCGATGCAGCCCGAAGGCGTGGTTTCATTTAAAACAAAAAAATATACCTCTGACGCAAGTGGGCGAGTTGGTGTTGGTGGCATAACGTCTTGGGCGCTGAGATCAAAAAAAGTTGGAAAGACAACTTTGATTTTTACATATCATCGCCCTTGGGAAAAAAACGTAGACCCCGCCCGCAAAGTAACGTTCAATATTAACGTGCGTTGATTGCGTTCTGATACATTTTTTCACATTGTTCACCAACAACATCCGTGTTAAGCCACGCGAGCATTCTTTCTCTGCCCTTCTTTCCGAGCGACCTTGCAAGTTCAGGATCAGAAGTTATTGTTTCAATCGCATGCGCAAATGCTGCAGGTGAACGCTCAGCAATCATTGCGCCGCCTTCTTCTAACTCACGCCAAATATCAGTTCCTTTTGTTCCAATAATCGGAGTTTCGCATAACATCGCTTCTGCGAAAACAAGCCCAAAATTTTCTTGTTGGGTTGGCAAAGCAAAGACATCAGCCATTGCGTATAAAGAAAGTTTGAGATCACCAACAACCATGCCAAGCAGCGTGACTTGATCGTCTACGCCAGCATCCACAGCTCTTCGTATAAGCGAATCGATATATGATTGTTCGCCAGTACCAGCAATGAAGAGGCGAATAGGTACGCCTTTTTTCTTAAGAATTACTGTTGCATCAATGAGGGTTTCGATAGATTTTTTTTCATGTACACGGCTGAGAAATAAAACAGTTGGCGCATCGACTTCCCCAAATTTTTCGTACGCGAGTGCTGGGTTTGGCACTTCTTTGTATGGATCTAAATCAACAATACAAGGGATGACTGAAATGTTGTTGTGTTTCAACCATTTTGACGCTTGGCGTTTTTCTTCCTCAGCAGTTGTATGAAACACTGTGGTGCTTTTAGCGAGAATTCGTCCCGCAGTTGCGAGGTATAACACCTTCTTTAATTTACGTTGCCCCATTGACCAGTCATCTAGCATTCCGTGGACGCTGAGAACCCAAGGGGTTTTGTTTTTTTTGCAAGTTTTCGCAACTTGGGGATTTGAAAGATCCCACATCGCGTGGATGTGCACAACATCGGATGCATTGACAAGTGTTTCTATTTTTATAAGTTGGTTTTTTGTTAAACGGTTTCCAGATCCTAGTGGTCCGAGCATGTGCACGGTTGGACAAGCGTCATCACAATCTTTCCAAGATTGAGGTACATCTGTGTCATCAGAAGTGACCCAGAGAACTTCATGACCACGCCTTGCAAGAACGGTGCAGAAATCAATCGCTGCACGAACAGTCCCACCCTCGGACAAGCGCGTTGTTGGAAAATAATGCAATATTTTCATGCTGAATAAAAACTTTCTTTAATCTATATCAATCACGCGATACTCGCCACTTCGTATGACACTGAGATGATTTCCTGGGACATGACCAATCGGCCACGAATCGCTGAGTTCAATGAGTACCCAATCTCTCCCCTTATGTCGGATGGAATGATCGCCTTGCGCGGGGTTCAATCGAATGCCAACAAAGAGATGATCTTCAATTGCAACAAAAATAACATCAACCAAGGAAATTGATCGAACAAGCCCTGCGAAAAGTAAACTTTTTGTGTCACAATCGCCATGCTGGTTTGCAAGAGTCTCAAGCGGCATTGTTGCTCCAGCAGTGAGAATTTTTTCACCTTCCTCATTGATTCTATGTTCGGGTGGGAGTTGATATTTCAATTCCTGAACAAACGATGCCAGTGCACCTATGAGATCTCTTCGAGAGCGGTACCCTTTGCGCCGAGCGGTGCTACGGATTTGATTTGCAATATTGTGGAGATCGTCAACGCTTTTTTTAACCACCCAGTTGTAATCAACACTAAAAAGGTCTCCCCCAGGATTCATTTCTATGCCATGAGTACGTGATTTTGTTCGCAATTCAGATCGTTGTTTTTTCAACTCGTCTTCTGTTCGATATGAAATTTTTGTCCAAGTTTCTGGAATTCCAAAAGAATCGATTGCACGCGCGACTTTATTTGGATCAAGGAAGATGCTGCACTCTAGTTCTGTCATATGAGAACCATGTGCTAGAACCGCCGTGTCCCCGTCCCACCGCACAACTTCACGAGTATTGATATCGCTCCACTGCATTTTTTGACGTTGCATAAACGCGTTTGCAGCTGTGGCAAGGAGGAGTGGTGGGAGGATGAATGAGATTAGCCGCATAGTTTTTTTAGAACGTCCAATGCATGTTCGACCTGTATTTTACTCACACCCAAGTGAGTTACAAAGCGAATTCGTTGAGGATCGAGTGCTTCTGAAAGGACGCCGTTCTCTGATAGTTGTCGGCAAACGGTGGGTCCATCTCCAACACTTGGATCAATATCAAAGAAAATGAGGTTTGTTTCAGTGTTTTCAACGTCACATGTGATACCACGAATTG
The DNA here is from genome assembly GCA_014381305.1 of Planctomycetota bacterium. Lineage (GTDB taxonomy): Bacteria > Planctomycetota > Phycisphaerae > Phycisphaerales > SM1A02. Next base: position 2,607 of record JACNLW010000104.1, read on the forward strand.
TGTCAAGCCCTTCTGCAAGGAATTTTGCGAGCGAATGGTCCTCTTCAAGACGGTTGAGGTTGTGATCAAGCGCATAATGAGCAGCTCCGGCGAGAATGCCAGTTTGCCGCATTGTTCCACCAAACTGTTTTCGGAATCGGTGTACTTTATGAATAATGTCTTTATTGCCCATGACAATGGAACCCGCTGGGCAGCCGAGCCCTTTTGAAAAACATGCCGAAATCGTGTCAAATGGTTTTGCCCAGATCTGGGCATCGATTCCTGAGGCAACAATTGCGTGCCAAATTCTCGCCCCATCAAGGTGAGTTGCTAGACCAAAAGAATGGCCGGCCTCGCAAACCTCGGTAAGTTGTTCGATTGGCCAAATTGATCCTCCCCCGCGATTGTGTGTGTTTTCCAGACAGAGAAGCCGCGAGTGACCAAAGTGTGCATCTTCATCACGAATAAGATTTTGGACATCATCGCGAGTGAAAAAACCTCTGTCGCCTGAGGTGGTCGCAAAACTACAACCACTGAGTGCTGCCGCACCGCCTGCTTCGTACCGCACAATGTGAGATTCTTGATCGAGGATTATCTCATCACCGGGTTGTGTTTGTGCCCGAATTGCAAGTTGGTTTGCCATCGTCCCCGATGGCACAAAACACGCAGCTTCTTTGCCAAACATCGTGGCGCATCTCTCTTGGAGCGCATTTACTGTTGGATCGTCTCCCCATACATCATCACCCACGGGCGATGCAATCATTGCTTCTAACATTTCTTGAGTTGGTTTTGTGACAGTATCACTTCGTAAATCAACAATCATCACAGCATTGTAGCAGGGGGCATATTTCTCCCTGAGTAATGTTATTTATGCGAGTTTTGGGATTCCACCGCCTCGCCCAGCTTCTATGGAAGCTCGTGCGAGTTTTCTCAGTCGTTGAACTCTGCATAAAACATCAGACATGGACATATTGAGGACAACATGGATTTCCCACGAAGAGAGACGTTCTGCAAAATGCAGGGCAAGTATTTGCCTGTCTGTCCAAGATAAATTGGAAAAAAACGTGCCAAGTCGATCTGGTTGATGGTCGGTTTGGAGACGAAGAGCGGGTGTATTTGTCCGCTGTGAGATTGATTTGGGGCCTATTGGGCCTAATGGTGCTGTGTCGGCGATCATGGGCGACTTCCTGTCTAGTTAGGAATGAGCACTCCGCTCATTCTAATAGATAACCCGCCGGTCTTGGTTTTCGCTCAAAAAAATAAAAAAATTGAAATACATGAAAAGATTTCTCAGCAGTGGTGTTGTCTTTCTAGTGGCATACAAGCCACACGAAAAAAACTTTCTCTCCTTTCTCCTCTCTCCTCTCTCCTCTCTTTTTCCTTCCTTCTCTTCCCCGCGAGCCTCCGCCTTTTAAGTCGGAGGCTCGCGGCGTTGATCCGTACTGCGGGTGAATCAACCTTGTAGTTTTGATCTAGATTGTAGTTTTGATCTAGAAATGCATCTTTTGTGAAATCTATGTCTATTT
>JACNLW010000010.1 GCA_014381305.1 Planctomycetota bacterium
TGTTGGGGAGTATAACCCCGTTACAAGTACAGAGACAATAGAAACAAAGGAGTAACACATGAAGAAGAAACGAGTTTCTCTGGGTATAGCACCAGATGATCTACAAGTTGGAGATTTTGTTTCGATCGTAGAACCAAAGCATCGCCCACAACGTAAATTGGTAATGGGTCGTGATGAAGATGGTGATCCGATTATGATTCATACAGCAGTGAAACCGAACCAAACGATTCCTGGCGTACCGCATAAAGTGATTGGCGTCTCATGGCCTTGGGCAGTGTTTGGCGTCCTAATCCCCGGCGGTGAAATTGATGGACCGGTGATTCATGATTTGCGTAAAATCAAATGTATGCGACTTGACGATAATTATGTCACAGCAATCAGGTGTTTTGAAAAGCCGCAAAAAGAAAATGCAAGTGATGGAGACGAAGTAGTTTTTTGAATGCACCCATGAAACGAACACGTTCTTACATCTTGATTATTCTCGCCTCTTGTTTGCAAGTTGGCTGTATCTCATCGAACACGTGTATTGTTGACGTGCAATCAACACTCGGCGATAGTGCTGGGATCGTGTATGTTTTGGATACAGAAGCTGATAGCGTATACGCAGCGCAAGCTGACATAGTGCTACAACGAAATGGTTTTGTTCCAGTAGTAGATACTGGTCAGTCACTCCCCGAGATAAGCATCGCACTCAATGCGGCAATTCGTGGACCATTTCGAAAAACGTATACGTACTACCAGCCCGTGTTTGCGCAAAGATACTCGTGCTGTTCATGTCCTCCAAGCCACTGTACATGCAGCGGCCATCGAAATCAGACCTCATACGAGATTGTGGATTCAGTTAAACGAACAGCAAGTTATCAGGCCTACACTCGTACACTGAAGATAAAGGCAACTAATTTGAAAACTGGTAATAACGCTTGGGAAACAAGCGCGACAAGTACAGGCAAAACAGGCGACTTGCACCAAGTCTTTCCTGTGTTATTGATCGCATCTGAACCATTTATCGCAACAAATACGAGTACGACTCGCGTACTCAAAAAATTAAATAATGCTGCTGTGCTTGCATTAGTAGCAGAAACAAAGGAGCATTAATATGCATTTTACAATTTTAGGAAACAATTTTACGCTGACTGCAAACTTTGCCCCATGTTTGATTTGGTCGAATGCTACTGAGCATTCCGATCAGCCTTACCTCTGGAACCAGCATCCCGATCATCCAGGATATGACAAAGGTGATTTGCTCGAAGCAGTTAAACATTTCAACATACGCGAACAATTAGATAAAGCAAAAGCAGTGCTTGTCATCCACGATAGTGGGCAAGCCGCTGAGCAAAAAGATTGCGACGCCATTGTGGAAGATTGCAATGAAGTATTTGAATATGTAACAGTACTTACACCTTGGAAGAAAAGTGCGGTTTGATTCCTTTGCCATAAAATTATGAATAAAGTTATCAAGAATCAGTCAGAGTAAGTGCTTGAAATCTGAGAGCATTTTTGCTGTTTTAGGAAGACCTTGCTGTTCATAAATTCCTAGCAACTCTCCGGCACTTAATTTTGGATTTGTTAAGGAAGTTCTCAGTTTCTTGATCGCCTTGCAACCCGCGTGTGGGGACGCTTGCAAGATGTGATTGATGAAAAGATCTGGATGACATGGAATTATTCCGTAATCCCTTAAGACTGCTTCAGGAAAGTCCCTTGAATTTTTCGTTACAATCATATTCGCCTTTGACTTGATTGCTGCAGCAAGTACATGGCGATCATCTGGATCTGGTAGAATCAGCGAGTCTATAATGTGCTCAAAATTTGTGACTAAGCAATCCATCACATGTGAATTCATGTTTTTGCGAGTAATTTCGAGTTGTTCTTTATGCAAATCACTTTTATTAGTTAATAATGTGTTGATCCATTCTTCGTGAATTTGATCAGTCCAGCGAGGTCGGAATAAGTTTGTTGTAGCAAGCCACATGAGAAGATCCCGCATTGGTGCGGAGTATAAAATGCAAGATTCAAGGACAACTACTATCGATCCCGAAGATTTAAATTCCTGAATCATTCATACCCGAGATGTAACTCTTGTGCTTGTTTTGTAAGTTCAGTAAGGACACGTTTTCGATTTACATCGATTGCATCCTTGTACAGCTTCACATCTTTATACAATACTCTTCGGTGTGTACCAACTTTGTGGAAGGGGAGTTCGCCATTTTCAAGAAGATCAACTAAAAATGGCCTTGAAACTCCGAGCATTGTTGCAGCCTGCGTAGTGGTAAGTTCTGCATGTACTGGGACAATGGTAATTGCATTTCCTTTTGCAACTTGTGCAAGAACCTGAAACATGATCTTCATTACAGTTTCTGGAATTTCAATTCCTTCAGCTTCGGCAGACTCCACTCTGAAAGCAAATTCCTTGTCCGAGAGTTTTTTCAATCTCTCAATCGTCTTTCGCGCGATCGCCGCCTCTCGTTTGGTTGCCTCGACAGGCGTAAATTGGTCAATTTCGTTGATGTTGTAGATAGCCATACTAGTTGCCTTTCATCTCAAGTATATCGCCAAACGAAATAAAAGCAATAAACAAAATATACGAAATTAAAAATACCCTTTATTGTCTAAAAAATGGATGTTTGGGATTTAGGTTAGGTTTTTGAATTTAACATAACACCGATTTAATCAGACGATTTAGATTACTCAGTACTTATGAGATCGCGTGCGTTACTACTGTAATGCACTCGATTTTTTTCATCGATGATCACAGCTTCAACTTCATCAAGTGAGTTTACGAGTGTGATAGCTTCGTCAGGTTCCATGCAAAAGAGAGCCGTAGACAAGGCATCAGCTACCGTAGCATTATGAGTTATCACTGTAGCACTACGCGTACCTTTTGCTGGGAATCCGGTTCGGGGATCGATGATGTGATGGTATCTTTTCCCATCGTGCATGAAGAACTTTTCATAATCACCACTGGTTGAAACGCAAGTGTTCGTTACTTCTAATACTGCAAAGTATTCTTCCTGCGTTGCATCTGGATTTCGTATACCGATTCGCCAAGGGTTCCCATTCTTTGCTCCATGCACCAAGACTTGACCGCCAGCAACAATCATGTAGTTATCAATGCCTGCAGTTGCAAGAGCCGCGCGTGAAAGATCGAGTGCAGCACCTTTGGCAATTCCACCGAGACCGATCACCATGCCTTCATTCGGTAGAAAAACTGTGTTCTCTTTGTAATCAACTTCAACGAGCTCCCAATTGACGAATGGCAACAATGAATCAATGTGCTCTTGTGAGGGGAGTTCGTTTGACCCATCAAATTTCCACACATTCCAAAACGCAGCCCACGTTGGATCGAATGCGCCAGAAGTAAGCGATGCGATTTGCAACGATTGCTCGATTGTTGAGAGAAGATCAAGTGGAACTTGTACGGGGTGTATGCCTGCGGCTTCATTGACCTTGGTTAATGGTGAATCTGGTTTCCACTCGCTCATGTTTGTGTCTACATCGTGGAAGATACTGAACACAATGTCGGCGGTATCGGATTTCTGGGGCGTGGTTGATTTCGGGGGTGTGTTAAATTTCGGGGGTGTGTTAAATTTCGGGGGTGTGTTAAATTTCGGGGGGGCGGTTACTGAGATCGTCGTTCCCATAACAGAATCAATGGATTGCACAAACTGCTCTTGCTCATCACTGCAACCGGCTGAAAAAATCATGGTACAAGCAGCGAGAAACAGATGCCCTTTGCAACCGCCTCCACCTCGCCATCGATTGTTATTCTTGCTATCTTTTCCAGCCCACAATTGGATGATCATCCATATAGAACAAGCTGCGCAGTTGGTTGATGTTGCCTTGCTCATTTGATCGGTTATCTCCGATTTCTTTTTGAGAGTTTTAGATTGAGCTCTCATGCCTGATCTAGTTCCTTTCGAAGTGGGTGCAAATCATAGCAAACGGTGCTATAAACGCTCATTCTCAGGATACAGATCTTGAATGTTCTTGTAGTAGAAATCATACAATATATGTCTTATTTTGAACCCAATTTATTGCCATTATTGACTTTTGATCCTTGCAGGCGATGTGATTGTAGGTACATATAGTCACATAA
>JACNLW010000020.1 GCA_014381305.1 Planctomycetota bacterium
CAACAGTCTTACAAGACGTTGCAGGTTTTAAACGAACAAACAAGTTAGCTGTGAATGATGCTATTGCACTCATGGCTGCAGCAACAAAGCTTGGGCGTGATGTAACAATCACAGATCCTGAACTAATGGTATTCGCTGGTACAGAAAAAAATCGCAGGGAACCAGTTGAAGCATTCGTTTTTGAAGCAACTACTGGCAGTTCTTGGGAACCTGAAACGTATCGTAAATTTGAATTAGTTGTGGACGCACAAACAGGCGAGATCCTTCATGAAGTAAATCGTATTCTTCATGTTGACGGCAATGTTTCAGGTGTAGCAACTGAAAGTTCAGGCGCAGACGTATGTGAACCAGAATCTGCAGTAGGAATGCCATACGCAAAAGTAACGCTTGCTGGCAACACCGCTTATGCAGATGCAGATGGCAATTTTACAATTTCAGGCTCAGGTTCGATTATTTCGACACTCGATGGGCAGTGGTTTGATTCTCAAAACCAATCTGGGTCAGATGCATCACTTACAAGTAGTGATCCATACTTTATGCATAATGAATCTAACTCAAGCGAACAAGAACGTGCGCAAGTGAATGCGTATTTGCACTCAAACGTAGTACGTGATTACACTCTTTATTATGCGCCTTCATTCCCAACTATCGGAACGCAAACTTCCTTTCCTGTTAAAACAGGTGTAAGCGGAACATGCAACGCGTTCTACGATTACTCTTCGATTAACTTTTATAACGCAGGTAGTGGCTGTAGTAATACTGCATTCTCCGTTATCGTGCACCACGAATATGGTCACCACTTAGTTGCATTAGCAGGCAGTGGTCAAGGCGAATACGGTGAAGGCATGGGCGATGTAATGGGTGTACTTATTACAGGAGATAACCAACTTGCTCGTGGTTTCTACAGCGATGATTGCGTAAATGGCATTCGAAATGCTGATAATAATTATCAATATGGTGGAAGTTGTTCAGGAATTCATGACTGTGGCCAGTTGATTTCAGGTTGCGTTTGGGATGCGCTTATAGAAATGGAAGCAGCATACCCTTTGACTGGGCGCGATACCGTTGCAACACTTGCGATCAACTCTATGATGATGCACGCAGGTAATATGATTGACCCAAGTATTACAACTGACTGGCTTACGCTCGACGATGATGATGGCGATCTTACAAATGGTACTCCGCACTCAGCGGAAATTCTTGCAGCTTTTGCCTTGCACCACATGGACGATTGGCCACCTCCAGCAACGTACGCTTGCTGCATTGATGAAGCGTGTACTGAACTTACTTCAACTGCATGTACTGCTGCAGGCGGTGTGTGGAGAAATGGTTACTACTGTAACCAAGTAAGTTGTGTTCCACTTCCAAATGACTTCTGCGATTCAGCGCAAGCAATCACTGATGGCACTTGGGATCTTATGACCCTTGGTGCAATGTCTGATGATGTTCCTTATAACGAAGATCAATGTTCGGGTACATACCTAGGCGAAATGTATGCAGACGTGTGGTTTAGTTACGTCGCATGTGATAATGGTTCATTGACAGTGAGTACTTGTAACCTCATCGATTTCGATAGTGATATCGTTGTATATGAAGGAACTTGTGACTCAATGACCCAAGTTGCATGTAATGGTGACGATGGAAATTGCTCCGGTTACTCTTCAAGCACAACCTTTACAGTAACTGGTGGCGCACAATACCTCATCCGCGTTGGCGGTTGGGATGGTTCATCCGAAGGCAGTGGTTCATTGTTTGTAGATGGTCCTGGCGAAGGATGTGCTACCGAGCCTGCAGTTGAAATTACTTATCCAAGTGGACAGCCAGCATTGGTAGATCCAAATGGTGGCACTATGGTTGAGATTGACGTGACCGATGGTACGTCAAGCCCAGTCAGCGGCATGCTCCATTGGAATAGTGGTACTGGATGGAACACTTCATCACTCAATGCAGGATATGACGCAACATTCGGCGGCTTTGATTGCGGCGCTTCAGTTGATTGGTATGTATCTGTGGATTCAGCAGACGGTGAAACAACTGTCAGCCCTTACGGCGCACCTGGTTCTACTTGGAATGCGATGGCATACTCAGGTAGTGAAGTGACATTTGATGATGATTTCAATACCGATCTGGGTTGGGATGTTGATGCAAGTGCTACTGAAGGTAACTGGATTAGAGTAACACCATCCGAGGGTGGCGTTCGATGTGATGCAGGTACAGACGCTGATGGATCGGGTATGTGTTACGTCACTGGCAACAGTGGCAGTGAAGATGTCGATGGTGGCACAACAACTCTGTATTCACCAATAATGAATTACAGTGATGGTGCAATTCTTAGTTATTCACGCTGGTATAGCAACGGCGCAGAGTGTAGCGGTGCTGATCCTAACAATGATGAGTTCTTTGTCGATGTTTCCTATAACGGTGGCGCTTGGACAAACCTTGAAACAGTTGGACCATTCGATCAATCCAGTGGTGGGTGGTACGACGTGGAGCATACGCTTTCAGGAAATGGCACAATCGCAGTACGATTTGTTTGTGGCGACTTAGGCGCTGGTTCAATTATTGAAGCTGGTGTTGACGCTGTTTCTATCAATGATAGTTACTGTGATGATGCATCCTGTACTGGTGATGCTGATGGTGACGGTATGGTTGGTGTCTCTGACATCCTCATCGTGATTGATATGTGGGGACAATCTGGCGGCGCTGGTGACATCAATGGCGATGGCACAGTGGACGTTGGTGACTTGCTTTCGATCGTTGATGCTTGGGGTGCATGTCCGTAACTTGTATCTTTTGATTTCTTAATGAAAAGCCCCGCTCATTTGAGCGGGGCTTTTTTTGGTCACTGGGGATTTATTTCTTCGCTTTGTCAATTTCTGCGAATGCTGCAAGTGGATCTTTGAGGATCTTTGGTCTGCAACCTGCACAACAAAGTTCAATGAGACGGTTCCCAACGATCATGTGATCAGGACCACCCATGCCATCAAGAGGCCCACGCCCAATTACACAGTAATCAAGAGGAAATGAAGATTTTTGTGCCTTTACGATTTCTTCATCAAGTTCAATGACCAACTCAGTTGGATCTTCTAAAAATTCTGCTTTACAGTCGTTGCAGCAAACTCTAAACAATCGATTACCATAAATGAAGTCAACAACTCCACCATGAAAATCTAATTTCTTGCCGCTGACGATGCATGTTGATATCGGATAGTAGGGGAGTTGTTGTGCGATCATTAATGTATCAAGTTTTGCAAACATCTCCTTTTTGTTTTCTTTGAACTTAGGAGGACACCCTGCGCAGCAGAAGCGAACTTCACGTCCGTCGATGACTTCCACGACAATTTCACCCATGGTGCCTAATTTTTTGCCGGTAATAGGGCAAATATCAAGCAAGTATGGAGTCTTGACTACAAGTTCTTCAACAGTTACTGCAGGTTTCGCATGAAGCGCCTTTTGTTCAGCAACGTACATTTCCTTCCGTGAATCATCCCACTTTTTGAAACCATTTAGGCAACCGCCACAGCAAAACGCGACCGTATCATCGCCGACTTGTGCAGTAACTTCTGGGTTTACACCATTGCCCGTAAATGGACAAGTATCATTTACTGGTTCACCAGCAAACACGAGGGTTGGCAACGCTACGGCTGCCACGAACATTGAGAATAACATTTTCATCAGAAACTCCTTTATCTATCTGATCGACTAAGAATTATTGCTCGTATTAAATCTCAATTGCAACTCAGCAACCGAGCAATACAAAACTGGAACTACAAAAAGGGTGATCAATGCAACGAGCATGCCACCAAATACCGGAATTGCCATAGGAATCATGAGGTCAGCACCGCGCCCAGTGGCAGTTAGCACTGGAAGCAAGGCGAGAATTGTTGTCGCAGACGTCATCAAACATGCGCGAATACGGAGACAACCACCTTCAACGACTGCGCTTCTAATCTCAGCAGCAGTTTTTGGTTTTAGTTCTTTAAACGATTGTTTGAGTCTTGTCGCCATCACTACTCCGTCGTCAGTTGCAATACCAAAGAGTGCGAGGAAACCAACCCAAACCGCGACACTCATGTTGATTGGTTGGACGTGGAACAAATCGCCAATATGTGTTCCAAAAACACTGAAGTCTAAGAACCAAGGTTGTCCATAGAGCCAGATCAACATAAAACCGCCACCCCACGCAACAAACACACCAGCGAAAATAATGATGGATGTCAGAATTGAATGGAACTGAAGATGTAACAAAATTAAAATAAGTGCAAGCGAAAGTGGAATCACAATTGAAAGGCGTTTCATTGCACGGACTTGGTTTTCGTACGAACCGGCAAAGCGGTACTTCACGCCTTCTGGGACAACAAGTTCACCCCGATCAATAAGCCCTTCAAGCGTTGCCTGAGCTGACTCAACAACTTCGACTTCGCCCCATGTACTGATTCTGTCAAAAATGACATACGCAACAAGAAAACCATCTTCACCTTTTATGACTTGCGGACCACGCCGATACGAAATTTCTGCAAGTTCACGAAGTGGAATATGTGTACCACTTGGCGAAAAGACCATGAGTTCAGCGAGTGCCTCTACAGAATCGCGAAGTTCACGTTGATACCGTACTCGCACACCATAACGCTGGCGACCTTCAACGGTTCGTGTTACTGCTTGCCCGCCGACGGCTGCTTCAATGATTTGCTGTACGTCTGCAATTTTCAAGCCATGTCTTGCAAGTCTGTTTCGATCAAGATCAATTTCAACGTATGGCTTCCCAACAACGCGATCAGCAAAAACAGTTTCCTCTCGAACGCCGGGTGCTTTCTTCAATGCTTGTTCTAACTCCATTGCGAAAGATTCAATAGATTCAAGTGTTGGTCCGTATACTTTTACGCCCATTGGCGCGCGGAACCCCGACTGCAGCATCACAATTCTAGTTTCGATTGGTTGTAACATCGGCGCAGATGTTGTTCCCACGAGTTGCGCAGTCTCTACGATTTCATCCCAAATATCTTGAGGTGAATGAATGTGATCTCGCCAAAGTCGGACGATCGATCCATCCTCTTTATATTCATATTCAGGGGAGTATTCAATAATTGTTTCCACCATAGATAGTGGGGCGGGGTCCATGGGTGTATCGGCTCTACCGATTTTCCCGATGACGTCCGTTACTTCAGGAACGGAGGCGATTGCAAGATCTAATTTTTGTAAAACATCGAGCGTTTCGTCAATGGAAGCATGCGGCATTGTTGTTGGCATGTACAAGAAGGAGCCTTCATCTAGTGATGGCATGAACTCTCTGTTACTTCCCGGCAGAGCGTGTGCAATATCCGTAACTAATTTTGTAGAACGAATTGAAGTTGGAAGGAATGAAAACACTTTGTCAAACCCCAACCATGAAGTGACGCCAAAAACCACCATCAATATTGGAATAATGAGTGTGACAATTTTGAAGCGTAGTGCATTGGCAAGCATCGTTCGGTAACCAAGGCGAAAAACCCTAAACAAAAGTAAAAAACCGCCAACAATGGTTGCGACGAATATGATGTTTTTAACAGTTTCGTTTGGTCCAAGTGGTCGCCATGCGCCGGCTAATATGACCATAACCACAATGCCCACGATCGCTGTCATCGTGTAACGAATCCACATTGGCATTGGTTTTAACTTCTTTCGTGGTTTTCGCAGAAGCAAAGTCGCTGCAGGGGGAATAATCGCAATTGCTAAAACAATTGCGCCCGCGAGTGCAAGGGTCTTAGTCCAAGCAAGGGGCGTAAACAATTTCCCCTCAGCGCCAGTGAGTGCAAAGACTGGTAAGAAACCAACTATAGTCGTGAGCCCAGCAGTCAGTACTGCACCAGCAACTTCAGAAGAGGCAGAGGCAATCACTTCTTTGCGTGGTTGATCAGGATACTGTTCTAACCGATGCAAAATGTTCTCGACAATCACAATTCCCATGTCGACAACCGTGCCCACGGCAATTGCAATACCACTGAGAGCAACAATATTTGCATCAACGTGCGCGAGTTTCATGCCAACAAATGCAAGAAGAACAGCGAGGGGAAGCATTGATGATATGAGAAGTGATCCTCGAATATGAAAGACCATAAGAACCACAACAAGAATTGTGATGAGCACTTGTTGTGTGATTGCATGATCAAGCGTATCTAGCGTCTCATGAATGAGCCCGCTGCGATCATAAAAGGGAATGATTGTAACTTGGCTGATTGTTCCATCTGCTAACACTTTCGTTGGAAGACCAGAAGACACCTGCTTGATTTGTTCCTTGACGGCGTTGATCACAGCAAGAGGATTTTCACCATACCTCGCAGCAACGATTCCGCCAACAGCTTCAACACCATCGCGATCAAGTGCACCGCGGCGCATAGCGGGGCCGACAGTGATCATTGCGACATCATCGAGAAGAATCGGTACACCATCGCGTGCTGTGACAACGGTCTTTCTTAAATCTTCAAGTTTTTCGATATAGCCTAAACCGCGAACAATATATTCCGCGTTGTTGAGTTCAATGAGCCCAGCACTGACATCTAAGTTACTGCCACGAACGGCGGACATTACTTGTTGTAGTGTTACACCCATGTGCCGCAGGTGGTCAGGGTCAACGTCGACTTGGTATTCTTTGACAAATCCACCGATTGATGCAACTTCGGCAACACCTTTTGCTGCGGTAAGTGCATATCGCACGTTGAAATCTTGGATCGAACGAAGTTCGTCAAGGCTCCAACCTCCGGAAGGATTCCCCTCAGGGTCTCTGCCTTCTAATGAGTACATAAAGACTTGTCCAAGCGCTGTTGCGTCAGGACCAAGTGAAGGAGTCACATCATTTGGAAGTGTGTTGTTTGGAAGACTGCTTAGTTTTTCAAGTATTCTTGATCTACCCCAATAGAAATCAATGTCATCTTCAAAAATTACATAGATCGTTGAGAAACCAAAAATGGAATAACTACGAACGGCCTTGACGCCTGGGAGACCAAGCAACGAACTTACAAGGGGGTAGGTGATTTGGTCATCGATGTCCTGTGGGCTTCGACCCGGCCATGGTGTAAAAACAATTTGTTGGTTTTCGCCAATGTCTGGGATTGCATCAACAGGAACTGGATCTCGAGGGATGCTACCGATATTCCAATCAAATGGCGCAACGATTACTCCCCATAATGTTGCGAGTGTAATGACAATCGCTACAACGAGGCGGTGTTTTATGAGTGTTCGAATAAGGTGAATCATTTGTTCATACCTACTGGTTCAAAGACTTTTTTTGTTTCTCCGCATTTCAACATTTCTGCACCGAAGTATGGATTGATAAGTGAATCTTTACGTTGCAACCAAAATGCACCGCGAAAATCGAACGCCATTGGGCAGTACATTTCATAAAAGTTACTTCCGCCATGCCCAAATGTAGTTTGTAACTTGCGTGCTGCTTTTGACATGTCCTCAAAGACAACGCGTGCACTTGCGATATTAGGAGATTCCTTCGTTGTGGCAGAGAATGCTCCTGCAATGGACTTCCATTTATCCAAGGAATCACCCGAGAGTGAACTGTCATCAACAATAGCGAGCATCGTTGCAATATCTTGTTGCGCAATGAGGAACTTCTCAAAATTATCAGCAGCGAGTGCTTCTTGGGCAGAAAAATATGATGCATAAAGAGGATTGAGTGACATTAAGAAATCTTCTGAAACCTTTACCTTTTTTGCTTCGTTTTCCATGCTCATCATTGATGGCTTCGCTTGGATTTGCAATTCTGAGTCAATTTTGAAAGCGCCTTGTACAACAACCAGTTCGCCTTCTTCTAGCCCTTCTTTGACAACGTACATTTCATCTCCACGATGACCGAGCTTGACAACTCTCGCCTCAAAAGTTGGTTGATCACCTTCAACTTGAACAAAAACAACCGCTCGCTTTCCTGTGAGTAATACCGAGGAGCGCGGAATGAGAAGGGGTGTGTTGGAAGAATCAAGTTTTCCAATGACATCAGCTTTGACAAATGCACCCGGAAGCAATTCGCCATCCTTATTATCTACAACAAGTCGAACACCTGCAGTGCGTGTTTTTGGACTAAGTACAGGGTCGATGAATGCAACTGTTGAATGTAATGTTTTGCCTGGGAGAATGTCTGTAACTAACTCTACCTTTTGTCCAACAGATAGAAATGGAAGTTCCGACTCATGTGCATCAAGTAAAACCCATACTGTTTTAAGATCAGCAACCTCAAAGAGTGTTTGTCCTACTTTGACATACTCGCCAGTTTCAACGTTGCGATTGATCACTACGCCATCGATTGGTGATGTAATTGTGATTCGATCACTCGGCTCTGGTGCGTTTTCAAGTTCCTTGATTTGTGTTTCGCTTAATCCCCATCGAGATAATTTTCTCTTTGCTGCCTCATAAGTTGCTCTTGCTGTGCGTGCAACAATAGAATCGCCACTAATCCGGTTTGCACTGCCTGCTGCTTCTTGTAATTCTGTTTGAGCAACTAACAATTCGGGGCTGTACAGAACCGCTAGGGGTTCTCCACCATGCACTGTTGCCCCTGTAAAGTCTACTGCGAGTTCTTCTACACGCCCAGCGAACCAAGCAGTGATCGTTGCTTGTTTGGTCTCGTCAGTTTCAACTGTTCCGACAAGTTGCACGACACGTCGTGGTTGTTCCTTGATAACAGGAGCTACTTCAATTTGGGCGCGTTTCATTGCAGATTCGCTCATAGATATTGCATTGGGCGGCACATTATCTGCACCTTCTGGAACAGGAATGAGGTCCATAAAGCAGATTGGGCAAACAGCGTCTTTGTCTTCTGTTCGAAACTGTGGGTGCATGGAGCATGTGTACTGTGTTGCAACTTCTGGTACATCACTTGCAGTTTCTGATGCGTCTGCAGTTTGGCTAGCAGGCGGGGAACTACACTTGCCAATAGAAAAAGCAATAATCAGTGCAATGATCGATATGGCAATAAATAATAATTTTCTCATTTGTCTGTATCCTTTGTTGGGCCGCCGCCGATGATTTTGGAAATAGTGGCATCCGCGTTCAAGGCAGAGACGTAACTTCTCTGCAAGTTTCTTTGAAGGTCAAGAAGTGTTCGTTGTGTATCAAGCAATTCAGTTGCACTGTTTTTTCCAGCGGAAAAAGCAGAAAGCGCTGCAGTCAAGGCATCTTCTGCGCGAGGAAGAAGTGCAGTTTCATACAATTCAATTCTTCGTAGCGAATCGTCTCTTCTGTAAATTGCTTCCGCAATATTTGCATTAAGTTCATGTAGAATTGTTTCACGCGTAGCTTCTGCGGCTAAACGTTTGGAAATGGCTTCGCGCTTTGCAGCGTCGTATTTATCTTGGTTGAGTGGGATAGAAAAACCAATCATTCCCATGAGTGGATTGTCGCCCGCATCTGGCACTGTTGGATCAAGCGGGTCACCGAGATTCGTGTATGTCAAACCTACAGTCCACTTTGGTTTCGCATCCAAGGTTGCAACATCTAGCGATCTCTCTTGTTCTCGAATATCGGCATCCATCGCAGCAATGGTAGGATTGTCCTCGAGTAAACGTTGTGCATCCTCGAGTTTCATTGTCGAAGAGTGCAACGTGATTTTAGATGGCAATGTAAGTAACCCATTACTTGGTCTTGCAAGCATGGCATTCAATGCTGCTTGTCTTGGAAGTCGAAGGTCGCGAAGTTTATGGAGATTGTCTTCTAGAATTCCTAACTCGACTTGTAGACGAATGAGTTTACTGTGGTTTGTTTCTTGAACTTCATACGAACGCAGTGCAATTCGTTCTGCTTCTTCAAGTAACGCAAACGATTCCTCAACAACATTGATTTCTGCGTCAAGATCAACGAGCGAACTCCAACTGTAGGAAATTTTCTCAAACAAGGCTAACCTTTCAAATTCATAGGCGTGCCAAAGTTTAGCTGCAGCTTCTGCGGCAACATCTCCTTTTGCTTCAAGCAAGCCCCACCAAGGGAATGATTGTTGCAATGAAAGTTGCTGTTCCATAGGACCAGTTCTTGTTTGCACTTCTTCAAGAAAATATCCGAAAGAAAGTTTAGGATCTGATAGCGCGCTCACTTGGGGAATTCGCATCAACGCAGCTTGCCACCTGTGAAAAGCGGCTTCAAGTTTTGGTGCGTTCAATGCTGCGTAAATCAAACAGTTTTGCAGTGAAGCATTTACTGAGAGATCAGGCAACGTGGCAATGAAATTTTCCTCTTCAAGAGAAATTTCTATTGCGTGCGGGGGCAAGTAAGTGCCAGCGAAGTGAGTTGTCTGCCGTTTTGGGGACTGTAAGACTTGCGTTTCAAGTGTTGAAGTACAGCCAAATAGTGCGGCGAAGGTAGCGCTAAAGAATAAAAAGCGCCATAAATATTTCATTTTAAGATCCTCATCAAAACCGTGGGAACAAATAACGCATTGATCGAATCCTCAGATTCGCTCTGCGCGCAGTAATCCTAGGGGGGTGATGAGTTAGTTTTGCCAGCGGCCAAGAAGTGCCTGCCTGCAATTGTTTGAGGCGACTATTTTCTTGGCTGTGGGGATTCCGGCGATCTCACCAAGAAGGGTGAGTTCGGGAAGTTCGTAAGCAATAGGGCTAATTGGGGGAGCAAAGTCAATTGTTCTTGGAGAGAACGGCGTTTTTGCAGGCGCGGGGGCTTCTTGTTTGTCCTCTTTACATTGGCAACCGTTCGCTGCACACCTGCAGCAGCCTCCGCAGCAGGACATTTTTTGCGTTGTTGGTTCTACCCTATGTGCAGCATCAGCGATACCAGAGAATGGGATCGACTGCAGCACGAGGAGTAGGATTGGTAAGAAGCGCAACATTTGCCTAAGAAGTATACGACGAAAATGAGGTGAATCTATTGCAAACATTCAACTTTTTTACGTCCGAGTTGATTATCCTTCAATCGTGGGCAGTAGAGACAAAAAAATTACTACATATATAGAGCACTGGTTCAAAAAATCAGCGAGAGTATTTCCATGGAGAGAATCAAGTACCCCTTGGGGGAGGCTCGTCAGTGAGTTTATGGCGCAGCAAACGCAGATTGAACGTGTCGCCCAGCGATGGCCACAGATGATGGGGAGATTCCCGACTCCCAGAAGTATGGCAAAGGCTGAGGAACAAGACGTGCTCTCCTTGTGGCAGGGGCTTGGGTATTACCGAAGAGCAAAGCATTTAAAGCAAGCAGCAGAGATGATTGTTGATTCGTTTGGCGGCGAAGTTCCCATGCAAGTTGATTCTTTGTTGCAACTTCCAGGGGTAGGTAGATATACCGCAGGTGCAGTGGCTTCAATTGCATTCAATACACGAGTACCCATAGTCGATGGAAATGTGCACCGTGTGGTATGTCGAGTTGAAAATAAAAGTGATACACCAAGCCCATGCAATTGGTCATGGGAACGTGCAACGGAACTTGTGCAACTTTGCAAAACGCCGAGTGTTTTTAACGAAGGTCTCATGGAACTTGGTGCAACTATTTGCACCCCAAAATCACCGTCATGTGAATTCTGCTCGCTATCGAGTGAATGTAATGCTTTCGCAGAAAATACACAGCATGAAGTTCCGCCGCCTAAAATTACGCCAAAACGAAAACGCCTACATCATTACGCGGTTGTACTGACATGCAAAGGAAAGATTGCGTTTGAACAACGAGGCGAACTAGGATTGTGGGCGGGAATGTGGCAAGTCCCAACTCTTGAATCAACGAAAAAAGTAACTAAAGCTAAAATCGCAGAAGCATTGCTGATTGAAAATGATCTCAAATTTTCTGGTGCATTTGAACATTCGTTGACCCACCGAATCATCAACTTTGCAGTGTTTCGCTGTGAAGTAAGAAAAAATGACCGCTTTGCTTGGCATACTAAAGACACTTTAGACGCGTTGCCCCTTGCATCTGCCCAAAGAAAAGTGCTTGCGGTACACTGTGCGATATGAAATTCATTACATGTATCGTTTTCGCACTCACAACAACCTCATTTGCTCAGCATCCACAAGATTTAGTATCACCTGATGCGCTTGCAGTTCTTTCTATAAAAGACGCGGGTGCGATTCAATCATCACTCAAAGCGATCTCTTCTACTCAAGGGGGAGTGCCTGTTGATGACCTGCTTTCTCAATTCATTAAGAATCCATCTGCAATAGATTATTCTAAGGGTGTTCTGCTGTCGATTGAACCGGGAGTAATTGCTGAAGGTCAACGCCCAGCAGGCATGCTTGGTGCGATGCCACACTTGGTTGTTATTTGTAAACCCAAGCAAGGTAAAACTATTCAACTCAATTCGTTCAGTGGTGTAAATACAAGCACGATGCTCGATGGATGGTTTATTGCTGCAGGTGGAAACAGTTGGTCACCTCCAGAAGGCGGAAAAATTTCTCCTATTTTTGCTCAGTTACCAGATTCTCAAGTCAGTTTGCATGTGTTGTTTGGAAAACTTTGGTCACAAATTGGTCCAATTACTCAAATGGCAGGAGGCATGATGATTGGTCAATTGAATAAGCCAGGTCCAACTGGAATGATTGATCCTGAGCAGAGAAAACAAACGGCAGCAATTAGCCAAGCATTTAGAAAAGTGATGCAATTTTGTGCTGGAGTTGACACAATTTCAGCGGGAGCGTCGCTAAATGGTGGCTCTCTGGGCATGGATTTTATGATTGCACAGAAGAACCCATCGCCGCTTGATGTAGATAACAGTTCAATGCTCGATATGTCAACCTCTATGAAGGGCGGAGCTTTACAGTATGCAATGTCAGGAGAGTTTACAAAAATGTTGTTGGATTATCAATTGAGTTCAATGGGTAACAACCTTACTGAGTTCCCGATGATCGCAATAACAGATGGAATGCGAGAGCTAGCTGATCTTCAAGGCGACAACGTTGTGATGTACGACCTAGATGCAGAAGACGGTTTGACCATCTTTGCACTTGCGGAAACTTCTGATGCAACAGCGTACTTATCCAAAGTGAATTCTATGATGGATAATATGACGCAGCAATTTGCTGACGAATTTCAAATGAAATTGACACCAACAGATGAGCCTACGACTTGGAAGGTAGACATGATTGGTGACGATGCAGAAGATTTGAAAGTAATGAACGCAGTAGTCCCAGCCGACACGATTATCTCGTTCGGCGAACTTGGTGGTTGGGTTGGTTTTGTATTCGGTTCTCGAAAAGTATTGCCATCGGTTGAAACAAAAGGCGGAACAAATTTATCTCGTTTGATATCAGCGCATGAAGATGTCTCAATCGAATTCGCAATGTCAATGGATGCGAGAAAGTTTGCAAGCGCATTTATGGCAATCGCTGAAGCCGCAGGAACAGATGATGGTTCTAAGACGATTGCATCAGGTCCATCTGCAATAACGGAAGCGGTACTTGGCACTGACGAGACTGGCTTCAAGCTTACTATTAAAATGGACTTGGCCGGTCTTTCCAAGTTAGTTAAAGAGATGGATTGAAAATCAATTTTTCTTTAATCGCAATTTGTAGTTCCCTTTACCCACGCAAATCGCCTTCTTCTTCAATTTTTGGAATTTCATCTTCTAACTTCTCTGGTTTTTCTTCTTCAGGATACTTCACTCTCGTGTGATAAATTGAATTTAATCGAGCGATGATTGCATCTTCAATTTTTGCGAGTTCACCGAACGTTAAATCACAATCATCGAATTGGTGATCCAAGAGTCGCTTTCGAGACAGGTCGCGAACTAGTGCTTCAATTCTCCCAGGGTTAGGATCAGGCATTACACGCGAAGCAGATTCAACCGCATCTGCAATCATTAAAATCGCAACCTCTTTTGTTTTAGGCTTCGGTCCGGGATATCGAAAGTTCATGTCATTAATGGGATCACCGCCAGATTCTTCAGCGGCTTTTTTTGCTGCGTGATAAAAGTATTCAACAAGCGTAGACCCATGGTGTGCCTCGATGAAATGTATGATCTCTCTTGGAAGATCATATTCTCGAGCAAGCTCAATGCCATCCTTCACGTGCCCAATAATAATGAGCAAACTCATCGATGGCTTAAGGGTTGTGTGCCTGTTAAAACCAGATTGATTTTCGATGAAATATTCAGGCTTATTCATTTTGCCGATGTCGTGATACAAACCACCAACATAGGTAAGAAGTGAATCGCAGCCAATTGCTTCAGCAGCAGATTCTGCAATATCAGCCACCTGCCTTGAGTGGTTGAACGTGCCCGGTGCAAGCTCCTGCAATTTTTTGAGTAAGTTATTTCGTGTGTCTTTGAGTTCTGTGAGAGACATTCCCGTTGTAATGTCAAAGATTTTTTCGATTGGCTCTAGAATTCCGAGTACGAAAAAACCAACTAGGAGTGCAGATCCACCTGCGATGAGTGAATCGGAAACAACTCGTTGCCATGCAACTGTGATGTCAGGTAACTCAATGAGTGAAAAGAAACAAGTGCCCAGTGCAAAAACAATTGCAGTAAGTCCAGATGCACGGATTAATGTTTGCCGATGAGACACGTCTTTAAGTTGCCCAATCATTGTTCCGCAGCCCGTAACCATCACAACAAACCAAATGATTGGCGCAGAGAGTGCCATGGTGACGAGTGCACATTGCATGAATGCTAAAAACATCGCGAGACGCTGGCCGTAAGCGAGGCATGCAATTGTGATGACAAGAAGTGTTGGGACTATTGCAGCTGCAAAAATGAAGACGGGTGCTTCAAGGGTGATAACAACTGAAAGACCGAGCATGAGCACCATCAAGAAGCACAACATAAATAACCGCAGCGGGTTTTTGGAAATTCTTTGATTAGAAATTGTTGTGTATGCGCCGATGAAGATTGCGAGCATCGCGAGCAGCCCAATGGTGCCGAGCCTTGGGAGCCATTGCACAAAAATAGGCGCAGAAATTTCGAATTGCGATTGCTCTAACACCGCATTTTCGTACTGTTTTGCAGTCAGGCGATCGCCGCGAGTCCAAATAATTTCACCTTTATGGTGCGCAGAAATAACTGGTTGTACTGCTGCAATTGCTTCATCAACAAGTTTTTGTGTTGCTTCAACATCGAATTGGACCGATGGTTGGTTTTCGAAAAGAAGCCGTGCTTCGATAATAGGTACTGTCGATTCCTTGAATCCTACTCGACTTACAAACTCAGAAACAACGGGATCAAAGTCAGAACCCTCGACAGGCAAAGCGATCGCTTCTGCTTGATACGGAGATTGTGCGCGGTTGTTTGAACTCACAAGCGCTCTGTTTGCAGGTGGCGTTATTGTGAAAATTTGAAACTGTTCGTTTGTTAGGAGTGGATCACTTCCTCGCAAGTTCCTTGTTAGTCGAGAAACTGCACCTCGCCATGTAGAAGTTGGTGCGCCATCTTTAGACATCGCTTGAAGTGAAACAAGTTTTTCAGGTGTCAGTTTGAATTGTTCGACAAGTTCAGGGGCAACCTCTTCAATAGCAGTCTTGCCAAAAACTGCCGTTGGTAGCCCGAGTATTGATGCGCTGAGTCGTTCAATAAATGAATTATTGACGATATAAATTCGTGGCGAGGAGTTTTTCGCCTCTTCACGATTGGTTTCGGTTGCTGATGAGTCTTCAATTTCAAAATCAAGTCTCGTTACTCGTGTAGTTGTGACAATTTGTCCATCGCGTACTTTTATCTGTTCTCGAGACCAAGTTGCGATGAGAGAAACGAGAAGGAGAAAAAGGAAAACAATAAAACACGTACGGAGAAATTCTGGTTTCTTTAGAAGTTCAGCAAATTGAAATTGCTGCTTTGGTACTTTTCGAAGAACTTTCGCGCGCCTTGTTGTCGAAGCGCTAGATTTTGTGGTTGATGTTTTACCCATTGCGTGCTGCCATTATCGTCTATGGAGCGAGAACGTGTTGAGCGGGGGTTATTGCACAGCCGTTACGATGCATTGAGGCAGCCCATTCCTTTTTCGACACTTCGAGGCGGCTCCGCGGGAATCAAAAGAACCCGCTTGCACCATGAATAGGGTTTTTCCAACCGATGATTTATCTTCGACAATTGCGGGGCTACCAAGACCAGCGAGCCTTAGATCTGATCCAAGTTTTGCTGCAGCATGCTTTGCGTTTTCTAAATTTTGGTATGCACCAAACTGTAATGTGTATCCCCCTCTAGAAACAATGCTCGCAAATGGAGTTCCATTTTTTGCAGCCGCAGATCGAGCGCTTGCTTTTGTTTTATCAATTCCGTCTAAGTCAGCAGAGGCTTGTTCAAATGCAAGGGCAGCTGTAACGTAATCCCCGTCGTTTGAAGCAATGATTCCAAGCATAGCAGATGCTCTGCCACGAACTGCTTCGTCCCCAGAGTTTGCTGCTTGTTCAAACCAACCCTTTGCTTTGTTAACATGCTGCATTTTGAATTCACATAACCCAAGAAGGTATGCTGCTTCATCGCGATCGCTTTTATCATTAAGCGCTTTGTTTGCCCACATTGCTGAGATAGACCATTGTCCTTGGTTGTATTCTTGGAGAGACCTTTCCATCGCCTTTGGTCCATTGTTAGAGCATCCTAGGAGCATAAGGAAGAGCGGAAGTGTGAAAATGAGATGAAATGGGCTAGGTCGCATACGTAGAATCCTTTCTAGTCATTTGTTATCGTATCACTCTTAGAAGGAACAATATGGAACTTTTGCGATCTATTTTGAAAACTTGGCGAAGGAATCTATTCCGATCTTTGATTGTGGACGATTTTCGGTCATGGCGAGGGATTGATTTGCAAGTTGCATCGTGGCATGTGCAAAAAAAACTTGCTTCTATGGATGATTCCCCGCACGTTGGTGTGATGTTGCCAACATCGGGATTGTTTCCTGTCGCAGCGACAGCGATTTGGACTCTTGGTAAGACAGTTGTTCCAATCAATTACTTACTCTCGCCTGATGAGATTGCGTACATCATCAAAGATGCTGGACTTAACACCGTCATTACTGTCGGTCCGATGCTAGACATGGTTGGTCCTCTTCCTGAGAAGGTGAACGCATTGCGGATGGATAAGATGTCTTTTGGAGGATTGCCACCAATAAGGCGAATTGTAAAACGAGGGGAAGATACATTAGCAGCGTTGCTTTATACATCAGGAACATCGGGACGACCTAAGGGCGTGATGTTAAGTGAAGGGAATATACGTTCCAACATTGAACAGTGTTGTACGTGGTCTGGTTTTAATAAATCTGATTCTTTTTTGGGTTTACTCCCACAATTTCACAGTTTTGGATTTACGGTGACAACAATGCTGCCAATGTCAATTGGCGCAAAAGCAATTTACTCTGCAAGATTTAATCCGAAAAAAACTTTTGATCTGTTACGTAAACATAGACCCACTGCGATGCTTGCAATTCCATCTATGTTTAATGCATTGCTCAATGCAAAAAGTGGTGAACCAGACGATTTTTCTTCTGTTCGTTTTGCGGTGTCAGGTGGAGAAGCACTTCCAGATGCGGTCTTTGAAGGTATGAAACAAAAATTTGGGTTGGTTATTAATGAGGGGTATGGATTGACAGAAACTTCGCCAGTGACAAATTGGTGTCGCCCAGATGAACATCGTCGTGGCTCAGTCGGTATGCCTGTAACTGGTGTTACCGAGCGGATCGTTGATGAGAATGGCAATGATCTTGGGTCCAACGAAGATGGCGAAGTACGAATTGCGGGACCAAATATTATGCAAGGGTATTACAACTTACCTGAGGAAACTGCTGCAGTTTTTGATGAACAAGGGTTTTTTCGATCTGGGGATATGGGGCAGCTCGATGAAGATGGTTTTTTATACATCACTGGGCGGATTAAAGAGATGCTTATCATCGGCGGCGAAAATGTGTTTCCAAGAGAAATTGAAGAAGTGCTCACAAAGCACGAATCAGTTTCCGCCGCTGGTGTTGTCGGAAGACCAGATCTTTCGAGAGGTGAAGTCGCAGTTGCGTTTGTAGAGTTAGTAGACGGAGCGGAGTTTAGTGAACAGGCATTGCGAAGTTGGTGCCGCGAAACGTTGGCATCATTCAAAGTTCCAAAGACAATTATTCTTTTAGAGGAGTTGCCAAGGAACCCAACGGGTAAAATTATGCGGCGCGCTCTAAGCACTTTACTTGAAGAGGAATTTTCGAAGTGAGAAAAATTACGTTAGCACACAGCCCCGATCCAGATGACGCGTTTATGTGGTGGCCGCTTGCCGATATTGATGGTAGTGGTCCTTCAATGAATGTCGGGGAGTGGGAATTTGAATTGGTCATGAAGGACATTGAGACTCTCAATGTTGAAGCGGAGGAGGCACTCTATGACATTACTGCTATCAGTATTGCGCAGTACCCACGCGTTGCAAACCTGTACGATCTGACTGCTTGTGGTGCATCGCTTGGAGATGGGTATGGTCCAAAGTTAGTTTCAAATGAAAAAATATCAATTGAAACGCTCTTTTTGGATAATCCAACAATTGCAGTTCCGGGTGATCGAACAACCGCACTTGCCACGCTTCGTATTTTGGCAGGTGATCGAAACATGAGATGGGAATCAATTGATTTTACGAAGATTATGGATTGCGTAATTGAAGGGAAATTTGATGCAGGTGTTGTGATTCATGAGGGGCAACTTTCGTTTGAGGACCATGGCTTATACGAGATATGTGACTTTGGTCAGTGGTGGCGCAAACGCACAGGTTTACTATTGCCTCTTGGCGGGAATGCTATCCGCAGGGATTTTGACGTTCGTTACGGAGCGGGTGCTACAAGCGAAGTAACCAAGTTATTGAAAGAGTCTATTCTTTTTGCGATGGCAAACCGAGAAAAATCTCTTGCATGGGCAGCAAAGTGGGGGCGTGGAATTGATATGGAGTCAACAGATACTTTTGTTGAGATGTATGTCAACAACTGGACACTTGATTTCGGTGATGATGGTCGAAAAGCAGTGAAACATTTTTTGTCTGAAGCTTCAGTAGTTGGTGCAGTCCCCGCAGTGAATGAAGTTTTGTTCGTTTAGTTCAACTCAGCTTCACCGAGAAGTGAAAAACCTTTTTTAACGAGCAATTGTCCACCGAGCGTAAGATCATCAATGGCAAGTGCAACAAGTGAGTCGCCAATCATAGGCTTTTTAATAAGTGAATAAATAAAGTGAATGTTGAGTTCTGCGCCAAGTAAGTACAAGCAAAGATCTGCTAGCGAATGTGAATCATCAATCATTGCAACAACGACATCGGATTCTGAAAATGAAATCGATAAGTCGTGCAACATGAGTCGTGCAGCGTCAGCATTATCAGGAATCATCCGAACAACTGCGTGGTCAGATGAATCGATGACGTTCAGCCCAACAACATGCACGTGAGAAGCGTCATCGAAATGCCGAAGCAAATCGAGTAGGCGACCTACGCGATTTTCAAGAAAAACGCTGAACTGTCTGACGCAAGGGACTTTGTAACCCTGCATAGTTTCTTGTGGAAGTTGTGACATTGGTTATGGATTTGAGGAACTGTTAAGTGTTGGTTTTTTAAGAACAGGTTTTGCTGTTTCTTCTACGGTATCTTCTACGAGCGGCTGCCCGTTAGGCCCTAGTTTTTCTGGAAGATATTCGTGATCTCGTTTGCGTATGACTGTGACAGTGATGATGTCGTCATCTTTTTCAATGGAACGTGCGATTTCTAAACCGTCAACGATTCTTCCGAACACGGTGTGTCTTCCATCTAAGTGAGAAGTTGGAAGATGCGTGAGAAAGAATTGGCTACCGCCGGAATTTGGAGCGGAAGTTTTTGCCATAGAAAGTGAACCCGCAAAGTGGTGTCGAATATCTTCGCCAGTGTGTTCATCTTTTATTGTGTAACCAGGACCGCCACTGCCAGCTTGCCCAGATGCACCTTCGCGGGAATTAGGATCTCCGCCTTGTGCCATGAACTTCGGAAGAACACGGTGAAAACGAGTTCCATCGTAATAGCCCGTTTCGGCAAGAGAAATAAAGTTAGCAACAGTGTTTGGTGCATGATCTTCGTACAACTCGAGTAGAATTGGACCCTTCGATGTAATCATTTGCACGCGGGGGAGATCGTCCATCGCTTCTTCAGTTTCTCGAATTGCTAACTCATCTTCCCACTTTGTAGCAATTTCAGTAAAACGTGTTCTTTGACTTTCAATTGACGCTTTCTTTGCGAGATCTTTTTCGAGTGAATCAGCATCAACAGCATCGAGCGCGGCAATTGCTTCATCAAAACGATTGTTCGCATAAAGAAGGTCTCCAAGTATACTTGCTGCTTCGGGGGTAGTTAGTTCTTCTTCGTCGAGACCCTGCAATGCGTTCATTGCTTCGGTAAATCGATTTTGTTTATCAAGTTGGCTTGCCCAGTCGAGGACAACTTCGGGTGAACTTGGATACAAAGCGATCAACTCCCCGAAAATCGCTTCGGGGTCTGCATCTGGAAGTTTCATTGCAAAACGGGACCAAGCCAAGCCGATGGCAGGATTGTCGGGTTGGCTTGCAATGAGCAAGCGAAACAAATTGTCAACTTTCTCATTTTCGCCAAGCCAGATTGTAAGTTGCAATTCAGCAGCAAGCGTTTGGGTAGTGCTACTCTCTTTATTGCAGTTAGTTAAGTCATTACGCAAGGAAGTAATAGTTTCTAGATCGCCCTCTGCAAAACCACGTTGATTCATGACAGAATCACAGGCAACTTGATATCGCTCAAGGAGTGAATCGTTCGTATCCGCTGAAAAAGCAGCAATGGTGAGCAGGAGGGGTGTAAGGAAGATAATTCGCATGTATTAGCCTTTCATAAGTTCGTAAGTGGGGAAGATACCAAGCCTTGGCGGTTGCTTGTAGCAGTTTGGCAAGATAGGTATAAAAACTTGCATTTTTTTGGAATATTTTGTTGACGAGAGGTGTTCAGCGTGTATGATTCGCGTGTCGCCTAAGTGGTGACCCCGATTTTGCCCCCGGAAGGGCTCGGTGTGGTGCTTGCATCCACCGGGCCTTCTTTTT
>JACNLW010000078.1 GCA_014381305.1 Planctomycetota bacterium
CTTCCCCTTCTCTTCGTGTAATTACAAGCATAATGCGGACCTCCTGCCGCTCATTCCAAATCGAAACGCCGCGCGACCTGCGCGAACCCACCAATCCCCGTCAATATAGCCTACCAAAAAATGCCTTAGTTCAAAATAAAAAACATTCTATTCTTGTTAGAAAAATGCCATAACCGCATGTTTGACAGAGGGTTCAATCGACAGCTTGTACGCCGGAAACAGCCTCAATATGCTCTTTAAGCGTCTTTTCGATGCCGTGTTGGAGGGTCATATCACTTGAGGGACAACCGATACACGCTCCAAGGAAGCGAATAGAAACGACCCCAGAAGCATCAACTGAGACCAATTCAATATCTCCACCGTCAGCTTGGATCGAAGGTCGGATGAGTTCAAGCACGCCGGCAACTCGTTCATGTAATTCAGATTCAGTATTTTCAAAGCCCATATTGCAATCTATGGTACGCCCAAATACTCTTCTTTGCAGAAATAAGGGGTGTACACTGCGTGCATGCATACAAGAACTATATTTTTGTGCCTATTCCTCATTGGATGTGGTGGTCCTAGCATCACAAATCCATCTGTGACGCTGCGAGAAACTGGGCGTCCACAAGCGGTTCACCTGCAAGCCATGGAGATGCTTGATGGCGAAGTGGGACTTTCTAACACGCAGTACAAAGACACGCTGCAACGCATGCTTTGGGTTGCAGGCTACACCAACGACGCGAGGCAGGCAGCACTCAATCGATTGTGGTCTGTCGATCGCGAGGGTGTGATCAAAACGATTCGCCAGCGTCTACCTCGCATGGACAATTGGACTTGGATCGAACAACTCTGCAAGTGGATTGCAACGGAAGAGGTTTTTGAACTTGACGCAGCGCTCATTAGTTCGTGGTCACAACCAACGTTGCTATTCGAAGATGAAATTCGACCCGAGCGTATCGCATTGGTTTCAATGTACGGTGAAGATGCACTTGAATCAATCATTTTTCAGTCTCTCCTTGCAACGAATAAATCGTGGCAACAAGGGTTCCGAGTGAGATGTTGGGAATTATTACTACGAATTGGTGCCCGCAATAGATTGCTTGCATTACTCAACGGGTCATCGATTCCAGAAGATGATTCATTCTTGCTAGATTTGCAGCGTGCTACACTCGAACTTGGCATCATGCCACAAAATAAAGAAGAAATTCTATGGGCTCGGGAATTATGCAAACAAGAATATGCCGTATTTTGGAACGAGGCGATTGAAGCGCTTTCCCTTTTAGATAAGGATCGCCGGATTTCACTGGAAATGCGGGACATTCCAATAGCAGTAACAGTCGCTAGGCATTGGCCAGAACTTGCAACTCAATCAACAAGTTCTCTCGTTCGTTTTCTTGAAACCAAATTGCAAAATCGGAAACACTATTTTGAGTATGAAGGCGGTGGGAATGTTTCAATCCAAAACGAATTGTTTCGTTCACACAAAGATATACTTTCATGGGGCGATGCTGTTGCAATTCGCGTTGCACTTGCAGCGATGGAAGTTCCAGAGGTTCGCGCGCACTTTTTTGATTACGCAAACCGTGATCGGCTCGACACCTCAACTGAATATGGAGGTGTTTTAGAACTTGACAAACAAGGGCGATTTGTGATTCAAGAGTTTGAACCGATTATTCGAAATCATGACCGCAGGTTTGACGCTCCCCAAAAAATGTTTGATGCCGCCTATACATCGTTGTTTCACTTTCACTTTCACGCACAAAAACACAGGAATGGTGATCACGCAGGGCCGGGAATGGGTGATAAAAGTTATGCGGACAACACGCGGGCAAATTGCCTTGTGCTGACGTTCGTAAATTCAAATACGCTGAACGTTGATTTTTACCGGCATGGACATGTTGTGGTTGACCTTGGCACAATGAAAATCAATTGATGATGGAAGATGTTTTTATGCACGGTACGGGGAATCGGTTTTTGATTCACTGTGGTGAACAAGAGCCTGGAGTACTACTGCAATCATTACAAGGTGCAGATGGTCTGCTCATTCTTATAGAAGATGAAACTGCGGATTTGCAAATGCAAATATTTAATGCTGATGGAACAGAAGCAGAACAGTGTGGTAACGGACTTCGTTGCGCGGCGTTACATGCATATCGAAGTCAAATTGTTCCATCGACAACAATAACAATTCGTACGCTTGCTGGTTTGAATACATGCGTCGTTCATCCAGATCGAAATGAAGTTGAAGTGACAATTGGTCACGCAAAAATCGGACCACTCTTTTGCAATGTGCAGTTAGATCTCATGAAAGATTTGCCAGAGTTGCAATTTGTCAATATGGGGAATCCCAATGCCGTACTTTGGACGAAAGAAGAACCGATAGAAATACGTGATACGTTTGGACCGGTGGTGGCAAAACACGCA
The DNA here is from genome assembly GCA_014381305.1 of Planctomycetota bacterium. Lineage (GTDB taxonomy): Bacteria > Planctomycetota > Phycisphaerae > Phycisphaerales > SM1A02. Next base: position 2,407 of record JACNLW010000078.1, read on the forward strand.
GGTTTTTCTGAAGGGATAAATCTACACGTCGCGAGGCTCGATTCTCCGAATCATGCAACAGTTGCATCGTGGGAACGAGGTGTTGGTCCAACACTTGCTTCAGGGTCAGGCGGCGCTTCCGTTTTTGCGTCAAGTAATCGACCTTCTCCATTTATTGTGACAAGTGTTGGCGGATCCTTGAAGTATTCAAAAACAAATGATGGACAAATTGTAATGTCTGGACCAGCAGTCTACGGCTGAACAACGCACACTTCGTTTGCTGTCACCCGCACAATACAACCCGCACCGCAGTCAAATACACGTGGCTCGGTTGACGTGTCTGTAATTGCCGCAGCGATTGATTGCACAGTTTCAAATGAAGTGTTGCTGCCAACTGCTTTGTGCATGAGCGTTGCGACGATTTCTTGCGAAACAACAGCGAGCGTTTTTCGGTTCCAACTATGATCTTTTTCATACAACATTGCTTTTGCATCAAGTGCATCAGCCGCTGCCTGCAACATCACAGAAGCATTCGCCGCATGTCGATCGGCTGCGGGCCAAAGGTCACGAAGTTTTGGCAATACCTCTAATCGAAGTTTACCTCTTGGCGTTGTTGGATCACTGTTCGTCGGATCGTCGCACCATGAAACTCCACAAAGCGTACAAATACTGCGCAGATCATGTTGGTCAGCATGCAAAAGTGGACGCACCAGAGAAATGCCATCAGCCAATGTTCTTTCTGCAGCCATGCCTGCTAATTTACGTGGACCGCCGCCACGGCAGAGTGCCATTAGCATGGTTTCGATTTGATCAGTAGCGTGGTGCGCGACTGCAATTTGCGTAAGATCATGTTCAGTTGCAATAGATGCAAGCGCGTCGTATCTTCCTTTTCGAGCACCAGCAGCAAGCGAGCCATCAATTGGCGTGACGGTAATCTTTTTAGAAATGCAAACCACCCCAAGTTTCTCGCAGAGCGCCTCGACCATTTTTTGTTCCTCGTCGGATTCACTGCGGATGCCATGGTTGATATGTCCTGCTACTACTTTTAAATTTGAAGATTGTTGCAGCGAAACAGCGCAGCAAAGAAGAAGAAGGGCGGTCGAATCTGCGCCGCCACTGATCCCGACAAGCACGTTGTCGTGGAGTCTGTTGCGTACCGATGCTACAAGTTTGTGTCTGCGAACTTCAAGTGGGATCGCAGCTTTATTCATACCGATGCGTGTGCTGGTTCAAGGACATCCACTGACATGTATGGTTTAAGACAATCAGGAATTCGAACAGTTCCATCTTGTTGTTGATGCATTTCAAGCAGTGGAATTAAAATACGCGGGCTTGCAAGTACCGTGTTGTTGAGTGAATGCGCAAAAACGGTTTTGCCATCTTCATCTCGGTACCGCATGTTTAGCCTTCTGCACTGAAAATCATACAACCTTGAAGCCGAATGTGTCTCGCCCCAATTGCCAAGTGGTCTCTTTTGATCGTCAAGTTCGCCGCGACCGGGCATCCAACATTCGATGTCAATCATGTCTGCATTTTTCGATCCAAGATCAGCTGTGCAACATTGCAACAACCTGTATGGTAAACCGAGTTGTTGTAACAAATCTTCAACAATTGCAAGCATGTCTTTATGAAGTTGACGGCTCGTTTCTTCATCTGCCTTGCAAATGACAACCTGTTCGACTTTTTCAAATTGATGGATGCGATACAAACCTGCGGTGTCTCTTCCTGCTGCGCCGGCCTCCCGCCTGAAACAGGTTGAGACAGTCGCCATTTTAATTGGCAAATCATTGGAGTCAATGATTTCATCGGCGTACATCCCCATGAGCCCAACTTCTCCAGTGCCTGCGAGAAACAGATCATGTCCTGAACCACGTTTTGATTCTTCAATGTGGTACGCTTGGTCTCGTCCTGTTGGGAAAAATCCCGTACCAACCATGCACTCTTCCCTGAGAATGACAGGGACCGACATTGGTTTGTACCCATACTTGTTTGTGATGAGATCAAAGGCAAAGCGTAACATTGCTTGTTGCAAACGCATGCCGTTTCCAGTGAGCATATAGTGGCGAGTGCCCGCCATTTTTACGCCACGTTCAAAATCAACAAGTCCAAGCGATGCAACAAGTTCTAGATGTGTCTGAGGTTCGAAACCGCGATTTTCTGCGAAAGATTGCTTCAAGTCGAATCCTTCAGGAGCCCACGTACGCAATTGAACGTTGTCCTGTGCAGACGCACCTTTTGGTACATCGTCATCTGGTGGTTGTGGTACTTGCAACAACAACGCGTTCCAATCGGGTTCAATTGCAGCGATGGATTCGTCAAGACGATTGATTTCTGCTTTGAGCGTTGCAGGTTTCGCTTCAAGTTCTGCGAGTTGTGTTTCTAACGCAGTTTTTTCATCACCGGAGGCATTTTTAAGTTGTCCCTTAAGTTTGCCAATTTGCGGTCCAATTTCTTTAGAAATTCTGTTTTGCTCAGCGCGATGGTATTCTTTTTGGCGTTGCAATAATCTTCTTTGCTCATCGAGATCAAGGAGCGTGGAAATATCAACGGTGATGTTTTTTGCTTTGGCTCCATCAACAAAACGTTGTGGATTTTCGCGGAGTAGTTTGAGATCAATCATAAAGAATCAGTTTTTTCTATAAGTTCTGGTGGAGCAGCCCAGTGAAGTTTATCTACGAGCGTATTCCAATACGTATTTGAGGGGTTTAGCACAATGGACAATGCGTCACTTGCTTGCTTTGCAGTTATTTGAGTTCCTTCTTTGATGTGGCATTTTACTTGACCATCAACGATAAGTGAAGTTCCTTCGTTTGCTTTGCGAAGTGTGATTTTTATAGTAGCGTCGTGTGCGAGGACTACCGGTCTGACGGCTAACGAGTGTGCTGCAACTGGTGTAAAAACAATGACACTAGAAGCTGGGTCAACGATCGGTCCGCCTGCTGAAACATTGTGCGCCGTAGAGCCAATTGGTGTAGAAACAATCATCCCATCGCCACGAAATGTTGGTGCGTCAATGTCATTGATCGAGAGGTCGAACTCTAAAATTCTAAATGGATGCCCCGCGGCGATCATTGCTTCATTCATTGCGATCATGGGTTCTCCACCATCGACGCAAATTTCAAGCAACATCACAGAAGTCAACTTTGCAGAATCGGAGAAAACTTCATTTCGATAATCAATCAGTGACTCCGCATCAAATGTTGCAAGAAAACCTAACCGCCCACTGTTGACACCAATGAGCGGAATGTTTAATTTTGCAAGCAGGGGTCCGTAGTGGATAAGTGTCCCGTCACCGCCAATTGCAATGGCTCCATCGCAGGGCGTTTGTAAATCATCTCCGACAAACTCGACAACATCAACAAGATGCGTAACAAGTAAGTCCGCGATTGATGCAATCGATTCGTTCGTACGATCGGCAAGCAAAATAATACGTTTTTTCGCCATATGAGAGGATTGTAACTAATGATAGAGATGGGGTTTGTTGCGTGCCTGTTTCAAGTAGTTCTAGACCCGTTGGCCTAATAAACTCACCGGGGGTGAGTTTATTTCCCACCATTAAATTGGTAAAACTGACCCCGGGTGAAATAATCGCAAATAGTGCACCTAGATTACATAGCGCAAAATGACGCGATTAATTCACCCGCGGTCTTGACTCACCGTTAAATTGGTAAAACTGACCCCGGGTGAAATAATCGCAAATAGTGCACCCAGATTACATAGCGCAAAATGACGCGATTAATTCACCCGCGGTCTAAATTAATTCACCCGCGGTCTAAATCAATTCACCCGCGGTCTTGACTAACCGACCAAGCCCTTGGTGAGCCTCATAAATGCAGTTTCAAGATTTACTTGTTCACCTTGCATTGAAAGAATTCGGAATCCCCGAGCGATTAAACGGTTTGGAAGTTCTGATCGGTCGAGGTTCGACTCAGCGCTGATCGTCACGTCGATACGATGTACACCGTTGTTTTCAACAACGTCTACCATCGATATACCATCGACTGTTCGCAACAAGGTGGCAGCATCTTCGGCACGCTCAGTCACTTCTATGTGTACGAGTTGCCCAACCTTTGCTTTGGAAAGAATGTCCTCAACTGACCCAGAGAACAAAAGTTTTCCTTGTTCAATAATTCCAACACTTGTACAAAGTTCTGCAAGTTCGTGAAGAATGTGTGAACTGATGAGAATAGTTTTTCCCATTCGGTGTAGTTCCTTGAGCAACGCACGAATCTCAATTCTCGCGCGAGGGTCTAGACCAGAAGCTGGTTCGTCTAAAAACAACACTTCGGGGTCATGCAATAGAACTCTTGCAATGGAAAGTCGTTGACTCATGCCGCGACTCAAACCAGCAACCTCTGCGTTTGCTTTGTAATTCAGTTCGGTGAGTTCAAGAACGTCGCCAACAGCGCGATGCCGTTGTGAACCACTTAGTCCGTAACAGCTTGCAAAGAAATCTAGATATTCACTCACAAGCATGTCATCGTAGGAACCCATGAAGTCAGGAACGTACCCAATGATTGGGCGAATCTCAGCATTCTGATACCCAATCACTTTTCCACCAACACGCGCTTCACCCCAAGTTGGTTTGAGAAGGGTCGATAGAATTTTAATCGTTGTAGTTTTACCCGCACCGTTAGGTCCGATGAATCCATAACATTCACCCGCAGCGATCTCTAGGTTGAGGTTGTCGAGGGCAATGAGTTCGCCATATTTTCTTGTGAGGTTTATCGTTTGAATCATTGTGTAATTCCTAAAGGATACACCCAACGAACCATCGTCATGCCATCACTTTTAGTTATTTCTTCACCATCGACTTCTATTGGAATAGGAATAGAAGCATTTTTTACAAATCCCATGATAATGATGCACGGTCTGCCAAACCAACTCGCCATATCTAGTTCTCGTCCGCCTTCACGGATGATGCTGTGTGATGGTGGTGATGTATCGCTGCCTTCTCGTTTTAGATACACAGGCGGTTTTAGATGCGAATAGAGTGAAAGCATTTCAAGGCGTTTTCTCATTTCAGCCCGTGGAATTGCAGCTCCGTTGCCATAGGCATCCCAACGGTTCTCTTGTTTGTATCGTTCGTCGAACCCTTTTTCGATCAGTGCTTCGTTTGAACGCTCAAACGTGTGAAGTGATAGGGGTTCTTCCGGATCCCAGCTGCTTGAGAGTCTCCAAGAGTACGCAACGTTGAGTGGTTTTCCACTTTCTGAATACGATGTCCATGGAAGTTCATTACCGTTTTCGTTTTTTGCAAAAAGTGCTGGTGTAATTCTTTTATCAGTCACCCACACGACAGTAACGTCGTGCAGTGAGACATTCATTTTGTTTTCAACGAACCCAGAAAGTCCAATTGGTGTGCCATTGTCAAGTTTGCGCACCGCGGGGGAGTTATCAAAATCTACACGAATGAGTGATTTGTAAAAGTCAGATTGCAAACCACCTGACCAATTGAATTGGAAGTTTGAAGTTGTTGCTCGTGAGGGCTGATCGAAAAAAGAAGGAACCTGATCAATGTTTACGGAAACATGTCTGGTGTCGGCAAAACTTGGCGCCTTCGAGAGTTCAGAGGGCGACCACGGCATGAGTAAATTTGCGTGACCTGCGATGGAAATTTTATTGGTGCTGTAATTTGGTAAGTACAGTGAAAACCACCCGTGTACCCGTTGCTTTGGGGCGCCATACACTTGATCGATGATCGACAAATGTCGTAGGGGGGTTACAACGTTGGAAGTTGTTTGTGCGAGGACCCAAGTTGTTGCAGTGAAAACAAGAGCAGTTGTAGCAAACCACATCCACGACCATCGGAGTTTTTTCTTTTTACGAAGTACAAAATATCCAACTGGGCCCCCAATAACAATGTAGGCAATAACAAGAATAAACACAGTGCCAAGCCGTCCACCTGCAGCAGTGGACATTGCAATTGTTTGTGCCGCAATTGAACCCATTGGAAGCGTTGTGCTTGTTGGAATTGTTCCAGAAAGTAATCTAAGATTCTCAAGTTCTTGGAGTGTCATCGGCGACGGCGTGTCACCACGTCTTCCAAGAATACGATTCCAAAAGACATCGGCTTTTGGTAAATCACGCGCCCCGAGGCGACCATCAGCAAGATCGACTCCGATGATTGAGCACATTCCAACGCCAACATCTTTTGTTATTGCAATGACACGAGAGTCTGGAAGGGTGAAAATCGGGGTGTAATTCTCCGCATTGAAGGAGCGAACAGTAAGCAGCAGAGGGTTGTCGCTGCGAGGTTTACCAAGAATGTTTTGAAAATCAGAGACTGTAGCGTTCCCGAGTGTTGGTTCAATATCACCAAGGATCGAAGCGAGTGGGCTTTGTTGCGAACCAACTCCCCAAGGATTTCCGATGGTCGGCAAGATAATGACTAAGTGACCACCTCGTAAAACCCATTCTTCAATGGCCTTTGCTTGTCGGTAATCTAATTCTGGTTGTGCATCCGCCCAGACGAGCGTGTCGATTGAATCAAAGCATGGCCATGCATCTGGAATATCTTCGGGTTGCAATCCAGAAATTGCCAGAGTAGGTTCAAGAACAGTGACAGCTTTTCCTGATCCAGCTAAATCCCCAAGACCAATCCTGCGAGTCCCAACGACAGCAATTGCACCGTGTTGTTGAGAAATAGGAGCAGCATTGACAGATTGCGCAGAAAAACGGAATAACGAAAGTTGTTCGCTTGGCGTTCCTTCAACAAGTGTTCGAAGGCGCAGCGTCCACGCAGTCGTACCGTTTGCCCAAGGTTGCACAGGGGCGTATAGCCACGTTGAGACATCTTGATTTGGCGTCAACGTGAGAGGTCTCCCCCACGCGACAATATCTCCATTGCCGTCTGGAACGTCCCAAGAAATCCACGCTGAAATTGGTTCAGGGTTTGTGTTGGAGACGGTGATGTGGAGCGGTGTAATGTCTCCCGCACGCCATGTATTTCCTAATCCAAATGAATCAACAGAAATTGTGTACTCGCTCGCGGCGGTGAGTAATGCTGCAGTGAATACACAAGAAATTCCAATCATGATTGGATGGCTGCGTACTTATCAAGAATGGCTGCGTGTGCGAGAACACCGTTGTGGAAGCACGCGAGTTCAAATTTTTCATTTGGTGCGTGGATCAGATCATCGTCAAGTGAAAAACCTACGAGCACAGCATCTACGCCAAGTATTTCTTGGAATGAACCTACGACAGGAATTGAACCGCCAGAACCAATCAGCACTGCTGGCTTTGGAAAAATTTGAGTCAGCGCTTCGCTAGCGGCAGCTAACCATGGTGAGTCGGTTGGAACAGAAATCGCAGGGTTAACGCCAAAACTTGTAATGTTCCAGTGGCAACCTTTAGGCGTTCTTTCTTCGAGAAATGCACGCAAGTTGTCTTCGATTTGTTGGGGGTTTTGACTTGCAACAAGTCTGCAACTAATTTTTGCAGTTGCTGATGCGCCAATTACGGTTTTTGCGCCAGATCCCGTGTACCCAGCGAAGAGGCCGTTGATGTCACACGTTGGGCGAGCCCAAAGTCTTTCTAACGTAGTAAAACCTGCTTCGCCGAACGTCGCTTTTGCGCCCGATGATTCAAGGAGAAGTGCGTCCGCATCGCCAAGTGCATTCCATTGCGCAGATTGTTCGTCGCTGACTGTGTCAACATCATCGTAAAAGTGTGGGATTTGTACTCGGCCGCTTGCATCGTGGAGTTGTCCAAGAATTTCAGTAATTGCATTTGCTGGATTGACAACCCCGCCTCCGTAACTACCACTGTGTAAATCGTGTGATGGGCCGTGCAGCGTTGCTTCAATGTACACCAAACCGCGGAGTCTACTTGTGATTGCAGGCGTGTCAACATCCCACATGCCAGTGTCGCAGACGATGCATGTGTCGGCAAGCAAATCTTTTTTGTGCTCGTTGAGAAATGGCTCAAGGCTTTCACTTCCGCATTCTTCTTCGCCTTCAAACAACATGACAACGCGGACAGGGAGTTTCTCATGCACAGTTTTCCACGATCGGATCGCTTCGACGAACGTCATGAGCTGCCCCTTGTCATCGGCTGCGCCACGAGCAACGATGCGTTTGCCGAGTGGACCTTCGACAACTGCAGCTTCAAAAGGATCAGTGATCCATTCGTCGAGTGGTTGTACAGGTTGCACGTCGTAGTGTCCGTAGTACAAGACGCGGGGTGCATCTGGCCCAGCAGAGTCGTCAGTTGCAACGACCATTGGATGTCCCTTGGTTTTGTGCACAGTTGTAACGAGTCCAATGGAACGTAAATCCTCTGCAAGATGTTCAGCGCATCTGTACACTTCGCTCGAGAACGCCGGATCTGTACTTACGCTTGGAATTCGAAGTAGTGATTGCAATCGTTGAACGGCTGCATCAAGGTTTTGATCGATGTGATCGAGGACGGGTTGTAATGTTTCGCTTGCTACCAATTCAGACATTGTGGACTTTCATACTCTTCGTTTTCGTTTGCGCATTGAACGATGCCATTTTCAATTGCCACAACCAGTGGTGTGCCAATGATCCAATCGACGCCGATTGGAAGTTCAGTTTCTTTGCAGTCAAAGCAGGGGTTGTCGAATAGGCCTTCTGTAAAGAAACCTTCTTTTGATTCTGGAATTGCAACAAGAGTTGTTGGGATTCTCAGATCAAAAAATGAGTCTAAGTACAAAAGGCTTTCGCAATGGTCACACGTTTTTGCATAAAAAATAACGTACTGTTTTCCTTCGTGGATATCTTGTGGCCAATGCTCAACCCATTCGAATAAATCTATCGTATCGATGGATTGACCAACCCAAGCAGAAACATCTTGGGGGTACCAAGAATCTGGAAGATTGGAGTTGTTTTTTTCTATGGTGTAAAAAATGCTACTGAATGTGAATAGACATGCAGCAAGAATAAACACAGATGCACCAACAACACCTCGTTTTCCTTTGCTCCAATAGCATTTACTCATTCGTGGTTTAAAGAGAATGATTGCAAGGAGTAGCAATCCGTCAATGATGAACATTGTCCACGGTGCAAGTGAGTGATCGCCAAGGCAACCACAACTTGTTTCGCCCCTAGATATTGCGACGATGAGAACGACCAAGAAAGTGCCGAGCATGACAACGGCAGCGGTTCTTGCAAGTTTTGGAACGAACAGCATGATGCCAACAAAGGCAAACTCTATCGCGGTGAGAATTGCGAGCAGAAGATGGAGATTGTCTGCGAAGCCGATGGCTGAACCGGCATCAAGGATTGTTCTTGGAAGTGATTTGGGCGATGCGCCGCTAGCCTTTGTGAAGGCTCCAAAGAAGATCCATGCTGGCACGATTAGTCGTACAAGCAGGGCTCCAATCCAGCCTGTGACAATATTATCTGATTGAGGGGGTTGTGATTCGTCCATCCCCGCATTCTATTGACTCGGAGTCAATTTTGCCTTTAGCAAGATTAATTGACTCCGAGTTCATTAATTCAAACCCAAATATGGCGAAAAACCAATTTTTACAGCATGAATGACGTATTTTTTAATTCACTCCGAGTGAATTAAAATAAATTGACTCGGAGTGAATTAAATTCAAACGTATTTAATTGACTCGGAGTCAATTAATTGTTGCGGCGGCGGCGGCGATTGAGGGCGAAAACCGTCAATAGGAGTGCCGCTGGGGGTGCTGGGACTACAGAACCAGTGAATACTTGGCTGCCGTCAGTTTTGAAGCCATCTGAGCCAAGGATCTTCCAGCCCTCATCCCATGAGACAAATTGGAACGCTTCAGCATCGAGACCTCCATCACCTTCGATGCTCGAGAAGTTGTACGAAAGTGCATCACCGTATTCCATACCAGCCCACGCAAAACCATCACCACTTCCAATGGACCCCCACACAAAAGTTGCACCAAGTGATTGTGACCCAAAAGGTGGTTGGATAAGATTCCAAGCATCCTGAGTTGCATCGTTGATATACATAGAAAGCGAGTTTGAAGCGGTAGAAACAATGCCAACCGAAGCGTCTATTCCAGAATCACCACCGCCAGTTTCCTGATCCATCAGTGTAAAGAGGGCTAATCCCGCTGGTGTATTGATTGGTAACAGGGTGATTTTTCCGTTCGTTTCAACGCCCCATCCGTTCAATTCTTGATGAATTGTTGCAAGGTCATCAGTAGAGAGAAATGGCGCTGCGCCATCTAAAATCCCATTGATTGCATGTGATTGAAGTTGATACGATCCAGCACCATCAATTTGGACGATGCCAGCGAGTGTATTCGCTACTAGGATTGTTGGAATGAGAATGATTGCTTGTTTTGTATACATTGTGCTTCTCTCTATGGAGTGGGTCTAGACTCAATATGTTTCGGCATCTCAATACGCTGTTCTGAAGGAAGGTTCCCCAACTCAATGCGTAAACAGCGTTGAATTGGGTAATTCAGGTGGGGTTGTATCGATTAGGTTTACCAGTTGTCAAAATAGGTAATTTGCCTTCCTTCCTGATGCAGCCTCGCTCGAGTGGTAGTATCCCCACCATGCTCTACTCATTACTCACAACAGCCCTTGACACTGCAGCCGTAAATCCGATTTCTACTTGGATTGATTCTTTCGCATCAGATTGGATGAAGCAAGATTTCATCGGTTTGGAATATTGGAAGTGGGGCGCTCTTGTGCTCGCAATTGGCATAGGTCTCGCCGTGGATTTGATCGTGCGGGTGGCCCTTCGTCAAATTCTAAAATCAATCACCAAGGCCGACCATCCTGATTCTGAACTGAAAAAAATTCTCCGACAAGTTCCACGCCCAGCGGGCGTCGCAGCGGGCGGTGCAATTTGGCTTTTATTACTTCCAGTTGTTGGATTGCCAGACGTTGCAAATGGACTCATAGAACCAGCTGTCCATGTGTACATAACTCTTGCAGCAATCTGGTTCGGATTTCGCGGCACAGATCTCATTTCATGGGTCGCTTGGCAAAAAGCAAAAAAATCTGAAAACAAACTCGACGACTTGCTTGTACCGCTTCTTCGCAAAACACTCAAGGCAGTGGTGCTTGTATTTGGTTTGGTTTACCTTGCAAGTTCGATGAAGATACAACTCGCACCTCTCGTTGCTGGCCTTGGCATTGGCGGTTTGGGATTTGCCTTTGCAGCAAAGGATACGCTCGAAAACTTCTTCGGCTCTGTTACTGTAATACTCGATAAACCGTTTACTATTGGTGATTGGATTGTGGTTGATGGTGTTGAAGGAACAGTTGATTCGGTTGGCATGCGATCGACACGGATACGCACTTTTTACGACACAATTGTCACCATACCAAACTCAATTTTGATCACTACAAAATGCAACAACTATTCAAAGCGAAGATTTCGCCGTTGGAAACAAATGGTGAGTATTGGATACGATACTCCACCAGAAAAAATAGCGACGTTTTGCGAGGGTATCCGTGAACTTCTGCGCATCCATCCATACACACGAAAAGATTATTACCAAGTGTGGCTCAATGAGTTTGCAGGATCGAGTCTCGATATTCTGGTGTATGTTTTTTGGACAGCACCCGATTGGCAAACGGAGTTACGAGAACGCCATCGTTTTATGCTTGACATCATTCGTCTTGCAGGTGAGCTTGGTGTGGAATTCGCATTCCCTACTCGTACACTGTACATTCGAAAGGAAGAAAACTGGCAAGACGGTGCGAAATCGATTCCAGCAAAACGTCCTGCCGGCTGGGTAGAAAAAGCAGATGAAGAGGGAAGAGAACTTGTTGAGTCATTCACGGAAGGTGATGATTGGCGATCGCATCTTCCTCCTCCATATATATTTACTGGCGCACGAGATGGGGGCGGTGGGGGTGAAGATGGCGGAGAGGGTTAAGTTGTGACAAGTTCAGGTGTCGCACATCGTTCAATTGAATCAATGAGATACAGAACATCTTCGAGCGAATGAAATGGTCCGAATGAAACTCGGACTGTACCACCACAATCCGTTGTCCCCATAGTTTGGTGTGCAAAAGGTGCACAATGTAAACCAGCACGACTTCTGATTCCAGAATTTTGCTCAAGTCTCTGTGCAGCAATGTTTGGTTTTTCTTCAAACGCTAAAGAAAACACACCACACCGATTCGCGTTTGTTTGTGGACCAATAATTTTTACATTTGCAACATTGCGAAGACCTGTAACAAATGCGTCGCACAACTCCATCTCATGTTGATGTAGTGTTTGCACACTTTGTTTTTTGATCCATTGCAAACTTGCTGTAAGTCCAGAGATACCGACCATATTGTGCGATCCAGATTCATATTTATCCGGTAAATCTGTTGGCTGTACTGGATGCTCGCTCGCGCTCCCTGTTCCACCAAAACGGTGGGGCGCAATGATTTGCTCAATCCCATTTTGCATAATTAATCCACCGGTACCAAGTGGACCAAGCAATCCCTTGTGTCCCGGAAATGCAAGGAGGGCAATATTCATCTCTTGCATATCAATTGCTGTATGCCCCATTGTTTGTGCTGCATCAACGAGCAGAGGTGTATTGGAGCAAACCCTGCCAATTGCCTCAATATCTTGCACTGTGCCTGTGACATTTGAACCATGTGCGATGGCAACAAGTTTTGTTGTTGGTGTGATTGCCTCTGCAATGTCGCTTGGGTTGACCAAGCCTGTTTTTTGACACGCTTGAACAACGGTGTAGGCAACACCCTGTTTTTCTAGGGCGTGCAGTGGACGAAGCACAGAGTTGTGATCCATTGCAGTTGTCACGATGTGTGTTTCTTCATGTTGAAAATGTGAAGCAATTCCGTTGATTGCAAGGTTCAACGCATCTGTACAATTCAAGGTGAAGATACAGTGCGAATCTGATGGCGCGTGTACAAGTTCGCAAAGCAGGGATCTGCATTTGTCGAGAATGTCCGTCGCTTCAACGGCTTGTGCGTAGGCACCGCGTCCTGGGCTTGCACCACACTTTTCGTGATATGCAACCATTGCGTCAATTACACATTGTGGTTTTGGAAAAGAAGTTGCAGCATTGTCGAAGTACGGCTGCATGGTTAGACAGCGAGTGGCTCAAATTCTAAACCATGTGCTTCTGCAACAGGTTGATTGGTAAGTGTTCCTCGGTTTGTGTTAATTGCATTTGCAAAATGATGATCTCGTTTTGCAAGCGTGTCTGCATCCATAGACGCAAGTTTGATGACCCACGGCATTGTTGCATTTGTAAGTGCTTGGGTAGACGTTCTTGCGACAGCGCCGGGCATGTTTCCTACGCAATAATGCACAATGCCATCCACGGTATAAATTGGGTCGGTGTGTGTTGTTACTTTCGCAGTTTCAACGCAGCCGCCTTGATCAATTGCAACATCAACAATTACTGAACCGGCATCCATCAATGAAAGGTTTTCTCTGGTGACAAGGTTCGGAGCTTTTGCTCCCGGAATAAGTACCGCACCGATGACAAGGTCAGCCCATGTGAGATGCTCGCGGATTGCTTCTGGATCTGAGTAAATTGTTTTGCAGTTTGAGGGCATGAACTCACCGAGTTCTCGCATACGATCAATGCTGATGTCCATGATGACAACATCTGCGCCCATGCCAGCAGCAACACTCGCTGCGCAGGTGCCAACAACACCACCGCCAAGAACGAGGACCTTGCCAACCTCAACACCCGGAACACCACCAAGCAAAATGCCTCGACCGCCTTGTGGTCGTTCTAAATACTTGGCACCTTCTTGCACAGAAAGTTTTCCAGCAATTTCACTCATAGGAGTCAGCAATGGGAGTTGCCCATGATCATCAGTAAGTGTTTCGTACGCAACAGAAATACAACCTTGTTCTAAACACCCAAGCGTGAGATCTTTGTCAGCTGCGAAGTGGAAGTATGCAAAGACAGTCTGTCCATCTCTTATGAGCGAAACTTCTTGGGGTTGGGGTTCTTTTACTTTCACAATGAGATCAGCACTTCCCCAAACATCTTCTGCGGAATCGACAATTTTCGCGCCTGCAGCGAGGTAGAGAGAATCTTCATATCCACAACCAATACCCGCTCCTGATTGGATGAGGACTGTGTGGCCGTTTCGGATCAACACCTCAGCACCAACTGGCCGCATGCCGACTCGATATTCATCTTTTTTAACTTCTGTAGGGACACCAACTATTGTCATGATTTACTCTCCATTTTGGGGTTAACAACGTGGAATGATATCGCAGAGTAGGGTAAAAGGCTATGGCGAAGCCCCGCATTTGGTACACTCGTCACCCCTTAGATACTTAGGACAAAGGTACTCCCCATGATTCAACGAATTCTCATCTGTATTGGCACTCTTCTACTCCTTTCTGCTTCCCTCAATGCAGAGGGCAGAGATGATGTGATTGCCTCACTCAATAGTTCTGACCTTGTTAAAGGCACTGAAGAAGCACAAGCGTGGCGCATTTATTTTGACGGTTGTTTAGATTTGACTGCGCCTCCGCAACCGCTTAGTAATACTTTCAACATGAACACCGTGTGGCCTGAGATGAATGGGTGGCAGGGTGTTTCGATGTGGGCATCAGAGAATGAACATATGGAAGCGGCGATCCTTACTTCTGCAGGAAGAATTATTATTGGGCTTCCATACGGTAGTGAAAGTGTTCCTGCAAGTTATCGCGATGCTGGCATTTTTATCGAAATCGGCGAAGATGATCGTCTCCACGATATTGACTTCTCTTACATCGAAACTGTACAGCTCGCATCACTTTGGGCAACAGCGGAAAGTTATCGTCTTCTGCAAAATGGAGAACCCGCACGAGCATCTAAACTTGCGATGGCACAATTAATAGTCCTGCGTAAATTTTGTGATCGAATATTTCTTGACGAAAAAATTGCATTCATGGAAATGCTCGGTGATGGGCTCTCAAACTTTCGCGACATGATGTATACGTATCGCGATGCAATATCACCAGAGAAATTTCGCGAAATAGCAAGAGAGTGGATTCCTTATCTTCGCACAGACGCATCGAGGTTACTGTTACCAGTCGGCGATCAGATTGTTGCCCAAGCACTGCTTGAAGAACTTTTTACGACTCAAGGTGATGCAGATTCAGCAAAATTCCGTGAAATTCTCACAGATATCCAAGTGAAAGAAGAGCCATTCACTAGATTCGGTGCTGCAAGATTTTGGGAATCGATGGCATATATTCATAGTGGACACGATGCGTCGGTTGATCGTCTCGAAAAAATTTACGATGATTGGTGGAGGCGTTGGAGATTGCGTGCATTCCATCAGCAACTTGGCATTGATTCTGAATTAGAAAAGACGAATCCAGTTCGATACGCCGCAGTTCGATTGATCGTTCGAGATATTCAAAAATTGTTTTACCAACGGGATCTTCTGTGGACACAGATTAATGGCACCGCGGTATCAGCAGCACTGTGTGGTTACAAAAATCATTATGGCACATATCCCAAGAGTTTGAAAATGTTGTACGCGCAGTTTTTACATCGAACAAGCAATTTAGATCGATTTAAAGACTTGGAAAAACGTACAGATTCCGATTGGTCCTTGTTCAACGCGCCAGTCGGGCATTTTCATTATCGAAGGATTGATGAAAAAACTGCATTAGATACAGAAAACAGCGACCGCCTTTGGATTGATGCAGGGTCGTGCATCCTTTACAGCGTTGCTGCAGATAACGAAGATAATCGCGGAAGTAGCGAAACAAAAGATTTGATATTGTGGCCGCCCGTCAAAGTATTAGAACGAACTGAAGGAATTGTGAAGTAAACATGTCTGAAATTGAAAATGTAGTCATCATTGGTAGTGGTCCAGCAGGTTGGACTTCAGCGATTTATGCAGCGAGAGCTGATCTAAACCCACTGTGTGTCATTGGTGTTCCCAAGAGCACGCCATCGATTGTTCTACCTGGCGGTCAGTTGATGTTGACAACCGAAGTAGAGAATTACCCCGGATTTCCTGAAGGAATTACTGGTCCCGATCTCATGGCTGGCTTTCAAAAACAAGCAGAGCGTTTCGGTTCGAGGATTCTTACGCAAGATGTTGTCTCCTGTGATTTTTCAACGAAGCCATTTGCGCTTACAACATCTGGTGGCGAAACGATTCTGGCAAAGTCAGTCATTGTTGCTACAGGTGCTACCGCGAACTGGCTCGGCCTAGAAAACGAAATGCGTTTGGCAATGGGAGGCGGCGGCGTGAGCGCTTGCGCAGTCTGTGATGGTGCGCTTCCTGTGTATCGAGACCAACCGCTTGCGGTTGTTGGTGGTGGTGACAGTGCACTTGAAGAAGCGAGTTACTTGACAAAGTTTGCGTCAGAAGTTTTTGTTATTCATAGGCGGGATGAATTCCGCGCATCAAAAGCGATGCAAAAAAGAATTTTTGATTCAGAAAAAGC
Source organism: Planctomycetota bacterium (assembly GCA_014381305.1). Classification (GTDB taxonomy): domain Bacteria; phylum Planctomycetota; class Phycisphaerae; order Phycisphaerales; family SM1A02. Next base: position 18,733 of record JACNLW010000078.1, read on the forward strand.
AACCCCAGTTTGGAACAAGACAGTTCTTGACGTTCTTGGGGAAGATTCAATCACAGGTATTTTATTGAAAGATACAGTAACAGGTGAAGAATCAACACTTGAAGTCAAGGGCATGTTTGTTGCAATTGGTCACACGCCGGCAACATCGTTTTTAGATGGGAGTGGCATCGAGCTCGATAGCAAAGGGTACATTGCTTTGCATACTCGCAGCAGTGCAACAAATATCGAAGGCGTTTTTGCAGCAGGCGATGTTGCCGATGCACACTACCGTCAAGCGATCAGCGCTGCAGGTATGGGTTGTATGGCCGCGATCGATGCAGAACATTACCTCGCTACATAAAAACGGCTCTAAACATTTCATTCATCCGGTGCAAGCTTGGTAATGATCTTCGCACCAACGGCATCGCCCCAGACATTTACTGCAGTTCTGAACATATCAAGGATGCGGTCAACGCCGATGATGATTCCGATTGCAGCGACAGGCAATGGACCGCTGCTTGTGCCAGTAAGTGAACTATTGACTGCACCGATCACGATGACCATTGTGACTAAGCCAGCCGATGGAATGCCAGCAGCACCGACGGCTGCGAGAGTTGCCGTGATCACAACAACAATCAACTGACTCAAATCAAGTTCGATACCAAAGAGTTGAAAAAGGAAGACAACAGCGACTGCTTCGTATAACGCGGTGCCATCCATATTGATCGTCGCGCCAAGTGGGAGAACAAAGTTGGCTGCACGTTTTGAGCACTCACCTTCATTTTCAGCAGCGTCGATCGTAACGGGAAGTGTGGCAGAACTTGAGTCAGTACCAATGGCTGTCATTAACGCGCGTTTCATTCTCCACATAAAACGGAATGGTTGTTGCCTTGTAAATAGCCACAGCACAAACGGAAGCACGATCAAGCCATGTATAAATAGTCCAGACAAAACAGTTCCCATGTACATTCCGAGGGGACCAGTAATTGAATTGAAACCAATTCGGCCTACTGTCCATGCGACTAAGAAAAATACTCCAATAGGCGTGAGCCAAATCACCCAGTGCACCAAAATCATAATTGCCTCAAACGCACCACTGCATGCTTCGCGCGCAACTTTTGTTTTCTCGCCACCCGCCGAAAGCGCTAGTCCAATTGCAATTGCAAACACAATAATGCCAAGGGGTCTTCCGTTTACCATGTCGCTGAATACATTCGTTGGAACAATTTGATGCAAAATGTTCATCCAAGAAGAGCCAAGTGTTTGCGCATCACCTGCTGCAGATTGCATAGCGCTTCCACTTTGTCTGAGAACCTCTTGCACTTCGGGAGCTAGGACGCCCGGCTGAATCCATGTGACGAGTGTTGTGCCAAGAATCACGGCGATCAACATCGTTGCAAAGTAATAGAGCAAGGTTGCTGAGCCAACAAGACCAAGTTTGGCTGGATCGCCAATGTTTGAAATACCAGCGATCACACTGAACAAAATGAGCGGGATGATGAGCAGTTTGAGCGGACGAATCAAGACGAGATCGCCTGCTTGCTTGAGCCAGTGATCACTTTCGATGGAAGTTCCTGCTTGGAATAAGCCGAATTCACCGTAAAGTGCGCCAAGTACGAGCCCAAGAAGGATTAAAAATGTCAATAAATTCGTTCGCCGTTTCTTCATGTTAGGTAGGCTACCAAGCATGTGCGGTATTGCGGGCA
>JACNLW010000009.1 GCA_014381305.1 Planctomycetota bacterium
TCTTCACGCTCTGGACAGGCTTTGGGCAGTACAGAGCACTCACGCACGGCGTCGAAGTCACCCGTGGCAAGTTTGACAAAAAAAGTGACCCCGGTGCAATTAGTCACTTCCAAGCATTATCCGCCGCACTCTCTGCGACAATCGGTTTAGGCAACATCGCCGGTGTCGCCCTCGCCATCGCCCTTGGTGGCCCAGGGGCCGTCTTCTGGATGTGGATCATCGGTCTTCTTGGAATGGCACTCAAAATGACTGAGGTAACGCAATCAATGCTCAGCCGCGACTTGTCTGACCCAGAAAATCCACACGGTGGCCCAATGTACGTTGTCGACAGTTTATTTAAAAAAACTGGCGGTCGATTCGGCGCAACGATCGGTGGCATCTTCTGCTTTACGCTCGTCCTCTCCGCAATCACTGGCGGAAACATGTTCCAAGCGTGGAACGTCGCTGCTGTCACGACCCAGTACTTTGACGTTCCTGGTGTTTCCGAAATGGCAAAGACTGATGGTTTCAATCCAGAAACATTTGCAATAGGTATTCTTCTCGCAATAATTGTTGGCTCCGTCATCATCGGCGGCATCAAACGAATCGGTTCGGTTGCGGGAAAACTTGTACCGTTTATGTGCGGACTTTATCTCATTGCCGGCATCATTGTCCTGCTCATGAACATCGCCGTCATTCCTGAAATCATCATGGAAATATTCAAGTATGGACTTGGTTTTGGTAATGCCTCAGCAGGCGGAGCCTTCATCGGAGGTACTTTTGGCTACGCAATGATGTGGGGAATCAAGCGAGCCCTCTTCTCTTCTGAAGCTGGTCAGGGCTCGGCGCCTGTCGCGCACGCTGCGGCAAAATGCGAAGAACCAGTTCGCGAAGGAATTGTTGCTGGGCTAGGTCCGTTCGTTGACACACTCGTTGTTTGCACTGTGACAGCGCTGATCATTCTCGCAACAGGTGCGTGGAACCGAGGACCCGAAGCAACTTTCGCAGACGATGCAAACGTTGCCCTCACGCTCGATGGCGATGCATGGACGCTCACAACACCCGTGCTTCCGCACAAAAATGAAGAAGCGAAAACAATCAACCGTGTCGCAGATGAAAAAACTGGCTGGTCACTCAACGACTCTGTCTTCATGATGGTCAACGCTGCAGACAACGAAGATACGGGGAATAACCTCCACCGAATTTCCGGCACTGTTATCAAAAATGACAACGGGGATCTCGCTGTTGACTGGGATACGATCGCAGTTGAAGTAAACGAAAATGGCGAAACAGTTTCGCCAACTCTAGGCAGTAATGGCGTTTGGGCAAACTACCCTGGAGCGAGTTTGACCGCGCACGCATTCGACCGTTCCATACCCGGTTTAGGCAAATGGCTCGTCGTCATTGCGTGCTGGCTGTTTGCGATTTCAACCATGATTTCGTGGAGTTATTATGGCGAACAAGGTGTCATCTACGTCTTTGGCAAGGAAGGTGCGGTTTCTACTTTTGCTGTCACACTCTATCGAATTGCCTACACAGTACTTGTTGCTGTTTCAACAATTGGGTTCATTACAACCGATGCTGAACTCGACATGTGGACAACGCTCGGTTTGGGTGCGATGCTTGTTGCAAACATTCCAATCATGTGGATCTACGGACCAAAAGCAATGAGAGCATATCACGCGTACATTAGAAAACTAAAACGAGGCGAGTTCAGGCAAAACTCAGAATAATCTCAGCCGCTTCTTTGCTTGGATCATGAGTTGTGTACAACGCTGCTTCTTTTTGAAGTTGCGATCGCATTTCGTGCATTTCATCCTCATCTTCAAGAAGTGCAACAGCAAGGTCTCCGATTCTTCCCGCAATATTTCCGCAAGGGATAAATTCAGGGACAATGAGATCATTCGCAATTAAATTTGGTAACAAACGGTATGGTGTGGTAAGCACTATTTTTGCTGCAAGCATTGACAAGAAATTCGTTTTGTACATGCCAATCATCGGCGTCGCATGCCGCATAACATGGAGAGATACTGTGCCTGAAACGTTCAGCGCAAGATCAGCCCATTCCAAAACAGTTGGCAATTCATCCGCCACTATTTGCAGATCTCCCGAATATGGTTGCACACGTTCAACATCTTCGCCTCGACATGCGATCACCGCTTCCGCTCCAGGAAATGCTGCGTGAATACGATTCAAAACAATTTGCTGCATCGGCAGATTTTTTACAATTTCACTTTTTCTCGAACCTGGCAACAAGACTATTTTTGGAGAACCTTTTGGCAAATCTAACTCGTGTAGGGAGTGCTCGCACATTGCAGGGTGCCCTATAAATGTTGCTGGCATTCCCCTTGATTCAAACCATTGCGGTTCGAATGGAAGCAAGCACATCACGTGATCACTCAACCGTTTCATTTTGTGAATTCGCCACGGCGCCCACGCCCAGAGTTGCGGCGCGGCTAAGTGAACAACTTTACAACCATATTTTTTAGCAACCTTACACACCGGCCAGTTTGCGGCAGGCGAGTCGACAGCAACGACAACATCAGGACGGTGTTCATCGATCCACTTCGCGACCAAATCAACAAGCCCTTTGATTCGTTTGATTTCTGAAATCGCCCCGAGTCCCATCTTTGCCTCGCGGGTGGTTTTTGCAAGCAACGTAACCCCCGACTGCTCCATCTCTGCACCTCCGAGTCCATATATTTTCACGTTTTGATCAAGTCGCTTCAATCCAATAGCCGCCATTGCCCCAAGTGAATCACCACTTGGTTCGAACGCGGTTAAGAGGATTTTTTTTGGTGTATCAGAACTCATACATGAGGCTCTTGTGGGGCGAAGGTTAAGTACAATACCCGAATGCTAAAAAGAACATCTACATGCGGCGACCTACGTTCAGAAAATGTGGGTGAAACAGTCATCCTCAGTGGCTGGGTCAATACCTACCGTGATCAAGGCAAAAGCCTCGTCTTTATCGACTTACGAGATCGATATGGGATGACCCAAGTCGTCTTTGACGGCGAAGACACCACCCCCGAAGTGATGACAACTGGCGCAACACTGCGGCGCGAAGACGTCATTTCTGTTGAAGGAGTCGTCCGAATTCGTGATGGCAAACCCAATAAAAAACTTGCTACGGGTGAAATCGAACTTGTCGCACAAAAAATAGAAGTCATCAACCGCACTGCAAAACTTCCGATCCTTCCAGACGATCACGATGCCGATGAGATCGGTGAAGAACACAGGCTGCGTCACAGGTACATCGACCTCCGCAGACCACGCATGCAAAAGATTCTTGCACTCCGTCATAAAATTACGCAGTTCACGCGAAACTTTTTTGCGGACAATGGGTTTCTCGAAATTGAAACCCCCCTACTCATCACACCAACACCTGAAGGTGCTCGTGACTTTATTGTTCCATCCCGCCATCAACCTCGGCAATGGTACGCACTTCCACAAAGCCCGCAAATTTTCAAACAAATTTTAATGGTCGCAGGTTGTGACAAGTACATGCAAATTTGCAAATGCCTTCGAGATGAAGATCCCCGCGCTGACAGACAAGCAGAGTTTACACAGATCGACCTTGAAATGAGTTTTGTAGAGCAAGAAGATATCCTCGAAATCATGGGTGAATTTGCCATAAAGTTATACAAAGAAGTTGGTGGAATCGATTTAGGCGAACTGCCTCACATTTCATGGAAAGATGCCATGGACAATTACGGTTCCGATCGTCCTGACATTCGTTTTGATTTAAAATTAACAGACGTTACCGAACTTGCAAGTAAAACTGATTTTAAAGTTTTTACAGAAGCATGTAATGCTGGTGGTGCAGTGAAAGCGATGCGAGTTCCCGGTGGCGCAGAAAAATTAACACGAAAAAAGACTGATGGTTTTGCTGAAATTGCAAA
>JACNLW010000017.1 GCA_014381305.1 Planctomycetota bacterium
AACTGGGGTCACAGTAGATAAAAACAAGAAAAGCGATTAAGGGTCAACCTGTTCCACTGAGTATGAACTCATCGATTTTTTTCTTCAATTCGCATTCAGTGATCGAAGGGTTTTTTTGACGAAGAACTGATTTGCGCAAATCATCTTCGTGGGACATAGCACCAGTATAGGGATTTGCTCTGTCATGGGCAAAACCCGAATGCTGCAATGACACGCAATAAATCTGTCATATTCACGACACCATCCCCAGAAACGTCTTCATCACAAACAGGATCGCATGCCTGTTCACAAGTTGTGTTTTCACCTCGGTACAACCCACCTGCTTCCCAACACGCAACCGATGCTGTTTGTACGCACACATCGCGAATACAACAAGCACCAGCAGGACTGTTTGTATCACGTATGGTCACCATCTCACCGCTTTCCCAACCAATCGCATCACCTGCAAAAATACACGCTGTCAACACCGGCCTTGCGTGCTTTGTCCAAATTCCATCGCCATCTTCTGCTTTGTTTGCAGAAAAAACACACTGGTCAATAATCGGTACACCACCGCGGACATACATCCCACCGCCTTGCGTTGCCTCGTTGTATTCAATGAGACAGAGACGAATCGTTGGAGAAGTGTTGATAGCAAGAACGCCGCCTCCGTGCGGCGTATTCTTGCCACCGGTGATCGTAAATCCCTCGATGATCGTGCTAGACGTTTCACCATTTACACAGGAAACCACTGGCCCAATCCCACCACCATCGATGACCGTCTCTTCGGCACCCATCGAACTTTGCAAAGTCAGAGACTTTCCAAGAAGGTCAATACGCTCACGCCACACACCAACACCTACCAAAACGATGTCGCCATCCTTCGCAATTTCTATCGCCTGCATAATTGTTTCGCAATCTTCAGGAACTCGCCAAGAATCAGCACATACCGATGTTGTCATTGTTATCGCACATAATAAATGTTTCATAGGCGACAGGGTAATAGTGTTTTTGACAACTCCTCAATAATTCGCCTTTTTTCGTGAAAATTCTCAAAAAAATATAAGTGCTTTGAAACAGCCCGCGGGATTGTTTCTCTCAACAAAAGGTATAATGTGCGTCTTCTGCAATGAGCACTCCACTTCCCATATTGAAAAACATTCCTCCAAATGCCCCGTCGGCAGCTCGCACTGAACATGCGCTGTTTGACTCTCATGGACGGCAGATTCGAGATTTGCGTTTATCCGTCACTGATCGATGCAATTTCAGATGTATTTATTGCATGGCTCCAGATGTGAAGTACATCCCAAAAATGAAACTACTTCGCCTTGATGAATTTATCCGAGTGATCGACATTGCAATGTCACTGGGAATCAACAAGTTGCGAATCACCGGCGGTGAACCCACACTGTATCCACACCTCGATACCCTTCTTCAAGAAATTGGAAAAATGGGATTAAAAGATATCGCGCTCACGACAAACGGTTCTCGAGTTCGGAAGCAGTGGGCAGAGCGGTGGAAAGAGTACGGATTGAATCGAGTCACTGTAAGTCTTGACACATTACAGCCACAACGAAAAGATGCGATCACTCGATCGCACACTTCAATTGTTTCAGTCATCGAAGCAATAGATACGCTGCGGGATGTTGGACTGGAACCTGTAAAAGTAAACGCCGTTGTGATGCGTGGTGTCAATGACGATGAAATCATAGACTTTGCTGACTTTGCCCTTGAGCATGAAATTGATATGCGACTGATTGAGTTTATGCCACTTGACGCTGGGCGGCGGTGGGAAAAAAGACACGTAGTGACTGCTGAAGAAATGCTTACACAGATTCGTACCAAACACGAACTCATTGCGGAAGAAGACCCGAAAGCAAGCACGTCCATCAATTATCGATTCAATAGTGGTAACGGGAGAATTGGATTCATTGCTTCTGTATCAAAAGCATTTTGCGGTTCGTGTGATCGAATGCGAATGATGGCGGACGGTACAGTTCGCCCATGTTTGTTTAGTGACGAAGAATGGTCGATTCTTCCACTTCTAAGAGGCGGCGCGACCGACGATGATTTACGACAATTCTTTATCGATGCAATGTGGACAAAATCTGCTGGACATAAAATGGATCGCGATGATTTTGAAAGACCAAATAAAACAATGAGCACTATTGGTGGTTAGATAAACCACCATCCTAGAGCAACTAAGATACAGGCAACGATGGTCACAAGGTTGAACCACTTTTCAATAAACATCTTTGCTTGATCACCAATCCACCAAACGATCGTGGCTTCAAGACCATATCGTATTGTTCGGCCAACAACACATGCTGCGAGAAACAAACCGAAATTCAGTTTTGCTACCCCTGCCGCCGCGGTAAGAAGAAAAAACGGAACAGGAGTGAGTGCGGCAACAAAAACCCACAGCTGTCCGCGGACTTCAAACTCATCAACCATTGGTTGAATTTGCTCTTCACTCACGATCCATGCCGCGCCACCTGACATGAGTGAAGCAATCACGAAGAACCCCACCATGGCACCTGCAACACTACCTACAACAGATATGCCTGCAAAAAACGCTGATTTTTTTCGTTTTTCTAAGCACATTGGAATAAGCAACGCATCTGGCGGCACGAAGGGCATAAACGCTTCAACAAAGGCGATGAGACCAAGGGCAACTGGTGCAACTGGGGTTTTTGCAAAACCGAGCGCCCATTCATAGAGTCGCCTGTGGATTGCCCAAGTTGGGATTGTTTCTTGTTCCATCTCTCAGCATCATATACGCCACGAGGAATTACAATGTTCGTATGCACCACGTGAATGTGAAATATAAAAAACTTCGAGATATTGCAGTTGTACCTTCTTATCAGACAGAGCACGCTGCGGGGATGGATTTATTCTCAGCCAACAATGATCCAATCACAATTGGAGTTGGCGAGATTGCAATGATTCCTCTTGGATTTGCGATGGCATTGCCTGATCATTATGAAGCACAAGTACGACCAAGAAGTGGACTCGGTTCAAAATTCGGAATCACGCTTCCCAATTCACCGGGAACAATTGATGCGGATTACCGTGGTGAAGTTCGTGTACCAATCATAAACCATGGGAACGAACCGTTTGTGGTTGAAACAAATATGCGAATCGCACAGATGATTATTGCGCCAGTTGTACAGGCTACATTTGAAGTTGTTGAAGAACTCGAAAACACCGTTCGAGGCGCAGATGGATTTGGTTCAACAGGAAGTTAAACCAAACTCTTCAGGTCAGATAAACCTATTGGTTCACGGGTAAAAAACGGCTCAGCGGTTTCAGTACGCAACCGTCCACCAAAATATTTGTCTTGCGCCTCAATCCAGCCAACAATTGGTCTGTTGTTTTCTGGAATAACAAACTGAGATTCATACGCAACGATCGCATCTCGCTTTCGTTTTGCATAATTCGTTGTATCAATCAGAAAACTCGGGTTTGGCACAATGCGTAAATGCGTGCAGTAATAATAAAACAACCACTTTGGATAAATAGGCTCGCCGGCGAGATCTATCTTTGTAAGTTTTGCGTCAAACCGTGCGTCCTCAACAATTTTCGTCGTTGCAACATGGTCGGGATGCGCATCTTCAAAGTAGGGCGCAAAAATAATTTCAGCTTGGTGTTCTCTAATAACTGCTGCAACTGCGTGGCGAGCAGGAATTGAATGCTCAACAAAACGGTTTGGAAGATTGATGGTCGTGCGTTTAACACCAAGAATAGATGCCGCTGCAGTCGCTTCTTTCGCTCTGATTTCTGGAGATCCATGGGGTGTAGGTTCACCGCTTGTCATATCAAGAAGCAACACGTCGTGTCCTTCGTTCGCAAACTTTGCGATTGTGCCACCCATGCCAAGTTCTTGGTCATCAGGATGTGGTCCAACTACTAATATATTTGTCATAGTTTGATTAGCGTACCAAGACTTCGCGGTAGAGTTTGTCTAAATCTTGCACCATTTTATTTGCTGCAAATTGTTCCTTACATAGAGACCGACCCGCTGCTCCAAGCGTTGCTCTTTTGTTAGGGCTTGCTTGCAGTTCAAGTACTGCGTTTCGCAGGGCTACATGATCTCCAACTTCGATGAGATATCCAGTTCGTTCTGGAATGCACACTTCTCTTGTACCATCCACATTGGTAGCAATCACCGGCTTTCCCCCAAGCATCGCTTGCACAACTGTGCGGGGCAATCCTTCACGATAACTTGGATGGACTAAGACATCCATCGCGCCGATGTAATCAGCGATTGTTTCTGGTTGCACAAGACCAGCGAAAACTACTTGCTTTTCAATACCCATTTCGGAAATTCGATTTTCAAGCCGCTCTCGCCACCATCCATCACCAACCCAGAGTAGTTTCATTGTTGCGTTCGCCAACAATTCCGTTCCGATTGCATCGAGAATATCGTCGTGTCCCTTATGCTCTGCAAGACGAGAAATCGTGCCAATAACAAAATCATCTTTTTCTATTCCAAGTTCTTCTCGCATTGCCTTTCTATCACGAGTTGGCGATAGATAGGTTTCGACTTCCATGCCGCTGTAAATCGTGGAAAACTGTTCTTGTTTTCCAATATTTTTTGCGAGTGCTTGATCTCGCATCGCGTCAGCAACACACGCTATGCGATGGCATCTTTTCGCCGCCCACCGTTCCGAGGCAATGTAGATCTTATTTTTCCATGGTTTTTCGTAGGGGTGAAATGGAAGACCGTGGATTGTGTGCACAACACATGGAATATGAAGATTCCACGCTGCCGCCCTTCCAATGATGCCCGCCTTCGATGAATGCGTGTGGACAACATCGGGTTTCCAAAAGCGGATGAGCCGCTTGATATCTTTGTAACAACGATAATCTCGCATTGGAGCGAGTTCACGGACGAGGTTGGGGGTCTCGATGAGATCTATTCCACCATGGGCTTCCGCTCTCTCTCTCAGCGAGCCCTCAGGACCATAAATTGGTCCGTAGACAAGCGAAACCTCATTCCCTGCTTCTGCTTGGCCCTCACACGACAGAATCGTGTTTTCTTGCGAGCCACCCAAAATAAGCCGCGTGGAGATGTGCATGATCCGCATCGGAGCAGCATACCTGACTCCGAGCCACACCGGCTGCGACCATAATTGACTCCGAGTCAATAAAAAAACAAGCCTTTTAATTGACTCGGAGTTAATTAATTCCAGAATTTCCGAACGGATCTGCTCGAAAAACACCTGTATTTCGCCTGTATCGCTATATGTATCTTGAGTCGGTTGTTAATTGACTCGGAGTGAATTAATTTGGATCATTATTAATTGACTCGGAGTCAATTAATTTTGGTTCATTAATAATTGACTCGGAGTCAATTAATACGGGGTCAAAATGTATGATGGGGGTGATGGCGAGATATAAGATGATTGTGGCGTACGATGGTACAGATTTCCACGGGTGGCAGAAACAAGTACACCCAGACCGAAAATACCTGCGAACAGTGCAAGATGTACTCGAAAAAGCCGTCGTGAAGGTCATGCGAGAGCCCGTTATGCTCACTGGAGCTTCAAGAACCGACGCAGGCGTACATGCCAACGGACAAGTTGTGTCTTTTGATGCCAACAATGAAATCCCACCCGATAAACTAGTTCTTGGTTTTAATTCTTGGCTTCCTGATGATGTACAGGTTCGACATGTCGACTTTACGCACAACAAATTCAATCCAATCAATCACTGCACAAGCAAGGGGTATCGGTATAGCCTTGCCCATGGTTGCAGCAACCCGCTTCGCAAACCATTATTCGACAGGCGATTTACCGCCTTTACTGCATACAAGTTGAATGTAGAAAAGATGCAGGAAGCAGCAACACACTTCCTTGGCGAGCATGATTTTGCTGGTTTCACAAAACTAAACCATGGGAGAAAAACCACCGTACGCAGAGTAGATCAATGCACTGTGCAAGAAACAGACCCGTGGCGAATTTCGATAGACGTGGCGGGTGCAGGTTTTTTGTGGAACATGGTTCGCATTATCGCTGGCACGCTGCTTGAAGTAGGTCGAGGATACTACTCCCCGAGCGATATTCCCGAGATCATTGCTTCATGCGATAGAAAACGCTGCGGAAAAACAATGGCCGCGCAGGGATTATCTTTGGAATGGGTGAAATTTGCAGTCGATCAATGACCAAACAAGTTTGTCATTGCAAAGTACCCTTGCTCTTGAAAGAACTCGAGTGCTTCTTCAACAGTTTTGAATATCTTTGTTGCAGTTTCAGTAATAAACGGTGAAGGTGGTTTTTCAGGTTTCCATACAACGTACACTTCCTTGGTGTGTTCCCAAGCATGTTGCAGTTCTCGTTCAACGCCGCTCGATAATCCGGGAATACCTCCGGGCAACTCGGGCACCAAAGAAACGATCATGTCAGATTGATCAATTAATCTGAAATCCCGCATGTAAATTTGCCCATCAATATCACCAGCAATATCAAGAATTTGGCGAACTGATACTCGCATTGGATCGCCGTCAATTTTTCCGCCAAACGCATGGGGTTCTACTTCAATCCAGTCTTTACCTTCTTTTGCTGCTTCGATTCCACGATCAAGTAAAAGTTTTTCATCTACATCAGCAGGATCAAAGGTAATAAAATGCTCCGCGAGCGCCGCTCTAAACTGATCTATTTCCGCAAGGACATCAGGAAGATCCATGACATGACTCATCGGAAAACTTGGATATACCTTTTTCATGTCGTTGCGTGCCACGAGGCGGTAACAAGTCTCTGACGTTGACTGGTGTCGGCCGCGACTCAAAACATAAAAACTATTGCGACAACCAACTGCTTGCGCCATCAATTCGGTTGCAAGAATTTCTTCTTCACGCCAAACCATGCAATCCTTCAATGTTGCATCGATGTCGTGCTCTGCATGGAGACGATCGTGCACAACTTCAATGTTGTCAACAAGACAAATAAATAACTCAGGTTGAAATTCAATCAATTGATCGAAGTCAAATGCAGGAAACAAACCATGTCGCCACCGAAACGTTGCGTGCGTGTTCATGATGACATTTTGGTGTTCGTCAAAGGGTGATGTTTGAGACACAATATCTTTGATCGCGGCACGTCGCAATGAATGTAACCGACTGAGGGGCAAATCCAATATGCGACCTTCGCGAATGTCAGGACCTTCTGCATACATCATTTGTCCAACATTAAAAATTTCAATGTTGCCACCACGTTCGCCAGCAAGTCGCGCTACCTCTTCGAGATAGGGCTTCTTATCCATTCCGATTTGACCTGTTATTACTGTTCTCATAGAGCGTTTATTATACCCCAAGACACACAAAAACACTTATTTTCTGAATCTTCTCAACCAAGACGCTTTTGCCCGTGGAACACTTTCGCCAGAGGTCTTCCGTCTAGACCACAACTTATAGACCAACACAGCCGCGACAACCACCATTACTAGACCCAACAGTTGCGTGATAGAAGAAAGTTTGTCTTCTGCTTGCAAAATATCTGCGAACCACCACCCAACAAAAAATTGTGCTGGCGCTGTTATAAGACAACACAAGAATGTAGGAATGGCAAATTTAAAAAATGGCATGTGCATCATGCCAGCGACAGCAATCGTAGGAGTTCTACTCCCCGGAATGAACCTTGCAAAGACAATAACCCAAGCGCCGCGTTGATCAAACTGATATTTTGCTTGCAACATTCTTTTTGGATGAAACAATTTTTTAAACCACTTGATGTGTAAAATTCTTGTTCCAAACCTTGAGCACACAAAGAACCAGATAACATCACCGCAAACTACTCCAAAATATGCAGCGATGAGTGTCGGCCAAACCGGCATATCACCATTGGCTACGAGAGCCGCAGCGGGAATAATAACCCACTCTTCGCCCAAGGCAATACCAATTCCTGATAATAGAAGAAGTCCAAACACAATCCAAGGCATCCAGTTTGGGTCTACCATTTGAATAAGTTGGTCAATGGATTCCATCATAAAAGTTAAATCGAGATTATTTCGCCTGCGAGTATTTCTGTAGGCAACTCTATTTTGCCAAGGTCTTCAATCGAATCTGCCGTTGTTGCACTAATCTCAACCATTGCATCTTCTGGGACTTCAACACCACAAGCACGTAACCAAGTAACCGCTCGTTCACGTTGCAATTTCATACTCGTTTGAGCCGAATCATTTCCTTGCGCATTTTTGATTGGTGCAAACTCTTCTTCACGTTTTGTTTGCAGCACAATCGAATTTGATGCCAGTGGCAGCAAATCAAATACGAACCGCTCAAACTTATATGCATTTGGTTCTTCCGATACCGACGTATCCCCAGTCGAAACATCAACATGTTGAACTGCCTTGTGCGCAACGTGCCATGGTAAATCGTTTGCTACATTTTCGATAAAACTAATAGAAAATAGATGCGCTGCAATTGATCCGCAACAATACGCAAGTTTTCCATCGATCATTTCATGTGTTTGCTCGGAAGTCATGTCGCTATATTCAATAATACTTGTCGCTTCGCCACGATTACAAAACACTCCTACTCGTTCATCTGGATCACTCTTCAATACACACTTACTTGATACTTCTCCTGAAGATTGGTCGCTGCAATGAAGTCCTAAGAAGGTTGGGTCAACGACTTTTACGAGCGGGTTGTCCACTTGTACATACGCCAACTGCTCCACACCGCGTGAAGCCATTTCTTCCAACGCACCGCTGCTTTTTAATGCCGCAATCACCCCGCCGTGCCCATCTGGGTTCATAAATATTTGATCTTTTTCGACAAGCAGCATTTTTCCATTTGCGTCCACCGCTGGAACAACACCTTGGGGGAAAATAAAAATGTCAGTTCGATCTAACCCAAAGCAGTTGTTATCCAGCAAAAACGATCGGGTGATTTGATCATTTTCAACACTTGTCATGATATACCACGGTATCTTCACACCGTATTTTTGAGAAGCAAATAGAATTTGCTCCGCAATTATTTGAAAAAGTGATTTTCCAGTTACCGGAGTCGCGGGAAACGTGCCTTTTGGACCACTCCAACCGAGGCGTGTTCCTTGGCCGCCAGCAACGGTCAGCACACCTATTTTTCCTTGGCGAATCAACGCTTCGCCAGCTTGTTTGAGTGCATCCCAATCAGCAGTTGGATCATCTAGTGAGGTAAATGGGCAAGGAGAAATTTCAGGTGCCGCAGTTGTCTCCTCGCGATTTCGCATTACTTCTACAAGATGGCGAAACAAATCAAAATCAATTGTTTCGAGTTGCTCTTGAAGTTTTGCTTTACTTTTTGAATCGAGTTCATCCCAATAATGCAACAGATGTTCTTGACCAGAACGGATTAGTTGTTGCTCGATAGATGGTAACACTGAACTCAAAACTCAGGTGTTTCCGGGGCTGTCCAACCCTCCGGAAGATGTCGAACTATTTTCCCCGTCCCCAAATAAATGACTTGCTCGCAAATGTTCGTGCAATGATCTGCAATTCGCTCTAATGATCTTGTGACTGAAAGTAATTCAAACGCAACAAGAGGTTCAAGAGATCCATCGCTCGTTCGATGTTGTACATCGAGCACAATTTCCTTGCGAAAACGATCAACCGTATCGTCAAATGACAAAACTCGAACTGCAAAATCTGTGTCAGTATCACACAACGCTTTATTTGTATCTCTTGCCATTCCAACAACACTGTTCGCCATAACGCGGAATGTTGGGGGTGCTTGCAAGATAAGATTTCCGTGTTTCAAAGTAGTTTCTGCAACTGATGCTGCACAGTCAGCAATTCGTTCGAGTTCATTGTTTACTTTCACTATTGTCAAAACCGAACGTATGCCTGTTTCGTCAGTAGAGCCAAGTCTCAACAAACCAATACACGCTCGTTCAATTTCTACATCCACTCGATCAATGGTGGATTCGCCATCGAGTACCGATTGTGCAACCTCCCTATTACATCCAAAACATGCTTCAGTTGAGTTGAACAACTGCTCCACCACTCGGTCGCCCTGTGTATTCAGGTCGGCTCGAAGTTGTGCGAGTTTTTTGTCAAATTCTGACATTGGTAAGGTACATCACTTAGTTCAAGTTACGGGTCAAGAGGGTACAATTGCTCTGTGGCGAAGTATACTCGCCACCCCACTCTAGTGAGCAACTTATGATAAAACTTTGTGTCAACATTGATCATGTCGCGACTATTCGTGAAGCCCGTAAAACGTACGAGCCAGATCCCATTGCAGCCGCCGAAGAAGCGTTGCTCGGTGGCGCTGATGGAATCACACTTCACATCAGAGAAGATCGAAGACACGTGCAGGATCATGACCTTTTCGAACTCCGAAAAAGCTTGAAAGTACCCTTAAATTTGGAAATGGCCGCAACCGATGCAATGGTGGCGCTCGCAATTGCCACGAAGCCGGAAATGGTCATGCTTGTCCCAGAGGGCCGTGATGAAATCACAACTGAAGGCGGCCTCGATATATGCTCCGATCTTACTCGGTTAAAGGAAGTGATTCGCGCGTTGCACGACGCCTCACTGCCTGTGAGCGTGTTCATTGACGCCGAGTCTCACCAAATTGAAGCTGCAAAAGAAGCGGGCTCCGATGTCTGCGAGATTCACACTGGTCCATACGCCGAATCACTCGAGCAGAATAATTTCTCCATTTCTCACGCAGATGTTGAGACACAACTAAAACGTATCAAAAAATCAATTGACCACGTGCATACCCTTGGTATGCAGTGCAACGCGGGGCATGGATTGAATTATCATAATGTCGGTCGAATTGTTTCACTTGGGGGTTTGAGTGAACTTCACATTGGACATTCGATTGTGAGCCGTTGCGTCTTCATTGGAATGCGACAAGCAGTAAGGGATATGAAACAACGAATACAAGAGGCAACCCCATGACCCAAGACATTAATACTCTTCCATATAAAGTTGCTGTACTTTGCTACCTGTATGACCAAGACGATCGATTATTGCTTTTGAAAAGATGCAAAGCGCCAAATGCAAACAAGTATTCGCCCATCGGCGGCAAACTAGAGGCACGAATTGGCGAGAGCCCACACGCGTGCGCTATACGGGAAATAGATGAAGAAGCCGGCATCAAGCTGGGAATGGATGAGGTTCGTCTTTCGGGCGTACTTTCAGAAACTGCGTATGAGGGCGAAACGCATTGGCTCATTTTTCTATATGAAGTGACAAGGCCAATCCATCCAAATGAAATTACTGCAATGGAAATGGACGAAGGCACGCTTGAGTGGATAGAGATTGACCAAGTAGACGGTTTAGATATTCCCGACACTGACAGAGCGATCATTTGGTCACTCGTTCAAAAACATCGCGGTGGTTTCTTTGCAGTACATATTGATTTTTC
Organism: Planctomycetota bacterium; assembly: GCA_014381305.1. Taxonomy (GTDB): domain Bacteria; phylum Planctomycetota; class Phycisphaerae; order Phycisphaerales; family SM1A02. The sequence goes on from JACNLW010000017.1 coordinate 11,339, forward strand.
TGTAGAACCTTTCACGTGGACTGTGCAAGAAGAGTGGCTCGCAAAAGATGTTTGAGGTTTCAGTTGAAACATCTTTTACTGCAACGCACGCCGTCACGATATGTGGCGTTGAGGAAGAACCACACAGCCACGATTGGAAAGTTGTAGTAAAGGTGCAAGGCGAAGAACTTGATAATGATGGTTTAATTGTTGACTTTCTTGATTTAGAAAAGCAACTTTCCAACGCGATTCGCCCATTACATGATTCCAACTTGAACACGTGTCCTGAAATGAATAACCTGAATCCCTCAACCGAACGGGTTGCGCTGTACATCGCTCAATGCATACACATTCCTCCCCCAAATAAAATTGTATCTGTAACCGTAACCGAAGCCCCTCATTGCAAGGCGACCTATACACCATGACCGACGCTCCATTTATGCTTTCTGTTTCCGGCGCTAGGGGCATTGTTGGCAAAACAATGACACCAGAAGTAGCAAACGATTACGCTGCGGCGTTTGTTTCATTTCTACAAGAACGACTAGGAAGAGTTCCTAAACTTTGCGTTGCTCGCGACAGTAGACCAAGTGGTCCTGAACTTGCGAAGGCTGTTGCTGATGCGTTCGTTTCAAGCGGATGCGAAGTCATCGATCTTGGTGTTGTTGCAACTCCCACCGCCGGTGTAATGATTGGTGCACTCCGCGCTGACGGTGGCATGATCGTCACTGCATCACACAATCCGACACCATGGAATGGTATGAAGTGCCTCGACGGAGATGGTTTAGCACCACCAGTGCAAGATGCAAAAGAAATCATTCGTCGCTTTCACGAAAAAATTCGCCTTCCTCACTGCGACTCTGGAAAACTTCAGGAAAACATGCTTGGTCACGACACACACATATCAAAAGTGCTTGGAATCATTGACCCTAAACCAATACAAAAAAAACAATTTCGTGTCGTGCTAGATTCGATCAACGGTGCAGGTTGCGTGGGTGGATTGCGATTACTTGAACACCTTGGATGCGAGGTGTTGCATCTCAATGGTGAACCAACGGGTGAATTCGCGCACGAACCGGAACCAAAAGAAGTGAACTTGACAGATTTGTGTGAGGCTGTTGTGAGGTTTGATGCAGATGTTGGTTTTGCACAAGACCCTGATGCAGACCGCCTTGCAATTGTTGATCAGAGCGGCCGGTATATCGGTGAAGAGTACACCCTTGCACTTGCTGCCGAACATTGGCTTCGTGAAAACCCAGGCGCATCAACTGCGGCAAATCTTTCAACGAGCCGGATGATTGATGATATCGCCGCAACGCATGGCGGAACTTCATATCGATCTGCTGTGGGCGAAGCAAATGTCGCTGGAGCAATGAAGGAACATGGATGTATCATTGGTGGCGAGGGAAATGGCGGTGTTATCTTTCCAAAAATATGTTGGGTTCGTGACAGCCTCATCAGCATGGCACTTGTTCTAGATTTAATGCAAACAAGAAATCAACAACTTTCATCTATTGTTAGCGGGCTTCCACGATACGAGATTATGAAGAAAACAATTGACCTTGCTGACCTTGGTGGCATTCCCGCGCTCGATAAAGAGATTGAACGGCTTCAAGAAGAGTATTTCGAGGACAAACAAAATAACAGTGACGGTTTGCGGATTGATTTTGATGAGGGCTGGGTGCATGTTCGACCGAGCAATACTGAACCGATCGCTCGCATCATCGCTGAAGCGAAGGATTCACTCACTGCGTTCAAACTTGCTGCAAGAGTCAAGTTGGACCAAAAGGGCGAATGACTTTTTCGTTCTCAATCCACAGTCTCCTAATACAACCCCCCTCTTGGCATCACAGAAGTTGTTAATCGTATCGTTTCATCGCCGCCATCCATCGCCGTTGCGTGTTCGGGGTCAGGATCAATTGCAAGGTTGATCGTCACACGTTGCAGCGTCGTACCATTTTCGTACTGAAGTAAAAATGGAGTAATGGATTCGCCACCTGTCGTTTGAACCACGCCACCAAGAACGGTTGCACTTACCCCATCAACTGTCATGATCAACAATTCGTTGACACTGTCCCACTCAATTTCTACTTCCTGCCCCTTCGATGTCGTTATTTCTAACACATTACTTTCTACTTCGTTTTCACTTGCAACATCTGGGAGTGGACCAAACGAAACACCCGTTCTTACAAGTAGAGCAATTCGCTCGACCAAAAGTCGCGACGTTAAACGATTCACGCCTTCTGCAGCACTTCGTCTGTACGCCCCTATGGTTCCTTGCAATGATGCAAACAAACCAGCAAGTAACACTGCTGAAATCGCAAGTGCAACGAGAACTTCAGCGAGTGTAAATCCTTTTCTCATTCGTACCCCTCGTGATAACTCGAAATATCAGCAATGATTGTGATTGGCCAAGGTACCCCATCAGGCAGTGATGCTTCTGGATTGGCACGCAGAGAAATACGACCATATCCAACAAACGGTTTATTCTCATCATCAACGCCCTCGTCATCACCATCCTCAGGTCCAAAGTATCCAATTGTTGTATTAAATGCATCTGGTTCTCCGCCGTAGAAAAGTGGTCCCTCCGCAGAAACTGGGCGGTATGTCGAAAGAATCGCGCCATGCACATCAACCACTCCACGAAGGTCCAACAAACCAGTCACTATTGTCCCTTGCAAGTTAACACCAACTGCTTCATCGTTTGTGAATGCGCCAATTTCAACTGACCACCCTGGCATGAGGATTGAACTTCGTGCCATCTGTTCAAGGTCTGCTGGAGGGATTGATTCCAACACTGCTTGCAACACCGCACCATCAGGTTGATCGTTCAAGTTTGGGTCGTTTGGATCAATGAAAAAACGTGATTCCCCAGTTACTTGCACTTTATTTCTCCAGTGTGTGAACTCGCTTGGAACATCTCCTGCAATTGAACCTAAAAATGTGCAATCATTGAAACGCACATTGTTAGAAACGGAACGCGTGTCGGTATACGTCGTTCCACCGGAGGTTGCTTCGAGTTCTTCAAACCGCACTTCATATCCGCCAACACCGTCAGGTTCAACTGCGCCAGCATAATTCCAATTCGGATCATCAACCTGCTCTGTTGTCTCTACCCAAGTTACACCGACGAATGTGCAATCTTCAAACACTGCATTTGTTCCAATAGGAATACGAACGTCCGTGAATGTCATGTTCTGATAGACAGGGCGTTGATACCAATCATACGCCCCAGCTGATTCAAATGGAATCCCTTCCCAACTACTTCCTGCCGCGGGCGTATATGTTCCACCATCGAGTATATTTAATTGAACTTGACCAGAAGTTGTATTTCCAAATGCAACACCTGTCATTGATTGAGCTTCAAACCAACTTGAGGAACCTGAAAACATGTCTGTTGTGAGTTCCGCCATCTGCTGCTGCGAAACTGTAAACTCTGCGGGCGAATCACCATAGTCCGGAGTGATAGGACCACGCACATCACTTTGCCAATCTTCTGCCGTTTGCGTTTCCCAATCATCGACAGACACCGCAAAACTTAGTCTACCGTCAACTTTTCCATATCTATCTTTGATATCTATGATGCCATCATCCCAACCAAGTTCGCGATCTGAATTGTCAACAACACCATCACTGTTTCGATCTGCTCGTGCATGATCAATAAGTAACGCGAGTTGCAAGTCTTCACTGAATTCTTGGGAAAGCCCAGGAAACCCAGCAGTTGCTGCTTGCTCAGGATCAAACACGACTCCAATATCACCATCAGTATCAAACTGCGAAAGAAACAAATCAAAATCTGTAACAAACTCGTCGCCGTCATAATCTACGAGTGCACCGCCGAGTCCACTTGATTCTGATGCATGGTTCACGCGTAACCTGTGATCACCATCAACGTCATTTGTTTGTACTAACAGTGACAAAGAATCTATCAAAATGTCTAGGACACCGTTGTCAATTCCATAAAAATCGCTCTTCATGACAAGCGGAGACCCAAATCCGGTATTGAGTTCAGCCGCATTAATTCCGTACCTTGTTCCCACGGGTCCTTCAACAAGAACGTTTCTGCCTAACATCAACCTAGACATCGCGATGATTGCATAATCAATCCGTTTATCAAGCTCAAAACCCATTGAAATTGTACGGGTTATTCCATTACTTTCTCCCGTACTTGTGATTTGTATTTTTGATTCCGCACTGAGCAGTTCATATCGCAATCGGAATATGGAACCATCAGGATTCTGATCGAGTGCAACTGGTTTTAGTTCTAACTGATACCCGCCGCTTGTAAGATTTGGAAGAAGTTCGTCCCCTGCGGTACGTTCCACAGAATGCGAATCTATTTCATCAAATACGTCGAAGAGTTCATGCACAATCCCCACGCCTGTTGGAGAACTAATGCTATACGTGTCTGGAAGCAACACTGTAATTAAACCATCACTCTCCGACCAAGTTCCAAGCCATAATTTATCTGCCAAACTTGCATCGATGACGCCTTGATCAACAATAAATCTATTAACTACATCCTGCAAACGGTTTGCACCAAATGTTAATCCTGACTCAGCTGCTGATTGCGCCCGTGAAATTGCAATCATCGCATTCGCACTTCGCACATTCGTCCATGAAACACTTGCCATACCTGCTGTAATTGAAGCAATAACACCAAGCATCAGGAGAGCTGGAACAGTTGCCCATCCGCGTCTCTGTATTTCTGGATATGTATGCCGTAAAAGATGCACCGCGGAGACACCGAGATACAGGGGTTTACTTTTAGTAATTCTTTTCATCTCTGCGTCAGTGCGTCTCTGTGACAAAAAAGAAATGCAAATCAATTCAGCGCGTAACCAACGCGACAATTTCACACAACGTGCGAACAAGAACAAACAAGTAATTGTGCTATAAGAATTCATCGCGGCGCAATCCATAACAATCTCGTGATTTCTTCATTGTTCCATGTAACAGTCACTTCCATTTGAATAAGATCTGAAGATCCATCTGAAACAACTTGCAAAACATTAAACGGATCCACGCATTGCACCGTTACTTCTTGTGACCATCCAGCCATTCCTGCTATTTCGGTTTTCGTTGCATCAATAGGAGTTAAAAATGTGAACTCATCTAAATCATCAAGGTCATCAATGTCATCAGGCATAATTTCCCCTACTTCAGTGCCCCACGTTGTGCTTCCAGTCACCGGATCGTTTGCGGGGAGTAACAACGACAACTCGCGTATTTCAATGGCTAGTCGCATTCCCGTTGCGAGCCTATCTGATACAACAGCTTGTATATGCCACGCCTGCTGCGATCCGACAACAGCAACTACTCCAATACCTATAACCGCGATGGCGATTGTAGATTCCATAATCCAGAAACCCCTTCTCTGCATTGATTTGTAAGTAGTTTTGCAAGTACGTTTCATTATCCTGATACCACCGCGCTCATTTTGAAGATTGGAAGAATAATTGCCATTGCAATAAAACCAACGATTCCACCCATGAAAACAATCATTGCTGGTTCAAGCAAACTTGTAAATGTTTTTACTGCATCACGAAGAACACGGTCATAATATTCGGCAACTTCCTGTAAAACATCGCCGAGTCGCCCAGATTCTTCGCCTGCACCTATCATTTGGATCACTGGTTTAGGCAACAACTTCGTTTCGTGAATTGTTTTGGCAATTCGATCTCCTTCCCGAGTGCCACTGCGAACGTCATGCCATAATTTTTTGTAATGTTGATTACCAGAGATATCGCCAGTCACTTCAAGTGCGCTGAGCATTGGAACGCCAGCATTAATCAGTTCTCCGAATGTTTGCAATGAGCGATTGATATACAACGCACGCAACATTTTTCGTACCACAGGAAAATGCAGTTTTAATGAATCAATGAGTTTTGAGCCACGCCGAGTTTTACCGCCAACAATCACACCTGAGACGGCCAATGAAATCACAATTGGAACTGTCCACCAGTACAACACCATCCAAGCGCTTAGTCCCATCAAAAATATGGTCGGCCATGGCAGAACACTTTCTTTTCCTGCAAAAACGCCTGCGAATCTTGGAAGTACGAACGTCAAGAGAAAAATAGTCACGACTGTTGCGAGCCCGCCAATGACTGCGGGGTAAATACTCGCGCCAATCATCATTTTTTTTGTCTCGATTTGTCTTGTAATTATTTTTGCAATTCGGTCAAGCATGTGACCAAAAGATCCAGAGAGTTCAGAGGCGCGAACCATGTTGACATACAAAGGAGAAAATAATTTCGGATACTGACTGATGGCATCCGAGAAGGTGCACCCAGCTTCGATATCCTCTTTGATTGATCGCAAAATTTCTTTGAATGATTTGTTTTCAGTGTTTGTTGCAATGCCATCTATCGCGGCGCGGAGACTTATTCCAGCGCGGACCATCACTGCCAACTGCGTTGTAAAATCTAATATCTCTCGTTTTGTTGGTCCACTTCCAGCGTTGAGTATTTTCCAGACTCGTTGCATCAAACCGGTTTCATTCACTTGGAACGGAACGAGCCTTACAATTCGCCCGCCTCTTTCTCGCAGTGCTTCTGCGGCGGCAGCCGCCGACTCTGCTGCGAGTTGACCAGCCATCAGATCTCCCGCTTCTTGTTGCAATTCATAGCGGTAAGTCGGCATGGTGATCTCCTTATGCTGCCAGTGTCATTTCCATTCGTTGAGGATCGGTTGCGTTTGCGATTACATCACTTTTCTCTACAAGACCGTTGTAAAGTAATGAGGACAGGGATGCATCTCTTGCGATCATTCCTGCGCGACCGCTTGTTTCTATTACATTTGGTATTTCGAATGTTCTCGATTCCCGAATAATGTTTCTAACAGCTGCATTGCATAGCAATACTTCAACAGCAGGAACCATTCCTCCTCCAATTTTAGGGAGGAGTGTCTGTGAAATCACAGCCTTTAATGTGTTGGCTAGCATTGAACGAATTTGGCATTGTTGATTTGCCGGATACATGTCAACAATACGCTCGACTGTTTGCGCTGCATTCACCGTGTGCAATGTTGAAAGCACAAGGTGTCCAGTTTCGGCTGCAGAAATTGCGAGTGATGTTGTCTCAAGGTCACGCATTTCGCCTACGAGGATGATGTCTGGATCTTGACGCAATGCGTGTTTTAACCCAGAAGCAAAACTCGGCATATCGCGTCCGAGTTCGCGTTGTTCAACAAGACACTGATCCGAATCGAACGTATATTCAACTGGATCTTCAAGTGTGATAATGTGCTGAGATTTCGTGGTGTTAATTCGATTTAGTATCGAAGCGAGCGTTGTAGATTTACCAGAACCAGTATCGCCAGTTACAAGAACCAACCCTCGTGGCAAATCCACAAGTGATTCAATTACTGTTGGCAAATTAAGAGTTTCAAGGGGTGGGATTTTTGACTTCACCGTTCGCATTGCAATCGCGGGTAATCCTCGTTGGTAATGCACGTTGACTCTATATCTACAACTTTCAGTTGCCCAAGACAAATCAACGTCTTGTGTTTTTTTCAATGTGTCTCTGTGTGTTTCACAAAGCATTGTTTCGATAATGAAATCCATTGCATCGGAATCAAGCACAGGCAAATCTACGCGACATAAATTTGTATCTACACGAATAATCGGAGATTCACCAGTAACCAAGTGGATGTCAGAGGCATTGTGCCGAGTAGCAGTGTCAAGGATGGATTGAAAATCAAACGACATGGTGATGCTCATTGCATCGACTCAAGAACATAAGAAATCCATCGCCACTTTCTCTGGTGCCTTTGGTGTGCGTATTATTCGGGTTATTCAGTCTTCTAGAGTTCGTTTGTACTGACTGTGAGAGGTAGAACAAACTCAACTGCAGGAACATCAAACGAATCTGCTGCGGTAATAGGTATTGAAGGTTTCCATATTTTTGAATCGAAAAGCGTTTCAGCGAGTGCACCGTGAGATAGATAATCGAGTTTCCCACTGAGATGCCATGCAACAGTATCTTGCCCCTCGATAAATGCCCGTGGTACGACAATTGGAATTGAGGTTGTTGTCGTTGAACCACGTGGAAGCGTCTGTTGAGCTTCAGCAAAACCTTGGTACACAATATTTCCAGCTACTGAAACTGTATATGTGTATTGAACGAGCTTTAGTGGTTCATCGTTGTTGTTTGAAAGATCAAACGACACATCAAATGAAACCGCCGAAGGGTATGATTCGTTCATTGCTGATGATGAATATTGTGCGATGGGAGGTCGCGACGCACCGCAGCCGGTTGCTGCCAAGCAAACGATGAAGAAAACTTTATTAAACATCCGTTCACTGTATCAAAGTGGGAGCATGGCGTTGTCTTTGAGGAAACAATAATGCAGGTGATTCCTCTTGTACCATCACAATTTGATCTTCTGAGACAGGAAAACTCGGTGAATAGAGTGCATATTGATTCCACCAGATTGAAAGTGCTGTCATGATCAACATGGAACACCACGCTGCTAATTCGCCTTGCCGGCTGGTTCGCATGTAATAGAGAAGCGTGACGCAAGTGGCGACAGTCACCCCTTTATAGAGGGCGAGAACCCACAAGGAATTTGTTTGCGTAATGAGCCAAGCAGCAATTGGGTTTCCTTCGGTCATACCAACGCTAGTGAGATACATTGATGTAAGTGTTAAATCGGCTAGGCTGAGTGCAACGATACCTATTAATAGCCACGTTACTCGTTGCGATCTGTTTTCCTCATTAAATATGCTGAATATGGAGTTGTTATTGCTGTTTTTCATATCTTGTTTATGGAACTCTTTTCGTACGCGGATCATCTGCGTTGTGTTCCATATACTGCCTCGACCCGATAACACTCGAAGTGAATAACTATTTCAGGATTCCGGTGAGTTACTAACAATATCCCCAGTTATCGGACGTTTTCCTTTGAGCATTACACTGAGATATCCTTCGA
>JACNLW010000022.1 GCA_014381305.1 Planctomycetota bacterium
ATGCAGCCTGTCCTAGACGCAATCGATCATCCATACACAGTGACGTGGTTTGGAGCTAATCCGAAATAGTATTTTGGTACCATGCACACCATGGTCACATTCATAACAATTACGTTGGGCTCGGCACTTGTTCTTCACCTGTTACTATTTGGTCTAACAAAATTATTCGGAAAAGGTGGCGAAGGCACGCTCGGTGATATCCGCACTGCAATTGGCTCTTCCCTCCCAACACCACTTGGTGTTGCGATTTGGGTTGTTGCACTAACACTCACAGCACAAAAACTCGTTGAACATTTTGCGTGGAACCCCTTTGCTATTGAATCTGGTGAAGGAGAAAATGCAATCACGGTAGACATCCTTCTCACGATGATTCGAACAGGATTGCTTGTTGTCCTTGCTACATGGTTTGTAGCAAGAGGGGTGCGTGCATTTTCTAACATCCTGAACAACTGGCACCACAGCAAAGACACTGTTGAACTTGACACTACAGCAATTCAAGCGCTTGCGAGTATTGGCGTTGTCATTACATGGGTTGTCGGATTTATTGTGACGCTTCAGTCACTTGGTTTTAATATGAACGCAGTCATTACTATTGGTGGTATTGGCGGTGCTGGTATTGCGTTTGCCTCAAAAGATGTTGTTGCAAATTTCTTTGGTGGAATCGTTGTCATGCTCAACCGTCCTTTTAAAGTGGGCGATACGATTATCTCCGGAAAAATTCAAGGCACCGTAACAAGCATAGGTCTGTATGCAACCCTCCTTACTACCGAGGACGGCGACACACTCTATGTTCCAAATTCCATTTTTAATGCGAGCGAGATATTAACAAAACAATGATTCGAATTTTCCCACTCTTGCTTCTGTTTTTTATTGCCAGTGACTTAAACGCGCAGTGGAGCGACCAAATTCCCCCAAGCGAAGTGCCCATTCATCTTCCTGCTAACTACGACCCAAACACACCTACCCCAGTTATCATTTTCTTACATGGGTATAATCCATTAACGACAGCGTGGAGCGATTGGCTCATTGCACTCAACGATGATGCAGAAGAACGGGGATACATTTTTGCAAACCCAACAGGAAGTCAAGATAGTATTGGTGAATATTATTGGAATGCCACTGATGCGTGCTGCGACATGTTTGATAATTACAATGACCACGTTGGCTACTTACTTGCATTAGTTGAATCAATAAAAGAAAACTACAACATTGACCCCAGAAGGATTCACGTTGTGGGATATTCCAACGGTGGTTTTATGGCGCACCGTTTGGCATGCGACGCACCCGAAGTTTTTGCTTCCTTTATTAGTATTGCAGGCGCTATGTGGGATAACCAATCGAACTGCCAACCAAGCGAACCCGTTCATATCCTTCAAATCCATGGTAACTGGGACGGAGTTATCTACTGGCTTGGTGGCTGGCTTGGTCTTGAACTCAACCCATATCCAAGTGCATGGACAACCGTTGAATTCTGGGCACAACATAATAGTTGCTCAACGAACGCTTCAGATCACGGATCATTTGATTTTGAATGGTGGATTTGGTTTGATGAAACAACACGGTGGGTATTTGAAAATTGCGCTGAGCCATCAGCAGGTTCGAGTGAACTTTGGGAGATAAATACTGGTGGGCACTTTCCAGTGATGAGCGACGAAGGCATCAACCACTTGTTTGACTATATGAACACACATCTCAACCAAGAATTTTTTTGCCTCGCGGATATAAACAGCGACCAAACTGTCGATATCACCGACCTTCTCTTCGTCATTGATAACTGGAATAGTACGAATGCGAGTGCTGATATCAACAATGATGGCACCGTTGATGTTGGCGATGTCCTTGAAGTTGTTTCCAACTGGGGCGATTGCTAAATAAACTCACCGAGGGTGAGTTTATTTCGGGGGGAGTTTATTTCAACAGTTCTTGCAAATACCGAGGGCGTTTTAGTGCTTCGAGCACGACTTCACAATCTGCGAGGGCTCTGTGCGCATCGTCATGGGAAATTCCTAGGAAATCTCGAATTGTTCCAAGCCGCTGGTTTGGCAGCCCGTGGTTCTTTACCCACTTAATTCCAAAGCAACTACATTTCCACGGTTTATCAACGCTCATTGGCAAGAGTTGTTCAAGAAACTTGTAATCAAACCCTTTGTTATGTGCAACAACAAATTCTGCGCGTGTAAAAATAGATTCCATCTTATTGTAATCAAGAGTTTTGCCTCGGACCATCTCATCTGTAATGCCATGCACGCGTATGACACCAAGTGGAATTGGATCTGTTGGCTCGCGCAGTCCTTGATAGGTTTCTACTATTTCTACACCATCATGATCAAGGGCGTTATAGCGAAAGAGAATGATTCCTATTTCAACAACTTCATCACCATGGCGAGGGCTCATGCCAGTTGTTTCGACATCAACAATTGCACCATATTTATAGTCATAAATGAGTGACGTTTGCATTATCTGTCTCTGCGTATGTGCGGTTGCATTGGAGGATACGGAACTGGCTTCCAAACAGCATCGTTTTCCCACAAGCCATCTTCTGCGATCACTTGCAAAATCGTCATCACCAAGTCAAAAACAACTTTCGCGCCCGCTTCAACAACATCACGATTCGCGCTGCTGCCGTATGTAGCCATTCCGTGCACGAGTTGCGAACGCAACATCGAAGTGCATTTGATCATGGGAACAAGCACCTTGATCACTTCATCTGCATCGTGATAGTGCTTGCCAATTTTTCGCGGTTTTGTTCTCGCTTTGATTGCTTCTTCTTTTGTAGGGTTTCCCCAATACGAATTAATCAAGTGCTCTTCTGAAAGCAAACGATCGCATTGTTTTCTATTACCGAGAATCGATTCTTGAATTCGTCCTGTTACATCTTCTTTCACAATCCACCGCAGAAACTCTTCGCGTACTTTCCATTCAGGATCACGATTGTCAATATCACTATCCCATTTTGCATACAGCGTATTGAACGCGATCCACGAAAAGATAAGTCGTGCGTCTGCATCTTCTGGCACTTCAAACCCTTGCGCTTTTCGCATCCACGACATCGCTCTGTGCATCCGAAGTCGAATTGCATCATGCGTCTCTGCTTCATATAACTCTTTGTGTTTGTTTGCCCACATCGAACTGATAGATTTAAATAGTTCCATGAGTAGATAGTAGCACTTGTTCGTCGTATCATGTGTGTATGGCAACATTAGAAACAACAGTAAATGGATTGAAATTTAAAAACCCATTTGTGATTGGCTCAGGCCCTCCCGGCACGAATGCAAATGTTATTCGCAAAGCATTTGATGAGGGTTGGGGTGGCGTAGTTGCAAAAACAATTAGCATGGACGCATCGAAAGTAACAAACGTTGCACCGCGATATGCTCGCATGCGAGCAACTGGTTCTAAAGAAGTGTTTGGTTGGCAAAACATTGAACTCATCAGCGACCGCCCTTTTGAAACATGGCTTGAAGAGTTTGACTCCGTAAAACAATCGCATCCTGATGGTATGCTCATCGCTTCGGTGATGGAAGAGTACAACAAAGAACGCTGGATTGAAATGATTCAGCGCTGCCAAGAAGTTGGTGTCGATGCATTTGAACTCAACTTTTCTTGTCCACACGGTTTGCCAGAGCGAAAGATGGGCGCTGCGATGGGCGAAGATCCTGACATTGTTGGTGAAGTCACCGGCTGGGTGATGGAAGCAGCCACTATTCCAGTCTGGGCAAAGATGACTCCGAACATTACGCACATCGCTGATCCAGGAAAGCGTGCACTTGAATCTGGCGCTGACGGACTTGCAGCCATCAACACTATTCTTAGCGTGATGGGTGTTGACCTTGAAACACTTCGTCCAC
>JACNLW010000100.1 GCA_014381305.1 Planctomycetota bacterium
GACCTGACCCCGGGGTCAGACCCCATCCCTAACAAAGTACGAACGGCAGAAATTGACCCCAGGTGAAATAAACAAGGCACACAACCTCCATTGTGTGCCTTGCGTAGATCTGCCCGAGGTGGCAGGGAGCGTTTAGTTCGATTCGTCGAATTCGGCGCCAGCAGCAGTAACTGCGTAGAGGCCAAATGTTCCATTACCGTTATCTCGCCAAATCCAACCATCATTTGCATCACTCGCGCCACCAGCAGCAATGGTTGATGAGCCTGTAAATGGGTTTGATGGATCAAGCATCAGATAATTATTGTCTGTTAAATCATCCCATCCTGTTACAAGAAGATCGGGATCAGAAGTTTGTTGGGCTCGGTAAAGTTCAATTTGACCACGGAGTGTCTGGAGTTGGCTTCGAACGGCAGCATCATTTGCGTCATCAGCTGCATTTGTAAACTGCGGAACGACAACAGCTGCGAGAATGCCAAGAATGACAACAACGATGAGAATTTCAATCAGCGTGAATGCGTTTCGGCGATTTGTTTTTGGTGAGAGGGTTAGAGTATTCATGGGTTGGGCTCCCTTTGGCAAGTTCGTTGCCGGTTGTTTGGGGTTCATGCTCAAGATCACAGCGACCTTGAACCTCGGGTTGTACGTAGGCCATCCTGGCCACCGGCAACTGGTTCGCAAAGCCCATCTCTTCCGAGGAGCCGTGCTTGCCGATTGCTCATCTTTCATCGGTGACTATCCTCCTCTAATAAAGCAAAAAGAAGAAATGCAATTTCTCAACTCACTAACCACCATTACAACTCCACCAAATTACCCAACCTCTCAAGTGGTACACTGCCGAAACTATGTCTACACTCAGAATTAAACCATTCCATGCCGTCCATCCATGTGGCCCAGACGCCCCAAATGTCGCATCAGTTCCATACGATGTAGTCAATCGAGAAGAAGCTGCTGCAATTGCGAAAGAAAACGAAGACAGTTTCATGCGCGTCGTCCGTTCAGAAGTTGATCTTCCCAGTGCAAGCCCCTACGACGATGCTATCTATATACAAGCGCGAACAAACTATGATCGCCTGAAAGAAACAGGCGCATTGATCAAAGATAAAGAAGCGGGGATCTATTTATATAGACAAATAATGGGCGAGCACAAACAAGTTGGTTTGGTTGCGTGTTGTCATGTTGATGATTACAACAATGGGCTAGTAAAGAAACATGAAAAAACTCGGCAAGCCAAAGAAGACGACCGAACAAAACACGTAATCGCCCTTCATGCAAACTCTGGTCCAGTTTTCCTCACGTACCGAGGCACTAATGCAATCGATGCACTTGTGGATGAAGAAATCAATAAACGACCGATGTTTCACTTTGTTGCAAACGATGGAGTAACCCACACTGGTTGGAAAGTTGAAAATGAAAGCGCATTGCTTAAGGCTTTTGGAGAGATTCCAGTTGCATACGTTGCCGATGGTCATCATCGAAGCGCGAGCGCTGCAAGAGCTGCTGTTGAATGCAAGAATGCAAATCCAAACCATGATGGTAGCGAGGAATACAATTGGTTTTTAACAGTATTATTTCCAGCAACACAACTCGACATCCTTCCCTACAACCGAGTTGTCATAGATTTGTGTGATAAAACTCCTGAATCTTTTCTTGCAGAGTTAGCAACGATCGGGAACGTCGCACCATGTGAAAATGCAACACCAGAAAAATCAGGGACATTCTGTGTGTATCTTGGAGAACAAAGTGGTTGGCACCAAGTAAATATCTTCCCAGACACCATCGACGCAAATGATCCAATCGCATCGCTCGATGTCGATCTTCTTCAACAACGAGTCCTCACTCCAATGCTCGATGTAGGTGATCCTCGAAGTGATACCCGAATTGATTTCGTAGGTGGTATTCGCGGCACAAAAGAATTGGAAAATCGAGTCAATAGCGGTTCAGCTGCGGTTGCATTTTCCATGTACCCAACAACAATAGAACAACTTCTTGCCGTTGCGGACGCAAATTTAATTATGCCACCAAAATCAACATGGTTTGAGCCCAAACTCCGAAGCGGCTTATTCAGTCACGATCTTTCTTAACCATTGTTATCCGCAAAATCTGTTAAAAACTCTGCGAACTTTTCACAGCCTTCAAATGGAAATGCGTTGTAAACTGATGCACGCAAACCGCCAACTGATCGATGCCCTTTAAGACCAGACATACGGTGCGCCGCTGCTGTTTCAAGGAAGATCGCATCCAACTCAGGCGTTTGACAGCGAAATGAAATGTTCATACGTGAGCGGCAATCTTCCCTAGCAATAAGAGAATAAAAACCGTTACATCCTTGAAGGGCATCGTAAATAACTGCAGCTTTTGCCTCGTTACGTTGTTCGATTGCTGACAACCCGCCCGCATTCAAAATCCATTTGAACACTTGTCCCATAAGATAAATTCCAAAGGTCGGAGGTGTGTTCAACATCGAACCCTTGCTTGCTTGCGCTTTGTAATCGAGCATCAAAGGAAGTGACCCATCACATTGTTCTAAAAGTGATTTTTTAATCACAACAAGTACTGTACCTGAAGGTCCAAGATTTTTTTGTGCGCCGGCGTAGACCATCGAATGTTTCGACCAGTCGATCGCTCGTGAAAAAATATCTGAACTCATGTCACAAATAACTGGCGCATTTGTCGTAGGCACATGTTCATATCGTGTGCCATAAATTGTATTGTTTGAGCAATAGTGCAAATATGCAGCGTCTTGCGAGAGATGTAACTCATCATCAGAAGGACAGTGATCGTGATTCGTAACCGAACCGTCAAACGCAACATTGACACTACCAATTTTTTTTGCTTCTTTAATCGCTTTTGAAGTCCAAACCCCAGTGTCAAGATAATCTGCAACAGTACCCGCTTTCAAAAAGTTCATCGCTAACATCGCAAACTGCAGGGTTGCTCCGCCTTGCATAAAAAGTATTTCGAATTCATCTGGAATAGACCCAACTTCACGACAATCGGCAACTGCTTCATTGATTACATTGTCAAAAACTGGTCCGCGATGGCTATGTTCGCAAATACCAATGCCACTTTCCTCGATGTCCCAAATATCTTTTCTTGCCTGTTTCAACACTGGCTCGGGTAGTGTTGCAGGTCCCGCTGAAAAGTTAAGTGCTCGTTCAGTTGCTGTTTGGGTCATTACATCATTCCTTATTCGTTAATAGCAGAAGCCGTTACAGATAAAACATGTTCATGGTCTCGCATTGTTGCGATGCAATCAGGCGAGATGACTCTGTCAAGTTGAATCCTAGCGCACGCTGCCCTAGCACCCTGATATAGCATATTTTCCATTTCTTCAACATTCACTCCCTCTCTAATGAGTAATTCAAAAACGTATGCAAGAACACCTGGTAAATTTAAGTGCCGTACGCACAACATTGCTTTCGCAGAAGTTGATGTTGCACGGTTCACGCAGTTGTGCACAACGCCATCTGTTAAATAATGTTGAATAATTCGGATTGCTTCATCGGCGATCGCTTCTTGCGCCTGCATCGTAGATGCGCCAACATGATGTGTTCCGTACACACCATCACAAGAGATTATTGAGGGGTTAAATGTTGCATCACCAGTCGTTGGTTCGTTTTGGAACACATCTAGCCCAACTCGTAACTTCTTGGCTTCAACTGATTTTTGTAGCGCAACTTCATCGACAATTTTACCGCGACTTGTATTTACAAACGTTGCACCGTCTTTCATTGCATCTAAAAACGATTCGTCAATAAGATTCTCTGTGCTTGGCGTTGAAGCAACGTGCACTGAAACCACATCGGACATTCTGGCTAGGTTGTGTAAACTTTCGCACCACCCAATACCAAGTTCAGATGCTTTTTCTTCGGTCAAACTTCGTGACCACGCGACGATGTTCATACCAAAGGCCTTGCCACGCTTTGCAGTTTCAAGTCCAATTCCACCAAGCCCAACGATACCCAACGTTCGGCCGCTTAAGCCAAGTGATTTTGCATATTCCTTTTTTCGCCACTTGCCATCTCGCAAATCCGCGACTTGGTCAGGCACTCGCCGGTCGCAAGTCAAGATGAGAGACCACGCAAGTTCGGCAACTGCGATGGAATTCTTCCCTGGGCAATTTGCAACCGAAATGCCAAGCGAAGAAGCCGCAGCGACATCGATTGTGTCATACCCAGCACCTGCGCGGATGATGACCGAAAGTGTTGGTGCAGCGTTCATCATTTCTCGGGTCACTTTGGTTGATCGAACAACCACTACGGCTGGGTTCACTTCGGCAATTGCTTCAACAAGTGATTCGTCTTTTAGTGAAGCATCCGAGATTACTCTGCAACCCAATGCTTTAAGCGTTTGCACACCACTTTCGCTAAATGTGTCTGCAAGGAGTACAACAGTTTGCTCGGATGTTTGTTGGTTATCATTTTTTTGTGTGGCTGTTTGTTGTGACATCCACACATTCTAACAAATCCACTATGGCGTTGTTGTGTGAAGTGCATCAATCAAATCACAAACCGCCCCGTCAATCAAAGCGATCACATCCCTAAAACCACCACTGCCCCCATAGTATGGATCTGGAACTTCCCGCACTGCTCGATGTTCAACAAACTCTAATAATAAGTGGGTTTTTTCAGGATTTGCACCCATCGCGAGTAAGTTTGCATAGTTGTCATTGTCCATGCAAAAAATCCAATCAAAATTATTGAAATCGTTTTCGCAAACTTGTCTTGCAGCTCCATCAATAGTTCGACCCACTGCCTTTGCAGCTGCTCTCATTCTTTTGTCGGGTTTGTTCCCAACATGCCAACCGCCAGTGCCAGCAGAGTCAAGCACAAATGCATGACTCAAGTTTCGCTCTTTTAGTGCATCTCGCATCAAGCATTCTGCTGCGGGGCTTCGGCAAATATTTCCCATGCACACAAACAATATTGAAATCGGTCTTTCGGGAGTCACTCAAATCGTCTCGCTGACTTGATTGCCTTCATCCCAATGAGTCCAAACATCAGCGTAGCAATAACATAAATAATCCACGCACGCACTTGTCCTGTCACTTGGACCCATGCAAGGGCGACGCCCACAACAGCAAAAAGTGTTGACATTCCATACAAAGCAAAAACTGCCTTCTTCACAGAACCAAACTTTCTCTTAAAAATGTGATGAATATGATTGGCGTCTGGTTCAGAAATTGGTTTGCCTGCCATTTTTCTTCTTGTGATCGCAAGCGCTGTATCCATAATTGGTAATGCAAACACGATCATTCCTGCAATGACCAAGTGAGTTTGTCCATTTTCGCCAAGCATCAACACCATGACAATACAGAGGTATCCAAGCAGAAGACTCCCTGTATCTCCCAAAAAGATTGACGCAGGGTTAAAATTGTAAACAAGAAAACCGAGTACCGCACCAAGTACCGCCATGCATAAAACAACATTCGCTCCCATAAATATCACGCCATCAATTCCCTGCATTCCCAACACATCTACTGGCATGGATTGCTCCATCTGAATAATTTTTTCTGGTGTGATTGCACTTATGACAATAAGCGATATTGCCATGATTCCAATTGCGGTAATTGCCGTAACACCTGAAAGCAAACCATCAAGGCCATCAATAAAATTAGCGGCGTTGCAGGCACCCAGAATAAACATGGCAATTATGATGACACCAATTATGTAAGCTGGCGTGATCGGATCCGAGACAAGAACAGAAGAATCTAATAAAGAAAATTCACTGATTTCACTAGGCACTCCAATACCATTCAAAAAACCCGTCGCTACTTTAGTCCCAATGCCTTGTTGCGCCATTGCAGCAGCGGCGACAAGTTGCCCTGCGGTTTTATGCCAAGAGTAGGATCCCCAAACGTCATCAATAAAACCTGTAAAAGCAATTGCGACCATACCAAATACAATGACAAATGGAACTTGTCGCATCATCAATGGTTGCTCGATAAAACTTGTATAACTCAATCCAATGCCAACAAGAGTCGCGAAAAGTATTACAAAACCACCAAGATATGCAATTGGTTTTTTATGTAATTTTCTTGCCTCGTCTGGATGATCCACGATTCCCGCTTCTCTGGCTATCCAACGAATTCCGGGTGTCAGCACAACAGCAACGACAAATGACACTATTAGAATTGGCAAATAAATTCTCAAGAGAGAGGTCGTGGGAAGCACTTCAGTGGTACCAACTGACAACAGAGTCTGCATCATCATTGTTCGTTACCCGTGCTAATCACAAATGATTCTGCAATCGAAGTAATTGTTTTTTGTAGTGAGAATTTGGTTCTCGTTCCAATCAACGAATGTAATCTTGTGAGATCGGGCTGCCTATCCTGCAAATCCTCAAAACCATCGCCATACACTTCGTTCATTGTTTTAAACTCGATGGTAGAGTTACTATTCAAAGTATTTTTTACTAACTCAGCAAGTTGTAAAATTGTAATTGGCGTATCACTTCCAACATTTACTGCCTTCCCAACTGCATCATCTGTTTTTATTAAATCAAGCAGCATAGGAACCATATCTCTCACATCGCAAAAACAACGTGTCTGCGACCCGTCACCATACACAATAAGCGGTTTTCCACTCAATGCAGCTGCCACAAAACGGGGGACGACCATTCCCCAACTTCCTTTTTGACGGGGCCCAATAGTATTAAAAAACCGAGGAATCCTAACAGGTAAATCCTCTCTTCTATACCAAGCCATTGCTAGATGTTCATCGAGGGCTTTTGAGCATCCATATGACCATCTTGATTTTTCTGTAGAACCGAACACTAAATTTCCGTCTTCTTGCATGGGAAGTGCTTCGGATTTTCCATACACCTCACTTGTTGAAGCAAGCATTACTGGAGTTTTGTTCTTTGCAGCGAACCGCAAAATCGCAGATGTTTCTAGGACATTCGTCTCTATCGTTCGAATAGGCTCATCAACAACCAACTTTACACCAACTGCAGCAGCTAAATGAAAAATATAATCAAAAGACGGTTCTTGAAACGCAAGCTGCTCGCCAACAGTTCCATGTATGAGAGTTAACTGATCGTTTTCAATCTGAAGGTTAGATTGCCGCCCTGTAGACATATCGTCAATCACTGTGACACGATTATCACTAGCAAGAAGTGCGTCAACAAGATGTGAACCTATAAAGCCTGCGCCTCCTGTCACTAAGACCGAGGCTGTGTGAATCTCCGAATTATCTTTGGAATCATGCGATCGATCAAGGGTCATTCGTCCTCATCACTTTCCACATCCTCAGCATAATTCACCATTGCTAGGTAATTCTTACGGAAGTAACCACCAGTGGTTCCCTTCGCAGCATTGAGTGTCACGCCTATCATTTCACCACGACTTTCTGTAAGTTCACGCAGTACTCTTGCAACAAGACCGCGTTCATCTCGATCACTTCGAACAACGAGGGTGATTGCATCTACAAGGTTCGCTAACAAAATTGCGTCACCAGCAACTATTGATGGAGGAGCGTCAATTAATACTAAGTCGAATTTTGATCGAAGTTGTGCCAAAACACTTTTCATCTTTTCGCTGCCTAAACGTTGGTACAACCTATTTGCAGGAGTGCCCGCAGATATTACTGAAACTCCTGAATCAGTTTGATGAGTCACAGTTTCTATATCAACAGAACCGGTGAGGAGATCGGCAACTCCAACGGAACTATCATCAATGTCAAACATTGATGCGGCGGCAGGCCGCCTAAAATTGCAATCAACGATTACAACCTTCAGACCTGCGGAGGCTGCAGACACTGCAAGGTTACCTATCACTGTTGTAGTCCCTGCCTCTGGGGCAGCGGCCAACAAAAGAAGTGTTTGGTGAGATGATTTTTGAAGCGACCTATCAACACCAACCCATGCTTGGCGACATGATTCTGCAAAGACTCCCTCACTTGTAGTGAGAACAGCCAATTCTGGTGTTTCAATCTCTTCAGGATCTTCGTCGATGTCTGGCAACACTCCAGCAACTTTGGCGCCAGGAATAATCATGATATCGCTTGCGGATCTAATCTTCTGATCTGTTAGTTCTCTTAAGAACACGAACGCAACAAAGCCTGCACAACACAAAAACACTCCACCGGGAATCATTACTTTTATATCAGGAAAAGATTTTTCTCTTGGTTCTCTCGCTTCTGTGGCGCGTCTTACTCGACCAGCGTCAGATCGAAGTTTCATCAGACGCAAACTTGCGGCTAACTTTGAATTATCATCCCGCCGGCTTTCCAATTGCTTCCGCCTAGCAATCATGTGTTCAAATTGCGCTTGACCAGCAGCTAGTTCACGTAGGCCTGCGTCCTTTTTTTCAATTTCTTGTTCTGTTCTTTCAATACCCACTCTCAACGTGTCTTGACGATCTGTTAGTTCTTTTAGGCTCGCATTTAGATTTCTCCGAATGATTTCATCTATTTTTGCTGCAATCTGATCTTCGGTTGCTCGAACGGAAATTTCTGCTTCTCTTACTTGTGGGTGTGATGGCGAGAGTCGTTCTCGAAGCGCGCGAAGATTTGCTTGCAAAACTTCAAGCGTTTGTACTTGCCTCGCAATAATTGGGTCTCGCTCAGCCATTAACTGGTCTTCCATTGTTGGCTCAAGCGTTCCATCTAGTTTCGCAGCAACCTGCATATAAGTCTGCTGCGTAGCACTTAACGATGTACGTGAACCCGTCAGTTCTGAAGTTAACTGTTGAATCTCATACATATCTTGAGAAAAACGAGTATCGTCGAGTGTGGTAATCCCTTGTTGCCGAATATATGCTTGAATTTCATCATTGAGATCTTGCAAAGCAAGTTTGATGTTTTCACCCTCATCATCAAAGAGTCTTTCATTGCTACGAAATATTTGATTATCAAGTTCTTTTACTCTTTGCAAATATGACGCTGCAATCGCATTCAGTACAATTGGTACATCAGAAGCAACATGGCCAGACCAACTGATGCCATACAGGTTTGTACCCCTTGTAATTGGAGTACGGATATCTTCTTCAAGTTCATCCACAGCATCATCAATGAGTAAAACCCCATTTGAATCTACAAAACTATTTAGCCATGTAGATTGAAGCATTGTTCTATCAGAAACCGCTTCTGTTAAAATTCCACGGTCTTTTATAAGAAAGATTTGCGTAGCCTGCACGCGTTCTACCATTTTGTCATTCGAAGTATCAACAGTACCGATGTCCGTAGCCTCTGATACACCGGGTCGAACTTCGAACATTACATCACCAGTGTAGAGTGGATACACCACGGAAAACAGAAAAAATGCACCAACGCCGAGTATGCCCCCAACAATGCTGAAAATTGGTATGCCCTTCCAATACCGTCGAAGTACGCGAATTGGATCAATTGCTCGTCCCTTAGGCATTGGGCGATTTGGAGTTCCAACTGCTCTGTTTGTTTGTTGTGGTGATGGCATGCGTTTCTGTCCTTAGTTTCAGTTATTGGGCAACTGCTGCTTTTGTCTTTCGAATATCGTCCTTTAAGGCGTTGATCCTGTCTAAAGTATGTTGATCTTTAGAGAGTTCCTCAGCAATTCGAAGATTACCAAGCGCTTCATCATACTCCCCTTTTTCCATAACCACTTGTGCTATATGGATATGTGCCACAGAAGTTTCCCCACTTGCAATCGAGCGCTGTAAGAATCTTTCTCCCTTGGCAACTTGCCCTGTTTGAATATAACTCCATCCAAGGGCGTCAAGTGCTTCGGGTGATCTAGGCTTCTGGCTTCGTGCTCTTTTTGCTATCACAAGTCCCCGCTCTGGTTGGCCAAGATCTTCAGCGTACAAGAGCGCTAACCGAGCCATCGCATCTGCATTCACAGGATCAATGAGAAGTAGAAACTCCAACGTTTCTGCCGCCTTGGTCGCATTCCCTCCTAATTCATGCAATTTGGAAATAGTATCTATCACAGATGGATGGTTTGGTGCCAATTCAACTGCTCGTTGGGCAAGAGCCAAACCTTCTTCTGGTTTGTTGAGGTATACACCTACAACGTAAGATAGGTTATTTAGAATCAAAGGAGAATCAGGATTTTCATCATGTAGTGCTCTAAAAACCTTCTCGCCTTCATCGTATCTTTTAACTTCTACAAGAAATGCACCTTTATGCATCATAGCTCTTATTCTTGCATCACTTTGAGATTCTGGATTCTCTATCACCCGATCAAGAAAAGTAATTGCATGATCAATTTTGTTCTGATCGATCTCCCACCAGTAATTTGCAAGTCCAACTAAATCTTCTGCTGTTGGATCATCACCGATCAATTGCAACGCAAACGACTCTCCTTCTTCTGGTTCGTCTTTAAAAATCACGGTGAGGTTTGCAAACCACGGAAAAATTGAGGAAGCGGAAACCCACCCTTTTTCTATCGCATTCTGGTATCCATCCCAACCGGACTCCATTGCAATGAGCGCATCTCTATGTTGCTTAAGACCGTGAAGCGCCTTTGCCTCGATTGTCTTTACGATCGGATGTTGCTTTGACAACGGTCCTCTTGCGAGTTTTAGAATATCTTGGAATGGTAAATCTTGATCAGTTCTTGTGATGTTATCTAAAACAAAAACAGAGCTCATTGATGGGTCAAGGTTGATTGCATCCAAATAAGAATGCGCTGCAGCGAGTCTGTCATCTAATGTACGAATATACAAATCTCCTAATCGGCGATGCCATTTTGCAGAAGAGGGATTCACTTCCACACCGGCTTGAGCAAAACTAACCGCTTTGTCAAAGTCATCTGCATCTAAATGCAAATCAATCAACTTCTGCCGTATTACATCCGACTCTGGTTTTTTTGCAAGGAAAATGCCTAAATCTTCAATTGCACGGCGAAGTTGACCGCCTGCCTGCAACACTCGCGAACGCATCATTGCGTATTCTTCAGAAGATTCGTTCAACACTGATCCGACTGCTAAAACTTCAAGAGATTCTGTGAGTAAATCTTTATTTTGAGTCAATGTAAACTCGTTAATCAATGATGTACAAAGTTCGAGAATCGGAATTTGGTTAGAATCGTCTTCTTTCATTGCCTGTTTCAAATACCCGCGATACAGTTCGAGTTCAGTCTTTGCTCCATTCAATTCTCCCTTTGCTAACAAAACTTCGCTCTTACGTCGATGGATTAACGCAGTGAGCATTGCTTTCGAGTAAGCAATATTTGTTCCTTTGTATCCCTTCAATGCTTCTTCAGCTTCTTCAAATCTATTTGACAACACCAACGCCCTTACCCAAGAAGAATATGTCAATTGATTGCCCGTTGCCTTTGCTGCAACTTCTAACTCTTCGACTGCGCGGTCGTAGTCCCGAGTAGCCGAGGTTAAAAATAATGCGCCTAGGGCAGCGCTAATTTCCATCTTCTCACTTTGCTCTGCTCGCGCTGATTCAAGAAGCGAAACAGCTTGTGCTAATCGCCCTGTACTTTTAAGAAATTGAGCTACAGCAATAACAGAGGAGGTAAACTCATCAGTTCCAATTTTTGTTGAAATATATGAATCCAATACCTCAGACGCTGCATCTAACCGACCTCGATCTCGTTCGATAGAAGCATACGCAATCGCAGCTTGAAGATCCACTGGCGGCGTGGCGCTTGCTTTTTCAATAATTGTTTCAACAGTTTGATTCCATGTTTTTTTCAGGTCATTGAGAACCATATTCTTCTGACGTGAATTCATCCGTGCCCAATCATTGGTTGTGAACCGTTCCGTACCATCGGGGTTTAAACACAACTCTCTTGTGGGCGTTGTATTGACTAGGAACAAACCGAGTTGAAGTGCGTTGTTACTGTCCTCTGGATAAAGTTGATACTTTTTTGTTCGATGTGCTAACACCTTACTTTTTTCACCGCGTTGTTCTTCCAAACCAAGCCACATTTCTTCAAGTTGGGAATCGTTAGGGAAAGATGCTCTTGCATCATGCACTACGCGTAAAATTCTTTGTGAATCTGAATCTGTTCTTATTAGAATTGTTACATAAGCTCGAACGTTATCCCGACTGTCTGGTGCCAATCTATACGCTTCTTCAAAAGCTACAAATGCTTCCTTCACATTCCCCTTAAGTTCATAAATTGTCCCGAGCGCTCTCCACGATGTGCCTGAAAAAGGAAAATTTTCAGTCAGTTTTCTTGCTATTTCTTCTGCTTGTTTCAGTTCCTCTCCACTGTTTTCCCCAACTGCACCAGCGTCTAACGCTTGTGTGAATAAGACCTGAATTTCGCTGCTTCCAAGTACAATTGGATCGGCCCCGAGAGCCTCCGCGCGTTCCAATAAATTCTTCGCCAATTCATAATTTTTGTTTGACATAGCGGTGCCAAACTGAGTCAAAATAAAATCAACTGTGTCAGCACCAGATTCTTCAGCAATTTTTTGATATTTCAAACTTTCGGCAAATGCCAATTCGCTTAACTCCGTTGCCTCTTTCGCAGCTATTTCATTGCCTGTTCTGGTCCATCTATTCGCATTCGCCCTTTGTGCTCCAGAGAGAGCGAGAAGTCTTTCGGCAATTGCTACGCTTTTTTCCATTTCCGGAATGTCACTTTCCTGAACAAGCAAAATGATTGCTTCTACACGGTTATCAGCAAGAAGAAAAATTTTCATTTGCTCTAATCGCACCGGGTCAGGATTCAATGCAATGGCTTTGTCAAGCCAGTTGAGCGCATTCTCTTGATCCCCAAGACCATCGTGTGCCAGAGCCATCGCTTTGAATAATCGCCAATCGGGCTCTGCTATGCTCTCCATCGTTGAAGTCAATAGCACAATCGCTTCTTCAGATTTGCCCTCGGAAATCAGCGTTTCTGCAGATGAAAGAGTACCGAGCAATGGATCGTTAAATACAGCAGTTCCATCCCCTTTCCGAAGTGCAATGTTGTCTAGCATACGCTGTAATCTTGGATTATCTTCGATGATTTTCGGTGGCAACAAAGACAACG
This sequence comes from Planctomycetota bacterium, assembly GCA_014381305.1. Taxonomy (GTDB): domain Bacteria; phylum Planctomycetota; class Phycisphaerae; order Phycisphaerales; family SM1A02. Next base: position 12,919 of record JACNLW010000100.1, read on the forward strand.
TGCTCAACGCTGCATCATAATCCGAAAGTGCAAGCTCAATTTCGGCAAGCAGAATATAAAACATTCGATTTCGTTGGAGATTAATGGCGTCAGTAACTCGTTCTCTGGCAATGCCTCTTGCTCCTGATTCAAATAGAGTCACTGCGGTCTTATAATACACTTCAGGTTTTGACATCGGATACGGGTATCTAGAAATAAGTTCCTCGTATTTCATTGCTGCCTCTGCGTGATTTCCTTGCTCCATGGCAAGATCACCATCTGCTTCAAGAATCATAGGATTGAACAAATCACCCGAAACAAAATCCAAAACAACGTCTCTTCTTTCCTTTGCTACCTGTCGCATTTTATCTCTCTCAACCTCGTCGCTTGCACCAGCAATTTCTAAAAATGCTAATTTAAACAAGAGATTCGCAGCTTGCACTCGAATAGAAAACTGCTGAAGTGCGCGGATGCTTACCGTGCCCTGAGGCGCATCAAGAGTTATCTGCGCTTCCCTCCGAGAATCATCAACTCGACCTAATTCTTTCAATACACTTGCATAAAAATATCGAATGGTTTGATCATCTTTATGTATTGAAAGATACTGTTCAAATATATTTACAACTAACTCCCTACCTAACTGCCCACTGCTCAATAGAAATTGAAAAACTTCCTGTGTCTGATCTTGATTTGTGGCAGGGTCATACGAACGAACAATTGCATCAATGGCTTTTGATGCAGCTTGTTCTGCTACTTCAACTTCTTCTAGTGCATGTGTACCTGCTTTTTTATTGTTCGCATCTACCAATCTTGCTCTATGAAGCATCACTTCCCTTGCGTGAACAAGTGCCACGTCTAAAGATCCGCCCGCGGCGTCTACGGCATTCTCCATCGTCTGTTCAGCTTTTCCACGATTTTTCTCAGCTTGTGCAATTCGCCCATCAGCAATAAGTCTGTAATACACTGCCATCCGCCCCTGCGCGAGTGCGCTCCAAGCCAGTGCATTTCCTGGATCACTTTCTAGCGCCTCTAGGAAATCCATTTCACCCGGGCATCTAATATCACCGTCATCGTCAATGGCATCTGTCATTGAATTGTTGTCAATTTTTAATAAAGTAAGCCCACGAAAAATTTTGGCTTCATAGCGCCTTGGATGATCGAGTGGCAATCTATCAAGTACAGTTTCCGCAGCACCTTGTAATTGTTGCCAATACCCAATTTCAGCATTCAGTCTAGCCGTTTTATGCAATTCATACAACAACGCAAATTGTGCTTCTGCATCTTGGGGAGCATATCTCGCAGTGTGCATTAGCGTACCGATGTAATCGTTATAGAGAATATTTGCTTCGTCAACAGTAACTGGGACAATCGCCAAAGTTGCATCCCGCAATTTTGCTATATGCTCCATATTTCCTGGCTCTTTTTTTACTGCCCGACCATACATTTTCCGAGCTTTCTTATATTCGCCATCCTTCATCATGACATCCCCAGAAGAAATATTTCTCTCGGCACCTCGATAAACATTTATAAACCAGAATCCACCCACAATCGCAAATGTCAAAACGGAAACAGCGACCACTGCCATGATTAACTTTTTGTTTGCTTGCGCTTTTTTCTTGGAATTCAATTTGGTTTTTTTCTTAGCCATCTTTTTGATAACTCCTATCACAACTTCTTTGTCAGTTGGTTTCTAATTTTGTTATTTCCACCCAATCAGGGAGGCACGCCATAATATTTGGCATAAGTTCACTTGAAAGATCAGATACGATTGTACAAAATTCATCAATTGAAAATTGTGCATTTCCGCGAATAGTAAATTGCACTTTGCAATAGTAGGCATATTTGGAAGATGGATCGAAGGCAAGTAACCGAATTCGTTCTGGATACGCCGTCGTTTTACCATTTGCCACAAAAAAGTATCCTGCAATTACACGGTCATCGCCCAAATCAGGATGAGAAAACTCTGTTGTGCGAATCTCAAAATCACCCAGAGGCATATACACGACTTCTTCAATACCAGTCACTTTGTTTAATTTTCTCACGTATGGAAATGGTTGACCTTCGAGTTCTTTATCTGAATCAAGCAGCCATGAGGCTTCGCCAACATCTAAGGCTACTGTCACGGGTTCAGCAGTCAACGGAACAAAGCCTCCTGCAACCATACACCGATCTGGAACATGAGGCACTGCATCAATTTGACCTGTGTAGTAGGCGATGTGCAACTGCACTTTTGCATTTGCGCCAACCCTACTGCCGTAATTACGACTGAGATATAAGTCTGTTCCCAACGCTTCAACGCCTGCCTTATCAAACCGACTGTCATCGCCAATTGACTTCCACGTTCCAAGAGTTGAGGGAATAACCGCCAAGTCTTGTCGTGGATAAACGGGATTTTTATGAAGGTACACATTTAATGCTTGGACACCTATCTGCAAACCCGCAGCGGAAGTTGCAAGCAACCCAATAATCAAAACAAAACCAATTGAAGTTGATTGCTTAAACTCAAATGAACCTTTTGTAGAATTTGGATCCTCGGCTTCAGTTCCTTCTTCGATAATAATGTTTTTCAATAACCACACAATGCCTAAATAAATGAGAAATGCTGGAATAAGCCAAAGAGTTCCAACGAATGTGTGAAAATCACCTGTCGCAAAACCGCTGTCGGCAATACTGAGTATTCCCAAGGTCATCACCCTAAGGATATTGACAAAAACCGCAGTTGGAACTGCGAGCAATACCAATATCGCTCGCTGCCAAAAATGACGCAAGCCGGTATACGCCATCGCAACCCCAAGTGCAAAGAATGCCATTAGCATTCTCATACCTGAACAGGCTTCAGCGATATTCAACGGGTAAATCTCCCCGTTATATAAAATATCAAGCGTGTTGCCAGAGCGGGTGACATCAAGTCCAAAAAACGAAAGGCCGTAATAAGAACCAATCGATGCAATGTCTTGAAGTTTGAACGTAACAACTTCCATCATGCGATCTGATATTGTTTGTCCGAAAATGATGAGATACAAAAGTGGAAACCAAAGATATTTCATTGACCTCCATCCGAATAAAAACAAAACAATGCCAACAAGTGATGCGCCAACACCAAATCCCATGAGGTTATGATGATGCAATGCCATTGGACCAAGAGCGCACAGTGTATACCAGGCCAATCCCAGAATAAGAATGACAATCCCAAACCACGCACGATGAAATGGTTTTTCTAAAAGGGGTCCCCTGCACAACCACACAAAATATCCAGCGATAAATGGAATAATTAACGTGTGCCCCCAGTCAGCTTGCTGCTTGATCGCAAAGAGAACCTGTCTTTGTAAAAAATCCCAAAAAACCCACGCAAATGCAACGAGTAGCAGCCCACTCCACAGTAATAACTGTTGGGAAGTTGGCGTGTGCATAACTGTGTTGGATCGGTCTTGCGTCATAAACTTCGTTGATCGTCTGTTGTGGTAAGAGACTTCATCTTGAATCGGGTTTTTACAACACTGTTCATACTCGCGATCATGCGCGTTGAACGTGGCAATAATTCGTTAGTCATTAGAAACCAGATCTTGGTGGTGCACCGAATACATCATTACCAAAGTTACGGTCTAACAAGAAACCAAAACCATACGAAGTTCTAAATCCATTTCGAATAATCGCCATTGGAGTTGATCCCCAATCAGTTCCAACACTAATAAGATCATCAGCGCGAAGAAAAATATCTGGCTCAGTTTTCTGCATAATCGCAGCAAGATTCAAGGTGACAGTTGCTTCAAGATTTTTACCAATTCGCCGTGTAAGGCTTACCTTCTCTGGCTTTGCTGTGGGACCGAGACCACCTGCGGCTGCAATCATGCGCGCTAGGGTAAGCCCACCACTCGCAGGAAGTTGAAATACACCTGGGCGAGCAACAGCACCGCGAAGATATATGTTTCCATACGGAGATGCTGCAACGTAAATTCGGTCGCTTGGGCGAACCACGATGTTGTAAGAACTATCGCCATGCTTTAATCGTTCCCAGGGAATTTCAATGATTCGCTCTAACATTGTTTCTGGAATTTTTGATTCAACAGTTCGTTCTGCTGATCCATCTTGTTTTGTTTTAGTTTTACTACCTCCGGTGTCAACGGCAATCCATTCATCTCGTTCAGGTACAAAGATAAATGCTGGAGCTGCTCCCGGAATATCTCCTGAGGGTGACATGAGTTGGTCAATATCGACAAGTGGTTTACCTGTAGCCCTCGTTGGAACAAGGTCATCGATGTCGATGAATTCACTTGGGTCGTCTTGTAAGATCCCTGGTAAAATTGCAGGCTTTTCCTGAGTTTTTGTAGTTTCAGGTTGATTTACAGATTCCGAATTACTTTCTTCTGGGATGATTGGATCGGGTGTAGGCGGAGAATTGTCGCCAATATCAAGTTGATTGATCAAATCTTCAATACTTACACCTGAGGAAGGGCTTGCTGGAGTATCTGGTGCCGTTGGAACAAATTGATCATAGTTATTTATTGAAGGAGATTTCGGATTTTCTACACCTCGTTCATGTTCCCAAGAAGGGAGCACATCGTTGCTCACGGGCAGTTCCCGAATGACATATATTTTTTTCGTTGTTTGTGGAACACCGCCTGCGAGTGCAAGGGCATCCATAAGACGTAGGTTCGGATCCATCAAATTAAAAACACCCCAACGTTGCAGTTCACCGTACATTGTGTACGTAAATGCTGTTGATTCTGCCATGCTTACTTGAATACTAGGATTTGACATGACCTGCCCATACGCTTGAATGAGTCGATCTTGAAATTCTTGCTGGGTTAAACCTGCAGCGAGTACGTCGCCTACTTCAGGTGCACGAAAATATCCACTTTGGTCAACACGCCTCGACACTTGGTGATTTATTTGTGGGTTATATAATCCATAAATATCTGCAGTGACGCCGTCCCCAGGTGCAATGCGATACGTCAAGTCACCGGGCATGAGGTCAGATGGTGTTACTTTTGAGATTTGACTGCGTTGAAGCGGCTCTTCGATAATGTCAATGCGATCCAAAATAGGAATAGTGGTTGGGGTTGGTTTGTAATATCCACCCGCTGTTGGATCCCCCATCCAAGCGTTCGCATTACAGCCTGTCATTGCTGCTCCTGTAATGAGCGTTAACAACATAATTATGATGGTTTTTACAATAACTCTTTGTCGCATATTCTTCCAGTCAATCTAGTATCAAACCTACTCGCATTCCGGGTGCATTCTTTTTCGTCCACGATGGCATACTGCCACCATTCCATCAATATCGCGGATGGTATCGGACTTTATCGACCAGAGAAGGCATACAAGTTAAAGGTTGTGAACCATTGGTAGAATACTAGGATGCCTTCTTCTCACACAGAAACAAAACCTTCTCTAGACCAAAATGATGCCAAAGCAACCGCCCGTCATCAACGACCTCTTGGTGGTGATACGGCAAGAAATACAAGATGTTCAGCAATTGTTGATCTCAGCGAACAGGTTCTCAATAATGTGGCGACAACGCATCTAGCTCAACCTCGAAAACCATCATGGATTCGTGCAACATTGCCAGGAGGAGAAGGCTATGAAAAAATGCGTGCCAATATGCAAAAACATGGGCTTTCCACAGTGTGCCAAGAGGCCTCGTGTCCCAATATCGCAGATTGTTGGTCAAGAGGTACTGCAACGATCATGATTTTGGGTGACATCTGCACTCGTTCTTGTGGTTTTTGCAATGTGAAAACCGGAAAGCCTCTACCACCAGATTTTGACGAACCTGTAAATGTTGGTAAGTCTGTTGCTCTCATGGGTTTAAAGCACATTGTGATCACATGCGTTGATCGAGATGATCTCGCTGATGGGGGTGCTGAGATCTGGGCAGATACGATAAAGGAGACACATCAACAAGCCCCAAATACTTCTGTAGAAGTGCTAGTGGGCGATTTTGGGGGCGATCGAAGTGCGCTGCAAACGGTTATCGATGCAAAACCTGAGATTCTTGCGCACAACATTGAGACTGTTCCACGAATGCACCGTGCAGTTCGCCCGCAAGCAACTTACGACAGATCAATGGGGGTTTTGCAGCAAATCAGTGATGCTGGTCTGGTGAGTAAAACGGGAATCATGGTTGGAATTGGCGAAACGGATGCAGAAGTTGTTGCACTGCTTGAAGACATTCAAAAAAAGGCTCAAACTGAAATTATCACAATTGGACAATATCTACAGCCAACTCGCAATCACTTGCCAGTCGAGCGATGGGTACACCCTGATCAATTTAAGGAATATGAGCGAATTGGGCTTGCTTTGGGCTTCCGTGTTGTGGAATCGGGACCTCTAGTGCGAAGTTCATACCATGCAGAAGAGCAAGTGCTTACGTTACATTCAAGGAAGCAGGCGGAATAACCGGAATTTTCTTATTTCTTTTATTTACAGTGCTTTAGGTCGACGATTGAACTGTCGAATGAATGGGTATGATCAACGACAGAGCACTTCAGAGTACAAATTCCTCCCATAAAATAGATCAAAGAGACGGCAAAAAACGAACTACCTACGATGGTGAAGCAGTTTTGCGATGGAGCCATGATTTTAGCACTCCAATTCGATACACGGTAGTTGACCGCAGCGAGGGCGGCCTACGGATTGTCTCTAACCTCCCGCTCAATGAGGGAATGACAGGCCTCATTACTCGATATTTACCCGAAGGACAATCGGTCAATCAGCCAGTGATGGTTGCTTGGGCGAGTTCGACGCCTGATGATGATGGATACCATTGTGGTATCTGGTTTTTTGGGACTCAATAATAATTTATTGCTCTGAGTCATCCGCGGTGTCATCCTCTGTGTAATGCTCTGTGTACGCCTCGAAGCATACCTCTGTGTCATCCTC
>JACNLW010000043.1 GCA_014381305.1 Planctomycetota bacterium
TGACAAGATCAATGAACCCAACCTTTGCGCCACTGACCCACGCTTGAAGGTACAGTCCAATATATTGAAATGCGAACGCGATGATGATGAGGAGAAAAATCCCGCCGACGATTACGCCACCGATCATCCAAGGTGATACTGCTGCAATAAAATTCATACTAAAACTCCTTCTTCTTTTAAGGTGCGTAGTGTATCACGCAGTGACTTCACGCACCTTTATTTGATTGTCATACACCTCTACAACTTCAATAGGCTTGTCAGCTGCGATGACACCTGATTCTGCCATTGCGTCAATTCTTTGATCGTTGATTCGTACAACTCCAATTGGGCGAAGCACTGTTACGGTTTTGCCTTTGCATCCAATGAGCGCTTGCAGTTGATCAAGACGTTCGCGCCTTTGAGATTCAGATTCTTGCTCTGCGAATTCTCCACCACCATCAACATCACCAAGAATCATCCGTTTTGCAAGGGGTGATGATGCCCAAATCTTAAATGCGATCCACGCGACGATTGGGCCAAAGACAATGTAAATTCCAGTTGCGATGAGTCCCGTGTTGATGTCGTGCATGAAGAACGCGATGATTGAAGCGACGATGGAAAGTCCGCCAAGCAAGGCGAGTAGTCCACCGGAGGGTACGAAAATTTCAATGAAGAAGATAACAATTGCAACAGCAATAAAAATGAACGCCCAAAGAATTGGAGATGAACTTTGTGCTGCAGTTGTTTGTGCGAGTAGATTGATCATGGTGTAATTTCTTCGACCTCAATAGTCATTCCTGTGTGCATGATACGGACTGTTGCGCCTTTGGATATCCATTCCCCAGTTGTAATGGCATCAAAGAGGGTATTGTCGATTTGGATACGCCCGCTTGGTCGTAAATCAGTGATTGCAATGCCCGATGCTCCAATGCTGAGAAGATCATCATGTAATCGTTGGGTTGTTGTGCTGTGCGCGGAAATAGCATCTTCAAGAACAAGTCGTTGCATCGCGGTTGCCCCTCCGAAGTATCGAACGATAAACCAACTTGCAATTGCTGCCAAAATGCCACCGCCGAGAATAGTGCCAAGTCCGGTGAGCAATTGCGCTTGTCCTTCTGCGGAGTAGATGTCATCAGAGATGAACGTTCCAATGATCCCAACGAACAAACATGCCACACCAACAAAACCTGTAAATCCAGTTCCTGGAATGAGAAGGAGTTCAACCGCAATCAAAGAAATGCCAGCGGCAACGGCGACAATCTCCCAAATGTCAGCGAGACCTGCAAGCCAAGGCGCTCCAATCAGGAGTGCAAGTGAAACAACTGCGCCGGCGGAAAAGGCACCGCTTGCGCCTGTAACGAATTCGACAAAGACACAGACGAGGAAAATTGCAATCAATATAACTCGGATGGGCCAACTGACAAGAATGCGAACGAGTTTTTCCGACCAATTTACGTCCAGCCGGTGAAGATTCTGGGCACCAAACCAAACTTTCAATGCAGCATCATCGGCAACTATGCCATCAACCAGTCCATACTGTGCTGCCTCGGCTGGCTTGAGTGTGAGAAGTCTGTCACTTGGAACAACTTGTCGAACCAATTCCCATGTTGTTGCATCTTCTTTGTTGAAAGTTCTCCTGCTCGTTGGAAGTTGTTGTGCAAAATCAGGGTCCCATGGTTCAGCAGCGTTTTCAGTTTCAATTTGACTGAGTTTTGCGACCGTGTCAAAAAAAGGTGAGAAAATCGGTTCCCCTTTTACGCTGCCTCCAATTGGAGAAAAGTTTTGTGGCGGTGATTCGCCGAAGATGGTTTCGTACTCTGCCTTGTTTACACACACGGTTTCATTTGTTTCGTTGTTTTGCAAAAGCCAAAGTTCAATGCCAACGCTCACGAACGCTTCAACAAGATGTTCGTCGTAATGGTTTCGTCGTGCTGAGTCCACCACTTCAGCGAGGATGGGCGATTCGATTTTAGCTCGTTCGGTTGCAGGGATTGGACCCATCGCAGTCACTGGTGCCGCGTCGCCAAAGGTGCTGTTTGGAGCGACAATGATTTCTCTGCAAGAAAGTGCGATGATCGTGCCTGCGGAGAAGGCATGTGGATGGATCCATGCAACCGTGTTTGGTGGGGCGTTGTTTTTAATGTAGTAGCAAATCTGAAGCGTTGGAAGAAGTCCACCGCCCGGTGTGTTGAGGTCGATGACGATGGCATCAGCATCGGCGGCTTCTTCAAGCCGGCGTTTGAATGAAGTTGCTGTAATGTTGTCAACTTCTCCTTCGATTGTGATCACAGCAACATGTTGCGCCTGACGATACGCAGGTACTGGCGTAGGGGGTGCTGATGTGATTACAGAAAGTAATGTTGCTATAAAGAGCATGTGTGTATTGTACGGTAGGGCACGTATCAGCCCTGCATGGGAGGGGTGATGCAGATCGACGAAGTAACAGGAGGCAAGCGCCGCTCGAAAACCGCTCAATTGCAAGAAACAGAGCAGGCGGTGTTGAACCCGCTCTAGTAAGTGAAACACCGCAAAAGAAAAACCGGCCGCAGTTTGAACTGCGGCCGGTTACGTAACAAATTAAATTGATATAAAAATCAATCGTGGCGCATATTTGTAAGACCACCATATTTGCCGTTATTCGCATCTACTTCGCCAATAGCAGTGTGCGTCAAAATAACGTCCGAACCTGTACCATCGCCGGTACCAAAGGCAGGATCAACTGCTTCTGTTTCTTCGGAGAAGAGGTTGTCAGGAGTTGTAACACCGTTATCAGTGTACGACACGTTTTCTGGATAGAAGGTGTCAGTCACTTCGGTGTGGTTATCACCATAGCCGATGATCCCTTTCCACTCATTCTTAATCCCATGGAAACCAAGTGAGAGCGATGGAGCAGTCAAGTCGACGAGTCCGTCAACAGGACCGCGTGTACCAAGAATTGCGTATCCACTGTCGTTCTGGAGACTGATGCCCCAGTGTTGAAAACGGCGTTCGCCAGTGAGTGGCATGATCGCGTAACTGTTATTGCATGTTTCGGTACTAGTAGGATCATCTGATAGTGCATTGTCAAACGTGTTATCCCAAAACGTCCAACCACTAGGTGTTGGATCGTAGACGCTATGATCGTAATCGTCGTCTACATAGACTGCACCGTTTGGTTCTGTTGGCGCGAAGAGGATGTCAACAGTGAACAAATTTTGCATGAGGCACAATGAAAGCATTGATCCGTGATCATTGAGTGAGATGTCTTCCGGACCACGTCCTTTGACATAACTACCACCCTCGATGTTAGGATCTTCCAAACGTTGTTCAAGACCGGGGATTGGGAATGCGCCATCATGGTCGCTTGTCCAAGTTGTCCAGCCATCAGCAATCGCTTTGACTTGACTCGAATCCTTAAGAATCATGGCTTGAGCGCGGGCTCGGCCAAGAGCAGGAACTAAAATACTCAATAAGAGTGCGATGATTGACATCACCACGAGCAACTCAATGAGCGTAAAACCTTTTTTATGTTGTTTCATAAATGAAATCTCCAATTGTTATACATGAACGTATAGGTCATGTCATTGTTGTTACGGGCGAAGTTCGTCATTACAAATGAGAATGTCGTCGATGCCTCCAAGGCTTGGATCACTTGCCCAGTAGTTCATCGCCATCCAAATGTCCTTTGAGGGAGCGCCTGGGTTTACAGCTTGACCATCATAATCTGCGAATTCGCAATTAAAGATATTGTCTTTAATCGTAGCAAACGAATCTTGTGGTGAGTACACGATGCCAACTGGCCATTGTGACTTTGCGTAATGCGCCGAAGCGTCACCAGATACGTACACGCCTTCCCACTGCTTTGGTGAACCATAGAGTTCAAGTGTTGGGGATTTTGCAAAATCATCACCTTCGTATGCGCCAAGTTTTGGTCCGCGGCTAGAAAGAATGATTGTGTGGTGATCTGTACCGGCTTTCCAGAGCATATCTCGCCGTTTCCCTACCATAGCAAGATGTGCGTAGGAAGTGTGGCAAACATCATCAAGACTGGCATCGTCGCGACCCATGCCTTCAATGTCGCCTGAGAACAGAGGGTCCCAATATTGGTCGACGGAAGGGGATGTGTCGTACGCTTCATAGTCGTAGGGAACTTCTGCGGCATTCTTTGAAGAATCGCCTTTCATAACAACGATTGGATTGACTTCAACTGGGCTTATGAGAATATCAGGATTAAAGTAATTCTGTGCAATCAATGCGGAGTACAAGTTACCAGTCGCATTGTTTGACCAGTCAGGAAGTCCAAAGCCAGCCGCTTCAATTGTACCAGTTGGTCCGTTGTAACTGTCAGGTGTTGCAAAGTTTGACAAGTTCGCAGCCTTGCGGTCGATGTGACTTGGGAGCGGGAATGCGTTGTTTGGTTCGCCATCGGCATAGATGAGGAATGTTTTGACAACACCATTGAGTTGTGCTTGGTCTTTACGTTTCTTCGCAGCGGCCATTGCACCGGAGAGTGCTGGTAAGAGCAAGCCCATTAAAAGTGCGATGATTGCGATTACGACCAAAAGTTCGATGAGGGTAAAACCTCGAATTTTGCGTTTCATCATTTGTGTATCTCCTAAATAAATAAAACATATAGAACGGGTGGTTGATTGGTAGAAAAGAAACAGCGTGGTTTGTTGTCACGTTCATCCCTGACTCGATAAACGCACATCACACATATTTTTCCGGTCAATCAACCGGACGAAAACTTACGGCTCGCGTGTAAAAAATTACAACGGTGAACCGGGCGGTCTTCGCACGAATTACATTGTGAAAAGTACCGCCGCACTTGCTAACAAACACCACCAAGGTGAACGCAGCGTCGAAATGTCGACCAGTGCGGCGGAATCAAATATGCCCAGATAGGGCGAATAAGAGCGGTCAACTGAATCGCAGAAAAATCGAATAGTTACCGCAGCCGGTCTTTCCCCCTATATATGTACATGATTGTGGGCAGAGAGGTTCCCGTCAAGTGCAAAAAAGACAATAGAGACAATAAAAATGTCGAAAAATCGAGCAAGGTCCGATAAAACCTTCAACTGTCATGAACCTCAAAGGCGGCTTCGACTTCAACAGTTGCACCAAGGGGGAGCCCAATAGAACCGAGCGCCACGCGGACATGCCTACCCGCTTCGCCGAAGATTGCAACCATCATGTCACTTACGCCGTTTGCGACAAGCGATTGATCTGTAAAACCAAGATCGCTTGCGACATACACACGAAGTTGTACAACGCGGGAGATTCGTTCGAGGTTGCCATCAAGCGCTGCGCTTGCAACGGCAAGTGCATTCAGGCCACAAATTTCTGCCGCTCTGATTGCAGCTTCGATTGGTTGCACGCTTGGCACAGATCCTTTGTATTTCAATTCCCCGTCTACCATTGGGATCTGCCCGCTCGTCAAGAGAACATTTCCACAAAAGATAGTAGGAATGTAAGTTGCGACTGGATTTGGTGGCGTTGGAAGTGAAAATCCAAGTTGGTGAATTCGATCGAGTACTGTTGTCATTCTCGCATGATATCACTCTGCAAGTGAGGGTATGATTCCCCACATGGAACTTTATATAGACACTGCAAACATTCAAGAAATCCGTGATGCCGCTGACCTTGGCGTGCTTGACGGGGTAACCACAAATCCAAGCTTGATCGCACGAGAAGGAGTGGATTTTCACTCTCGAATGGCGGAGATATGCGAGGTCGTCTCTGGTCCCGTGAGCGCAGAGGTTGTCTCAATTGAACATGATGGCATGATCGCTGAAGCGGACGAATTACTCAAAATTGCCTCGAATATTGTGATTAAACTTCCCTGCACCGTCGATGGTCTCAAGGCATGCAAAACCCTTTCCGACCGCGGAGTGAAAGTGAATATGACGCTTTGCTTTCAACCATTGCAAGCAATGATGGTAGCAAAAGCGGGCGCGTTTTTAGTCAGTCCATTTCTTGGCCGAATAGATGACATTGGTGGCGATGGGATGGAGTTGATCCAGCAAATCCGTACGATTTATGACAATTATGGATACACAACAAAAATTCTTTCCGCCTCAATTCGCCATCCGTTGCACCTTGTGCAGTGTGCATTGGTTGGTTCAGATGTTGCAACGGTGCCGTACAAAGTGATCTCTCAAATGATGAAACACCCTTTGACTGATAGCGGACTTGCAGCCTTCCTCGCTGATTGGAACAAGTAAGTCTGCGGTGTTTCTCTCGTTATAGCGGCATTCGAATTTCACTTGCTGCCTGTCACTGCGTCGCGGTCTAAAAAACTCACCGGGGGTGAGTTTAATGGAAATGAACCCTGAAAATCAATAAACTCACCGGGGGTGAGTTTTTCTTGAAGGTGGCAGGAAACTGACCCCTTGGTGAAATAATCGCTGATATCGCAAAGTATGATGATCTAAATCACACTAGTGCGATTAATTCACCCGCGGTCTAATAAACTCACCGGGGGTGAGTTTAAGGAAAATGACCGCTGAAATCAATAAACTCACCGGGGGTGAGTTTTTTCGGGGGTGAGTTTATTCCCAGCGGATTACAACCTTGCCGAACTGTTCGCCAGATTCGAGGCGGGCAAACGCGCACTGCGCCTCACTCGCATCGTGAACAGAATCGATGATTGGTTTCATGCCGTTCTTAAGGAGAGCGACGACTGATCGAAACTCATTCATATCGCCCATTGTGGAACCGACAATATTGAGTTGATTCCAGAAGATCCGTGCCAAATCAGTTGTAGGTGATGGGCCAGCAGTGCAGCCGCAGGTAACAAGCGTGCCACCACGAGCAAGTGATTTGATGATTGGAAAATGTAAGGCTCCACCAACTGAATCAACACAAACGTCAACGCCACGCTTGCCACTCAACCCGCGAACTTCTCGTGACCAATCTTCGCCGGTATCCAATACCGTTTCGTTTGCACCAAGTTCACTTGCTTTGTCCAACTTCCACTGGTGTCTCGATGTGACAATTGTATGGCAACCAAAATGTTTACAAATGTTAAACGCCGCAAGTGCAGCGCCACCACCAATACCTGTGATGAGCACTGTTTGTCCTGCATGGAGTTTTGCACGAGTGATGAGCATTCGCCATGCGGTAAGGTGAGCAAGGCCAAACGCCGCTGCTTCAACTGGATCAATTTCCCCAACATCTAAAACATTCTGTACTGGAGCAGAAAAATATTCAGCGTTGGTCCCATTGTCGTGTTCTCCGATCATGCGAATGTCTTCTGGAGTGGGAGGCACATTTGGAAGAATAGGTTCTGATTGCCTGATCGCCGCATTGAGCAACACGCGTTTACCTAACCATGATTCATCGACATGTTCTCCAACAGCAGTCACAATACCGCACCCATCAGAACCACTTACGCGAGGATATGTAAGACCAAGACCGGGCATGCCAATACCAACCCACAAATCTAAATGGTTGAGAGCGGACGCTTCGGTTTTTACAACAACCTCACCAGCACTGGGTGTGATGTTATCCCAATCATTAACAATCAAAACGTTACCGGCAACAGGAGTTCCTTCGGAAGTTATGGTCGCCGCTTTCATGCTGTTTGTTCTCTTTCTTTTCTTATCTGTTGAAGTAAGTCTCTGGTTCGGATGATGCCCTCGAATTCGCCAACGTTTGTGCCTTCGTATTCGACACCGATCCATCCGCGATACCCAGAATCTAAAACGATCCCGAGCATTTTGCGATACGCAGTATGTATCTCATTTCCATCTTTGTCAAAGTCATGTGACTTTGCACTCACGGCCTTTGCAAAAGGCATGAGTTCGGAGACACCCTTGTACCTGTCATATTCTTCTCTTGTTCCCCAATCAAGAATAAAATTACCAAAATCAGGAAGCGTTCCGCAGCGGGGGTGGTCGACCTCACGCATCACCGAGGAGAGCCATGCACCATTTGAACTGAGCCCTCCGTGATTCTCAACGATAACATTCATGTTTTTGGAATCGCCATGTTCAGTTAATCTGCGTAGACCATCTGCCGCAAGTTTTCGTTGCTCTTCTGGTGTGCCTTCAGACTGCGCGTTGACACGAATTGAATGACAGCCAAGCTCAGCGGCGGCATCAATCCATTTGTAATGGTTTTTGATTGCTTGCGTTCTTTTTGCATCATCTGGGTCACCCAAATTTCCCTCGCCATCACACATGATGAGCAAACTTGTAACACCGAGATCATCACACCTTGTTTTTAGTTCACTTACAAACTTCGCTTCTGGTTTTCGATCTGGGAAAAACGTGTTTACGTACTCAACAGCGTCGATACCAAACTGCTCTTTGGTGATGCGTGGAAAATCAATCGATTGAATATATCCTGCAAAAAGTGATTGGTGTAATGACCACTGTGCAAGCGAAATACTAAAAAGAGGCTCAGTCATTGTTTTTGTCCTGTGATTCATTGTTGTCTAAAAAGCAGTGAAAACCTACACACGGCACACGTTCTGGTTCTGTACTGATGTGGATTTCTTCAATAAGACTTTGCACTTGTTGCAAGTGCTCTGAAGTAAGGGGAATAGAAATTACTTGTTGCCCCGCGGACGACCCAGTTATAGTGGTGAGCACTGCAACAGTTTTTTTATCCTCAAGCGCTGTCATGACATGCTCGCCAATTTGTTTACCGATAGGTTGCAGGGGAGTAACGAATGTGGGGATACCTTCGGGTTCAGGAGTTTCTTTTTTTTCTATTTCGTTCTTTGATTCTTCTTGTGTCATACTGTTGCTTTCTCTGCAAATTGACGCGCAGCGACCATTGCATCAGGTATTTTTTCAGGATCTTTACCGCCAGCTTGCGCAGTATCAGGTCTTCCGCCACCGCCGCCGCCGCAAACTTGTGCAGCCTCTCGAACCCAATCTCCAGCTTTGAGACCCTTCGCAATGAGTTGTTTGTCAACTCCAGCAACGATTGTGACCTTGCCATCATCTTTATGTGCAGTAAACAACATGACTGCGCCGCCTTTGCGTTTCGATCGAACTGCGTCAAGCGCACTTAGCAATGTTTCTTTGTCACCACCGTCAATCGCAGCAACAACAATAACCTCATCCCGCTCGGCAATGATTTTCGCTTGCTCTAAAACACCATCTTTTCGTGAAGAAGCGGCTTTTTTTCGTGCACTCTTTGCTTTTTCATGTAAAAGAGTGAGTGCATGTTTTGCAGCATGTCGATTTGGTTGTGAAAGTGTGAGTTCATCCACAAGTTGTGAAAGTGCATTAAATTCTTGCAAAAGTGCATCTCCACTTAACTTTGATGCTTTTGAAATTCTTTCAAGCAGTGCACCACCAGCTTCGTAAGCAGCTTCCGCAGCAACTCCAGTTAGTGCCAGAATTCTCCGTACACCCGAAGCAAGCGATTGTTCGTGAATAATGACAAACTGTCCCGCGGCTGCGCATGATGGCAAGTGCGTACCGCCACAGAATTCAACGGAACAATTGTACCAATCCTTGTTTGTTGGATTTTTGAGAAGTTCGTTAACAGTTGCTCCAATGCTTACAACACGAACAGGATCAGGATACTGTTCTCCAAATACTGCGCGCACCCCGTAAATTTCAGTTGCCTTCTCAAGAGAAACTTCTTGTGCATTTACGATTGAATCTGCGTTGATTGATTTATTTACAAGTTGTTGTACAAATTCAATTTCTTCATCAGTCATTGCGTGGGTATGAGAAAAATCAAACCGCAATTTATCATGATCAACTAGCGAGCCTTTTTGTTGCACATCCTCACCCAATATTGTTCGCAACGCATGATTAAGCAAATGTGTTGAAGTATGATTCGCTTCGGTGGCGATTCTATTCCCGTTGTGCACTGTGGCTGTTACTTGATCATCACAGCGCAATTCGCCATTTACAACTCGGCCAATGTGGAGAACATAATCACCACACTTGTGCGTTTCAAGCACATTAAACTGGCTTCCGCCATTTCTTAACTCGCCTGTGTGGTGATCGGTAATCAAATGTCCCGTGTCACCCACCTGACCACCCGCATCAGCATAAAAAGGTGTGTGGTCAAGAATAATCCCGTGTACGCACAGATCATTTGCAATATCAGTCAACTCTCTTCCATTCCAAATCGCTTTGATTTGCGCCCGCCCCGAACGCCTCAAATATTTATCTCCATCTTTTGTTGGATGAACCTGCAGGGTTTGGAGTGAAGCGAGTACATCTGGGGGCAATTGCATTTTTTGATCTGTTGAAGAAGTTGCTCGGGAAGTTTCCCGTGCAACCTCCATGAGTTTTTCATATCCATCACGATCTACAACCAAGTTTCGTTCTTCCGCCATGACTTCTGTTAAGTCAATGGGAAAACCGAATGTGTCGTGCAATGTAAAAGCTGTTTTTGCATCAATTGTTTTACCATCGCCATTTATTACAGCTTTATCAAAAAGTTCTAAACCACGGTCAAGTGTTTTGAGAAAACTTTCTTCTTCATCTTTAATTACTTCAGCGATGTGCGCAGAATATTTTGCAATTTCTTGAAAAGTATCACCAAGAGTATCAACGATGGAAGGTACGAGTTTATACAACATCGGACCATCAACGCCGAGCGTTTGGTGTGCATGTCTTGCGGCGCGACGGAGAATTCTGCGAAGCACAAATTCTCTTCCTGCTGCGCCGGGTCTTCCGCCATCTGCAAGCGCAACAGTGAGACAACGAATGTGATCTGCGATCACGCGATATGCAATGTCAATAGGGTCTTTGTCAGAACCTTGATACGCGTTTGCGCCAGTTATTTCTTGAATAGAATTGAATATTGGCGTCCACAGATCAGTGTCGTAATTACTGGTTTTGTTTTGCAACACTCGAACAATACGTTCGAGACCCATACCAGTGTCAACGTGCTGATTTGGAAGCGGTGTGAGTTTTCCATCGTCCCCTCGGTTAAATTGGATAAAGACAAGGTTCCACAATTCGATAACGTTTGGGTCATCCAAGTTTACAAGATGGCCGCCACTCTTGTCTGGTGTGCAATCGTAATGAATTTCGCTGCACGGTCCGCAAGGTCCAGTTTCACCCATCTCCCAAAAGTTATCTTTACGTCCCCAACGTGTGATGTGTGATGGGTCGATATCTGTTTTTTCTTTCCATAAATTCTCGGCTTCAATGTCCGCATCAAGCCCATCATTTTCATCTCCCTCAAAAACAGTAACATACAAACGAGATTTGTCGAGTCCCCAGACTTCAGTAAACAATTCCCATGCCCACTCGATCGCTTCTGCTTTGAAATAATCTCCAAACGACCAATTGCCAAGCATCTCAAAAAAGGTGTGATGGTATGTGTCGCGACCAACATCCTCTAAGTCATTGTGTTTGCCACCAGCGCGAATACATTTTTGCGTGTCAACCGCTCGGTTGTAGGGTCGGGTTCCCTGCGCAAGAAAAACATCTTTGAATTGATTCATTCCTGCGTTTGTAAAGAGCAGGGTGGGATCATCGTGTGGAATCACTGGGCTTGATGGCACGGATGTGTGATCACAGCGATTTGCAAAAAAATCAATGAATTGGCGTCGAATATCAGATCCACTTGGGGGCATAACTTGGGGTATTCCTTCTTTTGTCCTTGAATACAGGATTGTACTCTTTGGCCGATTGACTCGGGGTCTGACCCCTTGACCTGACCCTTTGACCTGACCCCGGGGTCAGACCCCGGGGTCAGGTCAAAGGGTCAGGTCAATGTGAACGTCACGATTCTGGTATCCTGTAGGGTTCAAATGACGCAAAGACGATACATTATTGGCGGTAATTGGAAGATGAATACCGACCTTGAAACCGGCATGGCATTGGCCTCGCAGGTGGCGGATGTAGCAAGCACATGTGAGGCTTGTGATGTGGTTGTTTATCCACCATTCCCCTATTTGCAGGCGATAGACTCGGTTATTTCGAGTTCTCCTGTCGCCCTTGGATCGCAAAATTTTTGGCCTGAAGCCAGCGGCGCTTTCACTGGCGAGGTTTCTTGCGACATGCTCAAGGATCTGTCTGTGACGAGTGTTCTTGTCGGGCACAGCGAGCGGAGGCATGTTTTACATGAATCAAATGCACTGATTGCCCAAAAAGTAGATTTTGCTATTGAGCGAGATTTCCAAGTCGTCCTCTGTGTTGGCGAAACCATTGAGCAGAGAGAAGCAGGAAACACCCTTGATATTGTTCTTGGGCAGTTGCAAAGTGGTTTAGAGTCGGTAAACCATGAATCGATGAAAAATATAGTTATTGCCTATGAGCCCGTGTGGGCCATTGGCACAGGTAAAACCGCTTCCGCAGAAGATGCTCAAGCGGTACACGGTGCAATTCGCGAAGCACTCGCATCAAGGTATGATGACAATGTGGCTTCCTCAACCCGTATTCAATACGGTGGATCTGTCAAACCGGAAAACGCGAAAGAATTATTCGCATGCCCCGATATTGATGGTGCTTTGGTTGGCGGTGCTGCATTGTCTGGTGAATCTTTTGCTGCAATTATTGAGGCAGCGTGTTAATGTTTGCCCAATATAGGGCTTTTTTGGAATTATGAAATGAATCAAACTTTTCTTTATCTCACAATCGGACTCATTGTTATCTCTGTATCAATGATCTTGATTATTCTTGTTCAGCGACCACAGGGTGGTGGACTTGCATCCGCATTCGGCGGAGGTGGTGGTGGAAACGACACCGTCTTTGGTGGACGGGTTGGCGACGCACTTACTGTGATGACAGTTATTGCCTTTGTTCTTTTTCTTGGGCTCGCTGTTGCACTCAATCTCGTTGAGAGTAAAAGTGCTCCTCCCGAAGTTGCCCCAACTGCGGAAGTCACTGCTACCACAGCACCCGACACAGCTGGTTCTACCGCTCCCGCATCAACGGCAACAGAAACCAAACCCGATCATCCAACTTCAGACGGGTCGAAGTAACACGTGTTACGTTCGATGACCGGATTTGGCAGTGCTTCAAGTCGTGATGACGGCTTGGCATTGTTGGTTGAAGTGAGAACAGTAAACAACAAGTTTTATAAATCTCACATCCGATTACCAGACACATTGCAGGGTTTGGACGCAGAACTCGACGCGTTTTTGTCCAGCCATTTTGTGCGTGGAAGTGTGACAGCGTCTGTGAAGTATGTAGATAACTCGTATAAAGCTGCCGCTTCATTGAACACAGACGCAATTAAAAAATACATCGACCAAATTCGAGAGGTTGATGAAAACTTGACAATCGACGCGGGGCGTCTCCTTTCTCTTCCGGGCGTTCTTATGCACGATACTGGCGAGGAACTTGTTGAACGAGTTCGACCCACCATTGCCAAACTGTTTGAAGACGCCTGTGCCTCTGCAATTGAAATGCGAACCCGAGAAGGTAAATCGTTAGAAAACGATTTAGAATTGCATCTTTGCAAAATTGATGAGCACCTTGCAAACATAAAAGAACGCGCGCCGCTTATTGTTTCCGATTATGAACAACGATTGCGTCAGCGGATGGAAGCACTCCTTTCTGATGTTGGTAAAGAAGTGAACGATGCTGATTTACTCAGGGAAGTTGCAGTCTTTGCAGAACGTGCAGATATTTCAGAGGAGATATCGAGACTTGGCGGCCATCTTGAACAGTTTAGAGAACTTGTTGGGAGTGTTAACTACGATCCTATTGGGAGAACGTTAGATTTTTTGGCACAAGAAATGCTTCGAGAATCAAACACAATCGCAAGCAAGTGTCTTGACGGCGACACGAGCCGTCGAATCGTAGTAATTAAAGGCGCAATTGACCGAATCAAGGAACAAGTGCAAAACGCAGAGTAACAACGCGTGAGCAATGAACCAGACAATATTGATCGAACTTCTCGTCTTGGGCCTCTTGCCGAGGACGGTTCAGTTGTAGAAGAAATTAGCGGCCGCGATTTAGCGATTGTGTTGAGCCGATATGACATTGGCGCGGTAGATCGAATATCAGATTACAAAAGAGGGTCACGGCGATCTCCCAAGATGCATATTGTTTCTTCAATGGGCGAATTTCTATTGAAACGCAGAGCGGTTGGTCACGATGAACACTCCCGAGTTGTTTTTGCGCATGGAGTGCAGGCAACATTGTTAGAGCACCGTTTTCCAGTCGCTGGTCTTGTTTCTACAACACAGGGAACTACACTTGTGCAACACGATGGTCGCATCTATGAGCTCTTTCGTTTTATTACAGGCAAGAGATTCGATAAATCAAACCCAGCAGCTTCTGAGGCTGGAAGAGTGCTTGCACACTTTCATAGTATCCTGTTGAGCAACAAAGAAGAGCCTATTGTAGGGAGCGGAACGTTCCATCACTCGCAACAAATTCCAGAAGTGCTCGGTTCAATTTTTCAAGTTTTATCAACGCACGAAGATGCATCTGCACTTGAAGGGATTGACGACACGATAGAATATATTCGTGAGCAGTATGAAAATTCTGCAAAAAAAGTACAGGCTCTAGAATGGGATTCTCTTGGACCTCAATTGGTTCACGGTGATTGGCATCCCGGAAACATGTTGTATGCAGATAGCGAAATTATTGCAGTCATCGATTTTGATTCCTTACGTTTTCAGCCACGAATCACCGACGTTGCAAATGGCGCGTTGCAATTTTCTATGCGAATGGGTACGGCGGAAAATGTTGATTCTTGGGGAGATGGTTTTCGTGGGCACACTATCCAATCTTTTGTACAAGCCTATGATCAGTTTTCTCAAATCCCACTCTTTGCATCAGAGCGTGCGATGATTCCAGATCTGATGGTGGAAGCACTCATTGTTGAGAGCGTGATTCCAATTTGCAAAACTGGTTCGTTTGGAAGTGTCGCAGGTTCTACATTTTTAAGACTCGTTGAGAAAAAATTGAGATGGCTTGAGCCAAGAATGCAGCGAGTTATTGATGTTATACAACCACCACTCAGTGGCGAGGACAGTTTTGCATGAGCCAAGATCTCGTTACACTTATGACCGTTCCGTCTGAATTTGAAGCAAATCTACTAGCGATTGTGTTGAAAGACAACGGCATTGAGGCATTTGTTTTTGCATCATCTGCATCTGGAATTGGAGTTTCTTTTAGTGGAGGAACAATAGGCATTCCGTTGCAAGTCCGCGCAGATGATGTTGCTAAAGCGACACAAGTTCTTGCGGCAAATAAGCGTGATTCAATAGACATTGATTGGGATGAATTGGAACTTGCGGGTTCAAACATTGAAGTTCATGAACCAGCCATGATGAGTATTCCTGCAAGAGCTGCTTTTTTTATTACTGCAATAGTGTTACTTGTAGGATTGGCGATTACCTTGTTTTTGGCAATTTCTTAATTTGTAAATTGACTTAAAAACTCTGTAATTGCTTCTGAATCACTCGGACCCATTGGACCTACGGGAGTCATCACAACCCAATCGGTAATATCATCAACGGATAAGTTTTCTTCGTGACCCTCTGGTAATGAAGTCGCAAACTTGGGCTCATGCGCGAGCGCCCCAACAATATTTGGTGTTTCTACTTTTGTAATGCGAAACCAAAGGTATTCACTAGGTGAATCTTTCTCTTCAGTGTTTGTCCAAGGCACCTGCACCATACATGCTGCGTGTTCGCTCTCACCAATTTGAGCAGCGGCATCAAGGAGCATCTTCCACTCGCTTTTTGCAAGCACTGCTTGCCGTTTTGTATAACGAGCAGTTTTTGCTACAGCAGTATCGCCGCAGCGAAGCGCTTCAAGTGCTTCGAGTGGAAAAACAGAAGTACCATCTGGCGAAGCGATCGCAACTGAGGGAATAGTTCTAGATTCAAAACCAGGCATTTCTTTTTTCAACATGCCAACAGCAGTGTCGCATTTTAAAAGAGAAACGAGAATATCGGGACCAAGCGACATCGCTTGTCCAATAGGGGGAAGCGGAGATTCGAATGTAAGCGCTGCAAGTCCATCCACGACATGCGCGGCTTCGGAAGTCAAAATTGCAGGAACACCGAGCATTTCCAATTCTACTCTGCCACATCTCGCCAAACCATGTGTTGTCACCCAAGCCCACATATCTTCTGGGTCAGAATCTTCTGGAGCTTCGACAACTCTGGTGATCCACATGATTTCTTCAGGTGGTTGCGTTGTGTCGTCAATAAACAGTTTGTCAAGAATTGGTCGCGGAAACCATCTTCCCGTTGCTAAGTCACAAATACTTTCAACACCTAAGTCTGCGCCGGAAAATAGGCGCATGATGTTTGAAAAATGCGTGAGTGGATCGCCGGAATGTAAGACGGTTTGAACAGCAATGATCCAACCGTTTTGTACACCCGAAGCTTCGCGGCTTGCATCATTTAACTTTTCTGCCCATACAACCATATCCGTCGGTAACCCAACAAGTCTGATGCGCATTGCAAAGAGCATATCGCTGTCTTGAATTTCTATTTCTTCTGCTTCTATTGACTCGCCAATAAAAGTTGCGAGCGCATTGCCAATAGATTCAACGGTTGGTTGTTCGGTAGTATTTACAACTGCTCGAATATCAGTTGGCAATGGATTCGCAAGTTGCCAAGGAGTATCTGCGGAAGCAGGAGTGAATTCGGTAGTGTGTGTTGTGTTTGTCATTGTTAGTTTGCAACTATGTTAATTATTTTTCCAGGGACAACGATAATCTTACGTACAGTAAGACCTTCAAGGCATTCTTTAACTCGTTCATCTGCCAATGCGGCATTTTCAACTTCTTCGGAGGTCGCTTCGGCGGGTACCTCTATTTTACCGCGAACCTTCCCCATAATTTGTACAGGAAGTTCTATGGTGCTTGCAGTGAGCATTGCTTCATCAAAACTTGGCCACTGCGAGGAACAAACAAAACTGTCTTCTCCAAGGCGCGCGAATAATTCTTGGGAAATATGTGGTGCAAAAGGCGAGAGAATGCGAATAAATTGTTGCAGTTGACTCGTTGTAATGCATCCCGCATTGGTTGCAGAGTTTACAAATTCAATCATCGAAGCGATCGCGGTGTTGTATGCAAGTTGTGGAATGTCACCTGTAACCTTGGCGATTGTTTTGTGTAACGACCGCTCGACATCTTCATTTGGTTCTGAATTCAAACAAGCACGAAGTTCTCCCGTTTCTTCTTCAATTCCAAGTCTCCAAACACGTTGCAGAAAGCGATGCACGCCGACAATGTCATGTGTATTCCATGGTGCGGATGCTTCGAGGGGTCCCATGTACATTTCGTACAACCGTAGTGTGTCTGCGCCGTATTCAGCAATAACATCATCAGGGTTCACAACGTTTTTCAAAGACTTGCTCATCTTTGCAATGATTTGATTTACTTCTTCCCCAGTTATCTTTTCAACGTACTTGCCATCCTTTTCTTCAACTTCTGTTGTTGGAACAAGTGTTTTATCACTTCGTTGGAATGCGAAACTCGTAAGCAATCCTTGGTGAAAAAGTTTTTTGAATGGTTCGTTTGATGAAACCTCACCAAGATCAAACAACATTTTTTGCCAGAAACGTGTGTACAACAAGTGTCGAACAGCGTGTTCGGCACCACCGATGTACATGTCGACGCCGTTCCCCATCCAATACGACTCTGCTTCTTTGTCAACAAATCGAGTTTCACACGATGGGCTGCAATAGCGCAATTCATACCAACACGAACCCGCCCAGCCGGGCATGGTGTTTACCTCTCTTCGAACTGGTGTGTCTGGTGAAAGAAGTGAAGCGTCAACGCCCGCTTCTCCAGCAGTTGTATGCACCCAAGATTCTGCTTTTGCAAGAAGCGGTTGTGGCTCATCAGAAACAGGCGGGGTGTAATCATCAATTGTTGGAAGTTCCACTGGCAGTGACGTTTCGCTGATTGGATAATGTTTGCCGTTAGCATCAAACACAATTGGAAAAGGTTCGCCCCAATATCGTTGTCTTGAAAAAAGCCAATCACGCAGTCGATAATTTACTTTTCCAAAGCCAAACCCGCTAGTTTTTAGCCAGTCGATGATTGTTTGTTTTGCCTCGGCTGTTTGTTGTCCATTTATTGAAACAACTTCACTTGCAGAATTAACCGCAACGCCTTCGCTGGCAAAACAACCCTCGCAAGGTTCATCTGGTTGTACAACTTCAACGATTTGGATGGAGTGCGCAGTTGCAAATGCGTGGTCGCGATCATCGTGCGCTGGAACCGCCATGATTGCACCGTGCCCGTACCCCATAAGCACATAATCAGCGATCCAAATTGGAATTTTTGCTCCGTTTGCAGGGTTGATCGCAAACTTGCCTGTGTCAACACCGGTTTTTTCTTTTGAGTCTGCCATGCGGTCAACGTCAGAGCGGTTTCTCGCTTCTTCGACATACGCTTGGACTTCTGGTGTTTTGATTGATTCTACAAACGGGTGCTCAGGGGCGAGCACCATAAACGTGGCACCAAAAAGAGTGTCCGGTCTAGTTGTATACACACGAATAGTTTTATCGCAACCATCAATTAAAAAATCAATGTCAGCACCTTCGCTTCGACCGATCCAATCTTTCTGCATCCGCAGTGTCGACTCTGGCCAATCGAGCCCTTTTAGATCGTATAACAAACGATCAGCGTACGCTGTAATTCTGAACATCCACTGGCGCATTGACCGCCGCACAACCGGATGACCGCCTCGTTCGCTTCTACCATCAACAACTTCTTCGTTTGCTAAAACAGTTCCAAGTTTTGGACACCAGTTGACGGTGTATTCTCCAAGATATGCAAGCCGTTTTGAATCTATAAACTCGTCTTGTTGTGTTTGGGTAAGTGCATTCCAAGGCGTGTCACCACACGAAATCTTTTTTTGTTCAAGCCCAGAAACAAGATCACTAACTGGCAACGCCTTTTGCTTTTCTTCATCGAACCAAGAGTCGTATGCCTTAAGCCAAATCCATTGCGTCCATTTGTAATAATCTGGATCGATGGTTGCAAACTCGCGTGACCAATCGTAACTGAAACCAATTCTTTTTAGTTGTCCACGGAACGTGTCGATTGCTTTACGCGTAGTTTTTGCTGGGTGCACTCCGGTTTCGATGGCGTACTGTTCAGCGGGCAAACCAAATGCATCCCAACCCATTGGGTGCAGGACGTTAAATCCCTGCATTCTTTTGAAACGCGAAAGAATATCACTGCCGATGTATCCAACAGGATGACCAACATGCAAGCCAGCGCCGCTTGGATAGGGAAACATGTCAAGGCAATAAAATTTTGGTTTTGAAATATCAAAATTAACATCGTTTGGATTGCCAACTTTGTTAATGTTCGTTTCGTCCCAAGCCTGTTGCCACTTTACTTCTATTTCATTTGCAAGAGAGGTGCAGTAGCGGTGTTCGTTTTTTGTAGGTGTGCAAGACATGAAACGTACAGGATACCTGAGCGGTGCCATTCCTAGGAGTTTTAAGCGTAGATGGTTATCGTTTCTTTGCCAACTCGGATAAGTGTTTCTTTGCATCGCCAACGAGGTAAAAACTGCCAGTCACGCAGATGAGGTCATCGCGACTTGTTGCACGGGCAGCGATTTCGATTGCCTCGCCAAGCGTATTGGCAACTTGGGTCATTTTTCCACTTATTTCTGCAAATTGTCTTTGAAGTATTCGTGGTTCGACTGCACGGGGATTGTTTTGCGATT
Source organism: Planctomycetota bacterium (assembly GCA_014381305.1). GTDB lineage: Bacteria > Planctomycetota > Phycisphaerae > Phycisphaerales > SM1A02. The sequence goes on from JACNLW010000043.1 coordinate 19,553, forward strand.
TCGTGAAGATAATTTTATCGGCTCCAAGGGAAAGTTCGCGGAGCATTCCAGTGACATCTTTGTCGGCACAACACCCAAAGACGCAAACCATCGAATCGTACGGTACATGTGCACCAATACATTTAATAAGAGATTGAAGAGCAGTTGGATTGTGAGCACCATCGACAAGAATTTTTGGTTTGTCCCAAGCAAGTTCCATGCGTCCATCTATGTTTGCATTGCCGAGACTTTCATAGAGGGCAGTATCTTCAAACTTGAACCCAAGTGTTTTCAGCTTGCAAATTGCAGCAAGAGCGAGACCACAGTTTCGTGCTTGATGCGCACCTTTTAAAGGTACAGGTGTGTGCATAAACTGGGTTTCTTCGGTAATGATACAAATTCTATTTTGTGGCACACCTTGGTTGCTTGTGACGAAACGTAAACTAAATTCAATTTCATCTCCGACAAGTTCAAGGTCGCACATTGTTTCCTCGGCGGTGGAACGCAATACATTCACTACGTTTTCGTCTTGTTGACAACTAATTGCGGGTGTTGATTTTTTAAATATACCCGCTTTTTCCTTAGCAATTTCTTCAAGTGTTTTGCCAAGAATGTGTGTGTGGTCAAGATCAATTTGCGTGATGAGCGTAAGGATTGGGTTGATGACATTTGTTGAATCAAGTCGACCGCCTAGTCCAGTTTCGATAACCGCGATATCGACTGCTTTCTCGGCGAAGTACTTGAATGATGTTGCAGTGATTAATTCAAAGAACGTTGGTGTGACGTTTCGTTTTTTTGCAGCAGCGACAACTTCAGCAACAATTTCAGTGAATTCATCTTCGCTGATCATTTCATCATTCACGACAATTCGTTCGCGAATGTCGATGAGGTGCGGGGAAGTATATTTGCCAACGGCATACCCATTGCCTCGCAGCATTGTTGTGAGCATTTCGACTGTTGATCCCTTACCGACTGTGCCAGCAACATGTACCATCGAGACCTGTTCTTGCGGATTCCCAAGTTCGTCTAGGATGTCTCGCATTCGATCAAGTTTGAAAGTGTCTTCATCGTATTGAACAACTCGTAATCGTTCGTAATCAGTTTGTTCAAGTAGGTAAGCAACAGCCGATGAGAAGGTTTTGATTGGCTTCTCTTTCGATTTAGTTGTTTTCTTGGTTGTACGTTTTTTAGTTGTTTTTTTTGCGGTTGCCATAGCCGCGTCATTCTACCATAAATCGTGTTTTATTACAAATCAGCAAGTGTAAACTGTTGTAATACAAAGACTTGTGGAGTTAAAAGGTTTTTTAAATTATGCCCGATACCAGTCTTGCAGCTGAATCTTGGAGAGTACTTCGAATTACAGGTGAGTTTGTTGATGCGATTGATACGCTTTGTAAACTTCCCCCAGCAGTCTCTGTGTTTGGCTCTGCGAGGCTTCCAGAGAGTAACGAACATTATAAATCTGCGCGAGAATGTGGGAAATTGCTCGTAGAAGCGGGTTTTGCTGTGATTACTGGGGGTGGACCAGGCATTATGGAGGCTGCGAATCGAGGTGCAACCGACGCGAAAGGGGTCTCGGTTGGATTGAATATCTCCTTGCCTCAGGAGCAGGATGCCAATCCATATCAAACAGTGGAGCTTGATTTTCGATATTTTTTCATCCGCAAAGTGATGTTTGTGAAATACGCGAGGGGGTTTATCATCTATCCGGGTGGATTTGGGACGCTCGACGAATTTTTTGAATCGCTCACATTGATGCAGACATTGAAGATCAAGCCGTTTCCTGTTGTGCTTGTTGGTTCTGACTATTGGTCGAGCCTCGTTGGTTGGATGAAAACGCACTTAGTAAGTACGTTTGAAACGATTTCCGAAGAAGATTTGGACTTGTTCCAGATTGTCGATGATCCTGCAGAGGCAGTAAAAATCGTCCTTGACGATTTTACAGGTCGAAAACTTGCCGCTGAAAAATTACCTCGCTTCGAATCAGACGAAGATCAGCCAACCGGCGAAGGGACTCGAACCGGTGTTCGACCTCGCCGCGGAACATGAGACCGCTAGAGGGCGCGGTCTAATAAACTCACCGGGGGTGAGTTTATTCTGGGGGTAAGGTCATGGAGCTAGCCCGACTCTAAGCAAAAGGTGCCTGCCTCTATAATGCACCACATGAGCGATGAGCGAGCTGAAAATACCACCGAAGAGACGCTCGTAGAGGTGGGTAAGACAGTTTCTCCCGAGGATGAACGCGTTGCGGTTTTGATGTCGCACACGATTGATATCTCGGCACTCGCTACGGCAGTAGCGAAGCAAAAAGCAGCAGATGCAGCAGACACGCTCGAAGATCTCGATGATCTTGAAGCAGCAGAAGTCATCGAACTCATGGAAGACCAGTCGGCTTCTAATGCGCTCGCAGAAATGGAAACACCACTCGCAGTCACAATTGTCGAGGATCTCATCGACGATGATCGTGCAAAATATGCCGCAACGCTTCTTTCGTTGATGGCACCAGACGATGCCGTGAGCATTATTCGATCGGTCGATGATGCATCTGTTGAACCAATATATGTCGCGATGGATGTTTGTGATGCGCGTCTGTTGCGACAACTCAGTGATTATGAAGAGGAGTCTGCGGCGGGGATCATGACGACTGACTTTGTTTCACTTGATGAAACAATGACGATTACAAAAGTCGTTGAACTTTTGCGAGAGCGAGAACTTCCCGAACATGTGTTGGATCTTCCAGTCACAAACGAGTTAGATCATCTCGTTGGAATTATCAGTTTACAAACACTCTTGATTGCATTGTCTGATGAAAAAGTTGGAGATGTGATGTCACACAAAGTTGCGGCAGTCCATAGCGATACCGACAGAGAAGAAGTGGCAAGAGAATTTGATCGATATGGCTACGAAATGTTGCCAGTTGTTGATCCCACGCAAAGGTTGCTTGGAATTATTACTGTCGACGATGTTATCGACATCATTGAAGAGGAGCAGACCGAAGACGTTCAAAAAACCGTAGGGGCGGGTGCAGGCGAGGCAGTTTATTCTGGCATCGCGGAAAAACTTAAAGGTCGGATGCCGTGGCTTATTGTTTCTGGATTCATGATGCTGCCGGCAACATTTGTTGTTTTGCATTATGAATCGCTCATCGCAGAGGTTGCACTTCTTGCTGTTTTTATGCCGCTCATTGCTGCGCTTTCTGGAAACGCAGGACACCAAGCCCTTGCAGTTACTTTGCGGGGCATTGTGCTTGATGAAGTGCGCCGCGATCGTATTTGGCCACTCATTCGTAGGGAGTTACTTGTTGGTGTGATCAGCGGAACAGTTCTCGGTGGTACTGCGGCAATTTCATTACAACTTTTCGGCGACTCCGTATTAGCAACGCGCCTTGGCATCGTCGTTGCACTTGCAATGCTTGTTTCTATGGCTGCCGGCACACTCACCGGGGCTCTTATTCCGTTAATTATGCGCCGCGTTGGCGCCGATCCCGCCCAAGCATCTGCTATCTTTTTAGTGATGGTAACTGACGCCGTAGCATTTACTAGTTTGTTGGGTTTTGCAACTATCGCTGTTCATTGGCTACAAGGAAATTAACATGATTCGAGATATAGAACGAATACTTATTGCACGAGGCGCAATTTCTGATCGCGTGCGTGCACTTGCTGAAGAGATCACACGCGACATCAATGAAAAGGAAGATGAGGCAGAACTAGTCCTTGTAGCTGTGATGACAGGAAGTATTATTTTTGTTGCTGATTTGATGCGCAATTTACCTATGAAAATACGAATTCAACTTATGACCGCAAGTAGTTACGTTGGAAAAACAACAACAAGTTCTCACGATCCAGTTGTGGGTAAACTCCCCGACGTAACAGGCAAGCACGTTCTTCTTGTGGATGATATTTTGGATTCTGGTAAAACGCTTACACGCATTCAAGGGGAACTTGAAACTCTGCACCCAAAATCTGTTGACACGTGCGTGTTGTTACGTAAGAAACTACCATCTGCGATGGCTGTTCCATGTACGTACGTTGGGTTTGATATTGAAGATGAATTTGTCGTCGGATATGGGCTTGACTACGATGATTATTACCGCAATTTTCCAGACATTTGTGTGATTAATCCATAAACAGACAACAGATCTGCGGGTCGTTTATTGTTACGCTGGGCTTGGTACTGTTTCAAGTACTTGCTGCATGATGCGACGAGTTGCATTTGTGTCACCGTCATGCATATATGTACGACTAACCACTCTGTGTGAACAAACAGGCAATACATTTGAAACCACATCTTCTGGAATGCAATAATCTCGACCTTCTAACAAGGCAGTCGCACGCGCAGTTTGCGCAAGTGCGAGCGCACCGCGCGGGCTTACGCCCACCTGTAAATCTTCAGCCTGCCTTGTAGCACTTGCAATTGCAATCATGTAATCCACAAGATCATCGTTTATTTTTATCTCATCAACTTGTTGCTGCATCGCAACAACCTCTTCACTAGTCATGACTGTTTTTAGGGTTTTTAAACTGGTTCTAGCAGGTTGTTTTCGAATCACCCGCCGTTCATCCTCTGGCGATGGATATCCCAAGTTAATACGCATTAAAAAACGATCAAGTTGATTTTCTGGAAGAAAGTATGTTCCCTCAAACTCATAGGGGTTCTGTGTTGCAATAACCATAAACGGCGCTGGCAAAGGTCGAGTTTCGCCATCAACTGTTACAACCGCTTCGCTCATTGCTTCTAACAATGCTGATTGCGTTCTTGGAGTTGTACGGTTAATTTCATCTGCAACGATGATATTGTTAAAGACAGGACCTGCACGGAATGAAAATTCAGAACTTGTCCTGTCGAACATATTGATTCCAGTGATATCACTCGGAAGTAAATCCGGCGTACATTGAATTCGGGCAAACGAGCAATCGATCGATTTCGCCACTGCACTTGCCAATACAGTCTTTCCAACTCCAGGAACGTCTTCGATTAAAATGTGTCCTCTTGCAAGAAGTGCCACGATCACACGGTCGATAGCGCCCGCGTTTCCCATGTACACTGACGCAATATTGCGTTGCAATTCTTGAAGTTTGTGCTGTGATTTGACCATAGTAGAATTACGAGTATACACCCATCAGGTGCAACCCAACACGAGATCCACCGAAACATGCAATTAAACCAAGAATCACCAATCGCAAATCAGTTACAGGAAATGGTTGTGAACCGCCAACTCAGTTGCGCTCGGTGTGGGTATGACCTTAAATCACTGTCTGCCGATGGCAACTGTCCCGAATGTGGAGAACCAATCCGTCTTACAATTATTGATACCGTTGATCCTGCCGCGCGCCGTCTTCCCCCGATCGAACGCCCGCTCGCTACAGGGAATGCACTTGTTTGTATTTCCGTTTTTCTTTTTCTTGCAGTTGCATGCGCGGTTTTAGTTTTGCTGAGCAACGCGCCGAAATCTTTACCAATTCCAAATGCCATTTGCACTCTTAACGATCCAATTTGGATCTGTGTTTCATCGGCATTTGCAGGAATAGCTTTCGTTTCTTTGATACCAATTATGCGAATGTGTCGCTGCGGTTTGATTCAAGGTTGCAAACTTGGGATTGCCCTCACAGGTTCAGGTTTACTTTCATTTGCAATTTTAATGGGTGCTTCTAGGTGGGTTCTTCTTGGTGGAATAGACAACGGGGTTATCGTTACGCTTCTGTTTGATTCGCTGCTTCCAGCAATTTCTCTTGGGATCATATTCACCGGTCTTCGAAGATTGGTTCCAAGACTCGGTCAACGTAGCCGTGAATTTCGCCTTGCGCAAGGAAGCCGCCAACGCATGAACGATCTTCTTGCCGCGTTGGTTTTTGTAGTCATAGGTCGATCGCTTATTTCGATTTCATCTTACGATTCCAACCTCGCAACCCTTGGCATGATCATTATGGTTCTGAGCATTACGCTTGTAGTCGTGGGTCTTCTGTACCTCATTCGCAATACCTTTTGGATTCGGTCGGCGCTATGCTCGCCGCCCCCCTCGCTCGGGCAACTTCTTAAACCCAAAGAGTAATCGCGGGTCATTTTTAGTGAAATCTGCCAGCATGGCAGTGTTTCGAGCACCAATAGAAGAGATTGCGGAAATAAGGGCACCTAAAGGTGGGGTTGGGCTCTATTTTGGCGCAGCATTTGTACCCATAAGTGGTGTGCTGCGGTGCAACGTGCCTGTGGTGATCGAAAAGGAAGAGGTTTTTTTGCCCTAATAATGGCGAAAAGCACCAAACAGGAGACAAACCCATGGCCGCAAAAGATTTGGCCTTTGATGTCGAAGCTCGAAAAAAGATGTTGCAGGGCGTAGAAAAACTCGCCTCCGCAGTCAAGTCAACCCTTGGACCACGTGGCCGAAATGCTGTGTTGGATAAATCTTGGGGTGGACCAACTGTCACCAAAGATGGCGTGACCGTTGCTGAAGAAATTGAGCTTCGCGACAAAATAGAAAACCAAGGCGCACAACTTGTAAAAGAAGTTGCTTCAAAAACTTCTGATGACGCGGGTGATGGCACAACGACTGCAACAGTGCTTGCTGAAGCAATTTTCAAGAGTGGACTTCGGCACCTCGCTGCTGGAACTGATGCAAACGCATTGGTTCGCGGTATTCGAAGGGCGACTGAAACTGTTACTGAATCAATTCGTAACATGTCAACATCAGTTGAAAATAACATTGAAGCTGTCGCAACAATCTCTGCAAACAACGACCCAGAAGTTGGCAAGATTATGGCAAACGCTTTTTCCAAAGTTGGAAAAGATGGCGTGATCACAGTTGAAGAAGGCAAAAGTCTTGATACAACAGTTGATGTTGTCGAAGGCATGCAGTTTGACCGAGGGTTCCTCAGTCCAAACTTCGTGACTGATATGGATAACATGACCGTCACGCTCACCAAGCCACTTGTTCTTATTTATGAAGACAAACTTGATTCAGCAAAACAAATCGTTCCACTCCTTGAAAAAGTGATGGAATCAAAACGCCCACTTCTCATCATTGCAGAAGATGTCACGGGTGAAGCACTCTCTACACTCGTGATTAATAAACTTCGCGGTGTTTTACAGGTTGTTGCCGTGAAAGCTCCGGGGTATGGCGATCGGCGTAAAGCAATGCTCGAAGACATTGCAGTTCTCACTGGTGGCGAAGCGATCATGAAGGATCTTGGTTTGGATATCGAAAAACTAAGCCTCGGCCAACTCGGTCAAGCGAAGAAAGTCGAAGTTACAAATAACAATACGATCATCATGGAAGGCGCTGGAACAACAGCAGACATTCAGGGCAGAATTGCACGAATTCGTGATGAAATATCAAACAGCACATCAGATTATGATTGCGAAAAATTACAAGAACGGCTCGCGAAACTTGCAGGCGGTATCGCACAAATCAACGTAGGTGCTGCAACTGAAGCCGAATTGAAGGAACGCAAGGCTCGTGTTGAAGATGCATTGCATGCAACGCGTGCTGCAATTGACGAGGGTGTTGTTCCAGGCGGCGGTGTGAGTTTCATTCGTGCTATTCCAGCACTCGATAAAGCACGCAAGGCTGCGAAGGGTGATGAAAAAATTGGCGTCGATGTAATCGCTGATGCACTTGTTGTCCCGCTTCGAACAATTGCAGATAACGCAGGTGCAAAAGGCAGTGTCGTCGTTGCAAAAGTTTCCGAACAAAAAGGCAGTCACGGATTCAACGCTTTGACGCTCGAATATGGCGACTTACTTGCAGACGGTGTTATGACACCCGCAAAAGTAGACCGTTGCGCGTTGCAAAACGCTGCATCCGTTGCGAGTTTGATGTTGTCAACAGATTGCATCATCACCAGTCAACCCGAAGAGGAAGAAGCAGTGCCCGCTGGCGGCGGCATGGATCCTATGGGCGGCATGGGTGGCATGGGCGGTATGGGTGGAATGCCAGGAATGGGCGGCATGCCAGGCATGGGCTTTTAATCGAAAACTAATTATTTAAGAAACAAGTATGGAGGCCATCATGGCAGTAAAACCACTAGAAGACAGAATTTTAATTCAACCACTCGAAAGAGAAACCAAAACTGCGTCAGGTATATTTTTACCTGAATCTGCTGCAGAAAAACCAATGCAAGGCAAGGTCATCGCGACTGGACCAGGCAAACTTCTTGACAGCGGCGAACGAGCCACCATGTCAGTCAAAAAGGGTGACACGGTTGTTTTTGGGAAATACTCAGGTACTGAAATTGAAATTAAGGGCAAGTCACACCTCATTGTTCGCGAAAGTGAATTATTGGGTTTGATCCAAAACTAATTACACCTCTTACAAAATAGAGAACATTATGACAGCTAAACAAATGAAATTTGATTCCGCCGCGCACGAAGAGTTTCTTGCGGGCATCCAAAAAATGACTAAAGCAGTTGGTCTTACGTTAGGCCCTGCGGGACGGAACGTCGTTGTACAAAAATCGTACGGCGGACCTTCTGTAACGAAGGACGGAGTTTCAGTTGCGAAGGAAATTGATCTCCCCGAGCAATTCGAAAACATGGGCGCAAAAATGTTGCACCAAGTTGCAAAGAAAACAGCAGACGTTGCTGGCGATGGCACGACAAGTGCTACCGTTTTGGCAGAATCTATTTTTAGAAATGGACTGAGGCACATTGCTGTTGGGGCAAACCCAGTCATTGTGCAACGTGGCATCTCGGCTGCAGCAAAATTTGCAACTGCCGCTGTTGACGAAACGTCAAAGAAGTGCAAAGGCTACGAAGATCTGAAAAAAGTTGCGACGGTTTCCGCAAACCATGACGAAGCAATCGGCAGCATTATCGCTGAGGCGATCGATAAGGTTGGCGGCGATGGTGTCGTAGAAGTAGAAGAAGGCAAAACCGCAGATACGACAATTGAATACGTCGAAGGTATGGCGTTTGACAAGGGTTTCTTGAGTCCGTACTTCATGACTGATCCAAAAACTTCGGAATGTATTCTTGAAGATTGCGATATTCTGATTTATGAAAAGAAGATCTCGAACCTTGCAGATTTACTGCCACTTTTGAATAAAATTGCTGCATCAAGCAAGCCATTACTTTTGATTGCGGAAGACATTGAGAACGAAGCTCTCGCTGCCTTAGTAATCAATCGTTTGCGTGGATCATTGAAAATCTGTGCTGTGAAAGCCCCAGGCTTTGGAGATCGACGCAAAGCAATGCTTGGAGATATTGCAGCACTTACTGGCGGTACTTTCTTCTCAGAAGATCTTGGTCGAAGCCTCGAAGACGTTGAATTGAACGAACTTGGTTCAGCCAAACGAATTGTTGTGACAAAAGATGGAACAACAATTGTTCGTGGTGGTGGCAAGAAGAAAGACATCGAAGCGCGGGTTGGTCAAATCAATGCACAAATTGAGCGATCAACAAGTGACTACGACAAAGAAAAGTTACAAGAGCGTCTCGCAAAACTCACTGGCGGTGTTGCTGTTATCCAAGTTGGAGGTGGTAGCGAAGTAGAAATGAAGGAACGCAAGGATCGTGTTGATGACGCACTTGCTGCGACTCGTGCTGCAGCACAAGAAGGCTACGTCGCTGGTGGTGGCGTTGCATACATTCGTGCAATCGAAGCCGTTGAAAAAGCACGCAAAAACGCAAAAGGTGATGCAAAACTTGGTTTCGATATTTTAGCAAGTGCGCTTGAAGCGCCCGCAGCATTGATTGCTTCCAACGGTGGTGATGATGGTGATGTCGTAGTTGAAAAAATCAAGGAAGGCAAGGCTGGATTTGGATTCAATGCAATGACTCGTGAGTACGAAGATTTGATCAAGGCTGGAATTATTGATCCCGCGCTTGTTGTTCGTACAGCAATTCAAAATGCTGCTTCTGTTTCCGGTTTGATGTTGACGACAAATGTTGTGATTACCGATCTTCAAGATGATGAAGATCCAATCGAGAACGCGATTTTCTAAAGAAATTTTAGGAGTTGGGCGCTGCCTTCTAGGCAGCGCCCGCTCATTTTTATGACAGTAACACGCGACTATTACGAAATACTTACAGTTACCCGCACCGCGAATGGTGACGAGATTAAGCGCGCTTATCGACGGCTTGCGATGAAGTTTCACCCAGATAGAAATCCAGGTGATGAAGAAGCAGAACGTAACTTCAAAGAGGCTGCCGAAGCCTACGAAGTGTTGTCTGACGAAAGTAAGCGTCGAACGTATGATCAGTTTGGTCATGAAGGTTTGCGAGGCCGCGGACACGCTGGTCATGACTTTAATAATATGAATGTTGAAGACATCTTTTCAATGTTCAATGATATTCTTGGTGGCCGAGGTGGTGGGGGTTTTGGCGGTGGACGACCTCGACAACGCCGCGGCTATGATTTAGAAACTGAAGTACAGATTTCGTTTGACGATGTACTTACAGGCACAGAGTGCGAAGTTGAATTTGACCGTGTTGATGTGTGCAAAACATGCACGGGAAGTGGTGCGAAGCCTGGGACATCTCCAACAACCTGCACAACTTGTGGAGGTCAGGGAAAAGTTGCGCAAGCTGGTCTTGGCGGCATGTTTAGAATGGTTTCTGCGTGCCCTGCTTGTCGTGGCAGGGGAAAAGTGATTACTGAAAAATGTGAAGATTGTCACGGGCAAGGGCGAACGCCAGTGCACCGTAATTTACGCGTGCGAATTCCAGCAGGCATTCATAACGGTCAAGCAGTTCGCGTCGGTGGTGAGGGCGAACCCCCATCACCTGAAATTTCTCCGGACGGTTCTGGAACCAAAGGTGATCTCCACGTTGTGGTTCGAGTTGAAGAAGACGATCGTTTTGAACGAGAAGGTGATCATTTAATAAAAATCGTGCCCGTTGCTTTTACTCAACTTGCACTCGGTGCGACAATAACGGTTGATTCTCTTGATGGCGAACACGATTTAGACATTCCTTCTGGAACACAAACAAATGAGATTTTTAGAATTTCTGGCGCGGGCTTACCAAGTCTTCGTACGGGGAAGCGTGGTGATCTGGTTCTTATCGTGCGACTTGTAGTGCCAGAAAAATTGACAGATGAACAGCGAACATTGTTGACAGAATACGCAGACACCGAACATATTCCAGTACATGATGGCGATGAACCAGCTGGTTCATTTTGGGACAAACTAAAAGATGCTGTCACAGGCAGGTCTTGAAGCAAGGAACAAAAGATGATGACTGAACACCCCGAGCAACCCGAACAACAAGTTGATGTGGCTGAAGAAGAAGTGCAGCAACTGAGCCCTGAGGATCAACTTCGCCTTGAATTGCATGAAGCGAACGAAGCGAAATTACGCGCGCTTGCAGATTTTAAAAATTATCAAAGAAGGTCGATTGAAAATGAAGCGCGCGCTGTTGAAAGTGGCATGGTTCGGGTTGTCCGTTCAATACTTCCATCAGTAGAGCAAATGAATCTAGCAATTGCACATGGTGGAGACGAAGCCGTCATTCAGGGTTTTCAAATGGCACTCGCTGAACTCATGAAAGGTCTTGCTGAGTGCGGTGTTTCTACGATTACTCCTGAAAAGGGAGACGAATTTGATCCTCAAATGCACGAAGCAATGATGCGTCAAGAAGTTGAAGGAATTGAAACAGATCACATTGTTTCATTAATGCAAACAGGTTTTTGTTTGGGCGACATTGTTCTTCAACCAGCGAAGGTATCTGTTGGGGGTTAATCATGCCAACGTATGAATATAGATGTGATGGATGCGGGCACGAGTTTGAACTTTTTCAGCAAATGTCTGCGCCAGTAAAAAAGAAATGCCCCGATTGCACTAAACTGAAACTTAAGCGCCTGATTGGTACTGGCTCTGCCGTTATGTTTAAGGGAAGTGGTTTTTACGAAACAGACTATCGTAGCGATTCATACAAAAAAGCTGCAAAGGCAGAAAAAGAATCGTCTAAGCCGAAAGAGAAGAAGACCGAATCTAAAAAAACTTCTTCTTCGAATGGCAAGAAACCCAAGTCATAACTGTTAGCATTCCCATTATGCCATTACGTTTTTCAAACCGAATACTCGACCACCTTAAACATACCGCATATCGCCCAGCACTTTCGAAAGTGATCGCGCGCGATTTGCGAATCGATTCCGAGGATCGCAATGCATTTGACGAAGCGATCAAGCAAGCCGTTGCCGAGGGTTTAATTGAAATAGGCAACGATGATTGTGTTCGCTTGCCATCCTTAGCTGATGAGATTACAGGTACATACCGTTCAAACAAGCGTGGATTTGGTTTTGTAACCCCAGACCAACTTTTTCGAGAGGGAGATGTATACATTGCATCAGGCGCATCTGGTGATGCTGTTTCTGGGGACAAGGTAAGCGTCGTTGTTTCCAAAAACAATCACTGGAAGGGCAAAGGTCCTGCGGGAAGAATTACCGAAGTGCTGAAACGTGGAAGGGGGGACTTCGTGGGCTCACTCTTTAAGCGTGGAAATACATGGTTTGCACAACCAGATGGACGCGAATTGCACGACCCAATCATTATTCGCGATCCAAGTGCGAAGAATGCAAAAGCAGGTGACAAAATTGTTTTTGAAATGCTGCACTTTCCAGAAAAAGATTATTACGGTGAAGGTGTTATTACGCGCGTACTTGGTGAATCGGGTAGGCCCGATGTCGAAACGCAAGCAGTGATGCTTGCGTTTGGTCTCGCAGAAGATTTTGATGATGCCACGAAAGAAGAAGCACGAAAAGCCGCAACAATTTTTGAAGAAGGATCAGATGCAGGCAGAGAAGATTTAACTGATACATTTATTTTTACAATCGATCCCCCAAATGCAAAAGACTTCGATGATGCAATCAACATCACCGTTGATTCAGAAACTGGTGAGTGGGAACTTGGCGTGCATATTGCTGACGTTGCGAGTTTCGTTACCCTAGGAAGTTCTCTTGATGATACTGCAAGGGAAAGAGGAAACAGTGTGTATCTTCCACGTCATGTTGTTCCAATGTTGCCAGAAGTATTATCGAACGGAGTTTGTTCTTTGCAAGAAGGTGTTCGTCGCTGGGCAAAATCAGTTTTTATTCGTTTCGATAATAAAGGAAAAGTTGTTTCGCACCGACTTCGAAATAGTGTCATTTGTTCCGCAAAACGGTTGACCTACTTGGAAGCCCAAGCGTTGATTGATGGGGATGAAAAAGAAGCGAGAAAACAATCTGTAACCGGAGGTGCGTATACACCAGAGTTGATCGAAGCCCTGACTCTTGCCAACACACTTGCGAAAAAACTACTTGCTCGTCGCCGGCGTGATGGCATGATTGAATTGCAACTTCCAGAAGTAGAACTCGAGTTTGATGATGACGGTCACGTGATCGACGCTCATCCAGAAGACGATGCGTTTACACACCGTGTTATTGAAATGTTCATGGTGGAAGCAAACGAGGCCGTCGCAAGAACATTTCACGGTATAGAAATTCCAGCGCTTCGGCGAATTCACCCCGAACCAAAATTCGGCGACATTGAAGAACTTCGTTTGTTTGCTCGTTCGGTAGGCGTCGGTATTTCAGAAGAACCAACTCGCGCTGATTTGCAAAAACTTCTGAATATTACCGCCGAAGGTACAGCGTCTCGTGCTGTGCACTTTGCCGTGTTACGAACACTTTCGCAAGCAACGTATAGCCCAGCAGAAGTTGGGCACTTTGCACTTGCAAGTGAACATTATCTGCACTTTACAAGCCCAATTCGTCGGTACCCGGATTTGCTAGTGCACAGAGCGCTTGAAGCGTATCTCTATCACACCGACAACGGCAGATCGATTGGCGGAGGAAAAAGCAGACGATCCATGCTTGGTCATCTTCGTGACGACACACGCGTTCTGGATGAAGGCAACTTAATTGCGATGGGAAGCCACTGTTCTTCTACAGAACGAAATGCGGAGCAAGCAGAACGATCTCTCCGTACATTCCTTGTGATGCAATTTTTATATGAACACCACCTTGGGAATGAATTTGATGCGATTATTACCGGTTTTTCTGGAACGGGCATGTTCGTTTCACTCGAAAAATTTCTCGTTGAGGGATTGGCGAAGTTTGACATGATCAAACGCTCCTCGAAACGAAACGATAAGTGGGTCAAGATGGAAGGAACGGGAAGAATTGTTGCGCAGCGTTCAGGTGAAGTGCTTTCTGTTGGTGATAGAGTTGTCGTGCAAATTTCTGCAATTGATTTGCCAACAAGGCAAATGGAATTGCGAGTAACAGAAATGCCATACAAAACAATTGATGACATTGATCCAGATCCGGTACCCGTTGAACATCGTAAAAAAGAAAAAAGCCGCAAGAAAGGGCAAATCCTTAAAGAGGGTAGAAGCAACCACAAAAAGTCTAAACATGGTCGCAAAGGCAAGGGGCGTAAACGGCGGTAGAAGCGTATCATGTGGTGTACATATGGAGATTTGTCATGTCTGAAAACAGCAACATTGAATCTGTCCTACACGAAACCCGAACGTTTAATCCACCCGAAAATTTTGATTCGATAATCGGCGGCGCATATATTGATTCAATGAATGCGTACAACAAAATGTACGAACGGTCCATTGAAGACCCAAACGGATTTTGGGGATCTGTTGCAGACGAACTTGATTGGTTTGAAAGGTGGGACACAGTTTTAGAGGGCGACTTCCCAGACGCAACATGGTTTGCAGGTGGGAAAACAAATATATGTCACAATTGCATCGATAGACAAATTGCAATGGGGCATGGTGATGACACTGCGATTATTTGGGAAGGCGAACCTTGTGGGGAAGATGGGCCCGAAGTTCGCAACTTGTCTTATCACGATTTACATGCAGAAGTTTGTCGGTTTGCAAATGCTCTCAAATCGAAAGGTGTAAAAAAAGGTGACGTTGTCACAATTTACATGGGCATGGTTCCAGAACTTGCCATCGCAACGCTTGCGTGTGCTCGAATTGGCGCGCCACACTCAGTTATTTTTGGCGGTTTTTCATCACAAGCAATTGCCGATCGCGTAGAAGATGCAAAAAGTAAAATTGTTATTACATGTGATGGATCTTGGCGGCGAGGGAAAATTGTTCCGTTGAAAGATAACGTTGATGCAGCGACTGAACTGACAAGTCATATCGAAACAGTTGTTGTATTGCAACGGTGTAACAATGACATCACTTGGGTAGAAGGTCGGGACCAGTGGTGGCACGAATTGACTGATTTGCAAGAAGAAGATTGCCAGTGCGAACAAATGGACTCCGAGGATATGCTTTTCTTGTTGTACACCAGTGGTTCAACGGGAAAACCAAAAGGCATTATTCACACTACGGGCGGATATATGGTTTACACTTATCTCACATCAAAGTGGGTTTTCAATTTAAAACCAGATTGCGATCAAGTTTATTGGTGCACAGCTGACATTGGTTGGATTACGGGGCACAGTTATATTATTTATGGCGTGTTACCAAACCGTGTCCCCACGATTATGTATGAAGGCGCACCTAATTTTCCAGAGGGCGATCGTTTTTGGGATATTGTCGAGCGGCACAAGGTAACACAGTTTTATACTGCACCAACTGCGATTCGTGCGTTTATGAAGTGGGGAGATGAGCACCCACAAAAACACGATTTAAGTTCTTTAAAAGTACTTGGAACAGTTGGTGAACCAATCAACCCTGAAGCATGGATGTGGTATCGAAAAACAATTGGCGGAAACAACTGCCCGATTGTAGATACGTGGTGGCAAACTGAAACTGGTGGGCACATGTTAACTCCGCTTCCGGGCGCTACACCAACAACACCGGGTTCATGTACACGACCATTCTTTGGAATCGATGCAGCTGTTGTAAACGAAGATGGAACAGAAGTAAACAAAAATTCAGGTGGACTTTTGGTCGTTCGAAAACCATGGCCAGCAACACTGCGTGGTATTTATGGCGACCGCGAACGCTTCCTTGAGACGTATTTTCAGCGTGTTGACGGGATGTATCTTGCTGGTGACAGTGCGCGCATTGATGAGAACGATAATTTTTGGATCATGGGTCGAATTGATGATGTGATAAATGTTTCTGGTCACAGGCTAGGCACAATGGAAGTGGAATCATCGTTGGTAAGTCACGAATCAGTTGTTGAAGCTGCAGTTGTTGGAGTTCCACACGAAATCAAAGGAACTGGAATAGCAGCATTTTGCACGCTGACAAAAGGTTTTGAACCGAGCGAAGAATTGAAAGATGTGCTCAGGTCACATGTTGCGAATGAAATTGGAGCAATTGCAAAACCAGACTTATTGAAATTTACGGATTCCCTTCCAAAAACAAGAAGCGGTAAAATCATGCGTCGTTTACTACGCGATGTTGCTGCAGGAACGGATTCGAATCAAGATGTCACAACCCTTGAAGATTTTACAGTGCTTTCAAAATTACGCGCCGAGGATTGAATCAACCGCGGGAATCGCAGTGCCGCAAAGTAATTGATCACCGCAGACCACAATGTCTGCGGTGTTTTTATTGATGCGGACGCGACCGATTGAGACCTCTCTTTTGTTTTCCATTGTTCGCGGGTCATACTTTTTTGATTCAGGCAATGTTCGCTTATCGATTGGTTGCTTGGTTGTGATCCGCAGACTTGCAATATGGCCAACAACAACTGGAACGCGAAATGATGTTGCAGTTACTTCGCAGCCAAACAGTTCGTGCAAATCTTTTTTAATTACTTGTTCTTCATACGCATGGTTTTCATGTGGCAACACGTTGTGTACAAGTTCCCCGCCGAACAATTCTGTTGTATCGTTTTGTTCAAGTGCTTGGACGCCTCGCCAACCAGCGCCGGAAACAGATTGCATTGTTGTTGTGATGATTGAAGAGATGTTGCATTCTTTATGCAAAGGAGCGAGCGCTTGCGCAATGAGCGAAGCCATGCAGTTGGGTACACGTTTTTGTTTTTGATTTGTTTCAAGAATTGGTGGGAGTGAAAGTGCGGTGTTTGGAATCGAACCACTGCAATCGACAAGTGGCCCGTTGAATGCAGATGTTTCGATTGGTGCCGCAACGATGAGGGCATTTGCCTCACTAGGGATGCGTTCGTCTCTGTGGAGTGGAATGGCGTTTATACCTCGGGATTTGAGTTCATCAATACAAACTCGTCCAACGGACCCTCTTGCGCCTAGTACTGCAATGTTCATCCCGCCATTCTAACCGCTAAAATAATGCGAAAAAAACGCGAAAAAAACGCGAAAAACATGTAGTTTTGTAATGAATGTTGCATACGCCTCTGTGCCATGCTCTGTGTACGCCTCGAAGCATACCTCTGTGTCATCCTCTGTGTAATGCTCTGTGTACGCCTCGAAGCATACCTCTGAGTCATCCTCTGTGTCATCCTCTGTGTACCACTCGAAGCATACCTCTGTGTACGCCTCGGAGCACACCTCTGTGTCATGCTCTGTGTACACCTCGGAGCATACCTCTGTGTCATGCTATGTGTACGCCTCGGAGGAATACTCGGAGGAATACTCAGAGCAATACTCTGAGGTAGAATATGGGAATGGCTGATTACACAACAACAGACGGCGCACGAATTGGCGTTCTCATGGGCAGTGCCTCAGACTGGCCTACGATGAAAAAGGCGAGTGAAACCCTTCATAAGTTCGGAATCACGCATGAATGCAATGCAATCTCAGCGCACCGAAACCCAGAACGGCTTCAAAAGTACCTCTCAGATGCTGAAAATCGCGGTGTCGAACTATTTATCTGTGCAGCTGGCGGCGCCGCGCATCTCGCTGGCGTTGTTGCAGCCCACACAGAAAAACCCGTATTGGGCTGCCCAATGCAGGCATGGTCGCTCGATGGCCTCGATTCCCTCCTCTCAACAGTGCAAATGCCAAAAGGGATGCCAGTTGCAACCTTTGCAATTGGCACCGCTGGTGCGATCAACGCTGCAACTTTTGCTGCTCAAATGCTCGCGATGGGCGATATTGATGTAAAAACAGCGTTTTCTGCCTTCAGAGAAGCACAATCCGCCGCTGTAAGTAATCTTGAATAATTGAAGTTTTTGTTTTGACTTGGGGACGTCCGAGAACCACAATATGGGTTCTACGCGCAGCAGGTTTGAGGTGACCAAGAAGGAATGCCGATGCTGCCATGAACGTTCATATATAGAGCGTGAACAATTTCAATGCATAGTCGTATTGGAGAGAGGCACTTTAGGAGTTTTATTACATGTTCCAGAACAAAATCACAATCACAGCACTCGCCCTTGGCATCATCGCCACCACAACTACACCAAGTTTGGCAAAACCGAAGCAATTCAACGAAGTCAACGAGGGCTTTAAAGAAGTTGTTTCAACTGCCGATGGATCGAAGGCCCTCTTTGGTCTTTGGGTAAATAACAAAGAAAACCAAATGCTCCTTGAACTTCCACGTGGGTGGGATCGCAAGAAATTTTTCGTTGCAGTGACACCATCGGCTGGTGTAGTCTTCTCCGGATTACAAGGCAACGAGTCATATATTTACTTGCGTAAATACGACGACCGCATCGCGTTCATTGCACCAGAAACTTCAGTGCGATCAACTGGAACGAAAACATCACAAGAATCAGTTGACACGATATTCACAGATACTGTGATCATCGATGTGCCAATCGTTGCCACTGGACCAAATGGTCAACCAGTGATTGATTTAGATTACCTTCTTGTCAGCAACGCTTCGAAGATTGCTGGTTCAGTTGGTCGCGGCGCAAATAGCAGACTCACAACAATCAAAACAGCAAAATCATTTCCAAAGAACTTAGAAGTTGCATTGGAAATGCCAACTAGTGGCGGAAACTTCAAACAAATTCACTATTCATTTAGTGAAGTCCCAGAACGTGGTTCTTACGAACCACGCAAGGCAGACGAACGCGTTGGTTTTTTTACAACGGACTTCCGTGACCTTGGTCAGCCCCACGAAGAAGACAAGTGGGTGCATTACATCAACCGGTGGGATCTCCAAAAACGAGATTCAAGTTTGTCACTTAGTCCTCCCAAAAAACCAATCGTGTTTTATGTTGAACACACAGTTCCAGTGAAGTATCGGCGATGGGTTCGTGATGGCGTGTTGTATTGGAATGATGCATTTGAAAAAATTGGCATCGATTCCGCAATCGAAGTGTATTACCAAGACGAAGCGACTGGCGCGCATATGGAAAAAGATCCAGAAGATGTTCGTTACAACTTCCTTCGTTGGTTGAACAATGACATTGCAACTGCAATCGGCCCATCACGAGCACATCCAATGACAGGTGAGATTCTTGATGCAGATATCGTGCTAACAGACGGTTGGATTCGAGCATACTGGCGCTGGTATTCACAAATTCCCAAAGCAGAAGAAGCAATGGCAACATTGACTGCTTCTGATATTCAGTGGCTTGAAGATTATCCAGAATGGGATCCGCGGATTCGAACTGCAAGTCCAATTGAACAAGCGCGTATTTTTGCAGAACGCGATCGCCGCAAAGCAGCGGGCGATACTGACCCAGGAAAATCCCTGATCGATCCAATTCTTGCTGGTGATGATGACCTTGCAGAAATTGCTGATTGGTTATGCGACGAAGACCACCATTGTTTAGCAGCGTATCAACTTGCAAGCCAAATGGCATTTGCAAGGCTCGGTATCGAAGCACTTGACCTTGTAGAATTGGGTGCACCAAATGTTACAGGTCGTGCAACTGACGATAAACTTGACGGTATTCCAGAATGGTTTATTGGTCCACTGATCTCTGGTTTAGTTTGTCATGAAGTAGGGCATACGCTTGGTTTGCGACATAACTTTAAAGCATCCGGTTTGTACACGATGGAAGAGATTAACTCCGAAGACATTCGTGGTAAGAAACCATTTACTGCATCAGTTATGGATTACAACCCTGTTAACTTTAATATGGAAACGGGTGATGTACAGGGTGACTTCGCGATGATCGGCGTTGGACCATACGACGTGTGGGCGATTGAATATGGTTACACACTTGGTAAGGTAGATGATGTTCTGAAGCGTTCAAACGAACCAGAACATGCTTATCTCACTGATGAAGATACAGGTGGCCCTGACCCACTCGCGAAACGGTACGACTTTAGTAAAGATCCACTGACATACGCGCAAAATCAAATGCGAATTGTTGAAAAACTTCGTGCAGACCTACTCACCTCGTATGTTGAAGATGGTGACAGTTGGTCTAAGGCGCGAAGAGGATATGAAACAACGCTTCGCATGCAATCCGGTTCAGCAGGGATGTTGATTGACTGGATCGGCGGTGCGTTTGTAAATCGAAATAAGAAGGGTGACTTTGGTGATGAAAATGTCACTCCAGTTACAGTTGTTCCTGCAGAACAACAACGTGCTGCACTGAACTTCGTTGTTGAAAACATTTTTGACGAAGATGCATTTGATCTTTCACCAAACCTGCTCGCACACTTTAATGTTGATAAGTGGTACGGCGGCGGTGGTGACAGTGGCGAAGCGACGTGGCCTGTGCACGATCGAATTCTTGGTCTGCAAGCTTCGATGCTTTCATCAATTCTCGCTCCAAGTCGACTTGGCATGGTATATGACAATGAATACCGCGTTGCTGACGACGAAGATGCACTTACGATGGCTGAAATCTTTGATACTTTGATGGATGCGATTTATTCAGGAATTGACGAAACAGATGGCGACTGGTCAAACAGAGAACCAATGATTTCATCAATGCGTCGTAATCTTCAAGCTGAAATGACTGACCGTCTCATCGGTCTTTCAACCGGTCGTGTGCGAATGTTTAGACCAGTGCGAACTATCGCGTTGTACCACACACGTGAGTTGTATAAACAACTCGGAGACATTCTTGAGAACGACGGTTCACTCGATGTGTATACTCAATCGCATTTAGAAGATATGCACGAACGTCTCGGTAATGCACTTGACATTGTCTACACGATGTAACATTTATTCAGACACACTTAGAAAAAAGGTCGCTCAAAGGAGCGACCTTTTTTTACAAGATTTCTTGCCTGCAAGAGTGGTCGCGTGGTTCAGGACACGCAATATTTTTAGGCATTGCAAGATGAAGCATGACGGGATCGGTGAGCTCGATTGTTCCATCAACTTCATGCGCGCCAATCTTCATTGCGTTTCCAACCCAGTCAACATCCATCGTTCCACATGGACGACCTTCGTTTCGACGCCACCGAGTGCCGTGACTTCTTGGATAATGGCTTACACCGACCATCTGTACATTGACAATTTCGCCGCGTAATGTTTCGGGCACGGTGATTGGTTGATGTACAACACCAACGTCACCACCGCCAACCCGAAATGCAATGTGTACATCGCTTGCACCTTCAACAACG
The DNA here is from genome assembly GCA_014381305.1 of Planctomycetota bacterium. Classification (GTDB taxonomy): domain Bacteria; phylum Planctomycetota; class Phycisphaerae; order Phycisphaerales; family SM1A02. The sequence continues at coordinate 40,828 of JACNLW010000043.1, forward strand.
GTAAACGATCGTTGCGCTGGACGAAGATGCACGATCACAGAAGCGGGGTTTTCATATCTATTTTGAAAATAAATTGATAACTCCGGACCGTTTTGCGATGTTCGAACTAGTGGAAACAAACAAACACCATCTGCTTCGAAGTAATGCGAACCAACAATTTCTTGCAGACGATTGGGTAACTGATCTTCCATGTTAAAGGCATAAATTAAACAACCGGTAATTGTGAGTGTAAAAATGAGAGAAACAATTTTTGAAAAACCTACACCATCAGCGCCAGACATCGTCCACGCCCAAATTGCCCAAAGCACACTCGCTGTTCCAAGGAGTACAAGAACAAAATTTCGTTTTTCGTGCATACCAAACCTCCATTTCACGAGGTCGACGCCACTAGGCTTTTACGCAGTTGTTGCAGCGCCAAGCCCCCCTGATTCCCCATGGGTGTATTCTACCCCAATACTACCATGTATCGTTAAGGACTTTTTTTCAAATGAACTTTGATTCACCATCCGAATCTCCAATTACCCCTGCACAGCAGTGGTTTGATGAGGCTGATGCTGCATTTGCCACTCCAAACCCGCTTGCAGTTGCATTGTCGACAGTTGATTCGGAGGGCAAGCCATCGACAAGAATGGTGCTTTTGAAAGGTTTTGATGAAAAAGGGGCTGTTTTTTATACGAATTATGACAGCCCAAAAGCGTCAGATCTTGGAAAGAACACACACGCTGCGATGTTGTTTCATTGGGATGATAGCCAGCGGCAACTTCGAATTCGAGGAACGGTTACGAAAGTGAGCGAGGAAGAATCGGATGTGTATTTTGCAACAAGGCAAAAACTAAGCCAAGTTGGCGCATGGGCAAGTCACCAATCACAACCATTGAAAAGCCGAGCGGTGTTGATGGCAAAGGTTGCGGCGCTGATGGCAAAGTGGGTTGGTCGCAGTGTGCCACGCCCCGAACATTGGGGAGGGTTCCGTGTTTCGCTTGACGAAATTGAATTTTGGCAGGGGCACGACGGTCGCTTGCACGACCGCGTTCGATATACCTGTACTGACGGGGTGTGGTCATGGGAACGATTGCAACCGTAAATAAACTCACCGGGGGTGAGTTTTTTCGGGGGGGGGGTGAATATTTTCGGGGGTGAGTTTTCGGGGGTGAGATTATTTCTTTGTTTTTTTTGCGATGTCTATAGTTGCTGATCTAAGAGTATCTGCAAAGACACCAGCGAGCATTGCAAAGAGACCAATACCACAAAACATAAGCAACGCTGCAGTGAAACGACCCCCAACTGTTACTGGGTAATAGTCACCATACCCAACAGTTGACATCGTGACGATTGACCACCACAGAACATCGGCGGCGTTCGTTATATTTGCAGTGGGATCTTGTGATTCAAAATGTAGCACAGAAAAACAAGAGCCAATGACCGCAATTTCTGCAATGAGAAATCCCAGCACTACAATTGTAGATCTTTTGTTTGAATGTACTGCAAGAAGGATGGCGCGAATCGCTTTGATTGCGCGAATGCCTTGCACAATTCGGAAGACGTGCGGCCATTTCAGGGTATGAATAATGGGAGATGAAGCAAACCAAATTGCTGGAACAGATGCTAGCAAATCGATTGGACCCCACGTCACGAGATATTTTAATTTTGATTTTGCAGTAAAAAGTTTTCGCAGGAAATCCCAGAAAAACACAGCGCAAATTCCAATATCAAAGAAATCGATAAGTTCAACAGTACTTCCGCTTGGATCTAAAAACAGCCGCCATAGCAGAAGTGTTATGGAAAGAATGCCCGTAACAGCAACAAAGAGCCCAAATGATTGTTGGTTTATTATTACTGATTCAGTATTTATGGGTGTTTCGTGCATGGTACGTTCTTAGTATATCCCATAGTTTTCGAAATTAAACTCACCGGGGGTGAGTTTATTCGGGGGTGAGTTTATTCGGAAAGTCGACGGGCTTCGTTGATGAGATCATCTGGAAGGTCGGGCTCTGCAGGGAGCCGAGGTTTTGCGATTTTTTTTGATTTTGTTTTTGGTTTTTCTTCTGGGGTCGGAACTGTTTTTGGCTTAGGGATATCTACATGTTTGATTTCCTCGTGTAGGTCTGTCATGTCCTCGCTATCGAAACCAAACTCTTCTTTCCACGCTGCAGCTTTTTCCGGAGACAAGCCGGAGGGCTTGCGTACGATTTTTTTGTTTGGTCGTTGATGATCATCTGCAACTGCTTCAAGGAACTCAACTGACCCCAATTGTTGTGCACCTTTTGCACGGATGAATCGAATAATTTCTCGGTCGTTGGTTACAACAACAATTCGATTCGCAGTTGATGAAACAGCAACGCGATCCATGATTTCTTGATCCGCAGATTTGGTTCCACCGGTATATACAATCTCAACATTTCGACCAGTTGCAGAACCACTATTTCCGGGAGTACCATCGCAAATGAGTGAGATTCGATCACTAGCCCAACGGCCTTTTGAGAGTAAATGAGCGAGTTCCCCGACCTCTAATCCAGCAAGATCGGGGGGCAAAACACCCATCTGGTGCAGCACATTCCACGTGTCGACGAGTAACTCCATAGTAGAGGCAGAATATCGCCTATTCAGAATCTTGCAAGTGGTTGAAAACAAAAGAGTTAGCAATAACACCTCTCCCCCTTGCAATGGTGCCAACAATACATGATAATACGTGGCTCTCAATACTTGATTTAAAGGAAGGTTTAGGAACTTATGGCAATACGAATTAAAGCACGGCAAAATGAATCTGCGAGTCAGATGCTCCGCCGCTTCAAAAAACTTTGTGAAAAAGAAAATCTGATCAAAGATGTGAAGAAGCGTCAATATTTTGAAAAACCATCGGAACGCAAGCGCCGCGCTAAGAGACGAACTGAATCACGGATCCAACGTGAATTGCACCCTGAACTTCAACGCACACCTCCAAAAGCAGCTCGTGGCGCTAGCGGCACTGGTGGTGGCACTGGTGGCGGCGGTGGTCGAGGGCGTTCATAAGCACATGCAGTGCTTACGCCAAACAAAAAACTAGAACACGAACAGTACGCGCCGAGTGCAACGCATCTCGGCGATTTAATTTTTCAGAGAGCGTGTGATTACCGAAATCGCACTTAGGCAGAAACGAAGTAACGCCCACGTCGGGCAAACTCAAATTAGGAGACGAACAACATGAACTTTCTCATGCTTGCTCAAGAAACAACAGCATCAGATCCATCAGCTTTATCAGATCCATGGATGCTGTATTACCTGGCACCAGTTGGTGCAATCGTTGCACTTATCATGGCTTTCATCTTCAGTAGAGGTGTGATGGCGCAAAGTGAAGGTGAACCAGAGATGATCAAAATCGCTGAGCACGTTCGTGCTGGCGCAATGGCATATCTCAAGCGTCAATACAAAGTTGTGTTTGTCGTCTTTATTGTTCTCATCGCGATTCTTGCAGCCCTTGGTTTTGCAGGGATTCAGCCAGTCTGGTCAGCAGTTGGTGTTCCAATCGCTGGGTTGTTCTCAGGTTTATGTGGTTGGTTCGGCATGAAAATGGCGACAAACGCATCTGCCCGTACAACATGGGCCGCGAAACAATCATTGAACGCAGGTCTTAAAGTTGCATTCCGATCGGGTGCAGTCATGGGACTCATTGTTGTTGGTTTTGCACTCCTTGATACATCAGTTTGGTTCTACGTTTGGAACAAATTGATGCCGGGTAAAGAGCTCGTTGAAATTACATCAATCATGCTGACATTCGGCATGGGTGCTTCAACACAGGCATTGTTTGCTCGTGTTGGTGGTGGTGTTTATACGAAAGCTGCTGACGTTGGCGCTGACCTCGTTGGTAAGGTTGAAGCAGGAATTCCTGAAGATGATCCACGAAACCCAGCAACTATTGCTGACAATGTTGGTGACAATGTAGGCGATGTCGCTGGCATGGGTGCTGACCTGTACGAAAGTTATTACGGTTCGATACTCGCAACAATGGCACTTGGTGCTGCTGCTGCGATGGGCATGCAGAATACTGAACTCGGTTTCCGATTGGCAATTGCTCCAATGGCGCTTGCTGGGCTTGGCATTTTCTGTTCCCTCGTTGGAGTCTTCGTTGTTCGAGCAAAAGAAAACGCGAGCTTCAGCGAACTTCTAAAAGGTTTGCACAAAGGTGTGTACGTTGCATCGTTTTTGATTGCAGTTCTTTGTGGTGGATTGTTCTACTACTTATTCAATGGAACAGACATTTGGTGGGCGGGTCCATGGCTCTCAATTATCACCGGCCTTGTAGCGGGTCTTGTGATTGCGTATGCAACGGAGTATTACACTTCATACGAGCACGCTCCAACGCAGCGAATTGCGAAACAAACTGAAACTGGTGCTGCAACAGTGATCATTTCAGGTATTGCTGAAGGCATGATTTCAACATGGGCGCCATTGATCGTGATTGTTGTTGCGATCATTTCTGCATTTAGTTTTGCAGGCGGCAACGACAACTTCCTACTCGGTCTTTATGGCGTAGGCATTGCTGCTGTTGGGATGTTGAGTACGCTCGGTATCACACTTGCAACTGATGCGTATGGTCCAATCGCTGACAACGCGGGCGGCAACGCTGAAATGACTGGTCAACCACCAATCGTTCGCGAACGCACAGACATGCTTGATTCACTTGGTAACACAACTGCTGCTACAGGTAAAGGTTTTGCAATCGGTTCAGCCGCATTGACAGCACTCGCACTCTTAGCTGCATACGTTTCAGTTGTTCAGACAAGTCTTGACAAGAAGATTGCTCATGATGTTGCCGCAGTAATGGCAGCCGATACGACCAATGACGCAATCAAATATCTTGGGAATGGCGAAATTATTGGTGTGAATGATGGTGTTGCATTCGGCGGACTTATGTTGTCTAACAATGCAGTTAGAACTCAGTTTGAAGCTGCACCAAATGCGTACGAAACCCTTGAAGCTGATTTAAACTGGAGCGAAATTGATAACGCTCACGCTGTGCAGGTCAAGGTGGGTGATCACCAAATGGCATTTACAATTGCACCAACGAAGAGTGCAACAATTAAGCAATTATTGACGTACTACGATGTTTCAATTATGAATCCAAAAGTTCTTGGCGGAATTTTCTTGGGCGTGATGCTTGCATTTGTATTCTGTGCTTTGACAATGAACGCCGTTGGTCGAGCAGCATACGAAATGATGAACGAATGCCGCCGCCAATTTGGTGTGATGAAGAAAGCGTTTAAAGCAAACGGCATGAGCGATGATGAAATTTCTGATCCGATGAATTGGCCAAAAGAGCAAACGATGGTTGATGGTACTGCGTATCCTGACTATGGCAGTTGTGTTGATATTTCAACAGCGAGTGCACAAAGAGAAATGGTTTTACCAGCGATCCTTGCGATCGGAGTACCAATTGTTGTCGGGCTTCTTCTTGGGGTTGGCGGCGTAATGGGACTACTCGTTGGTGGTTTGACAAGTGGATTTGCTGTTGCAATCTTCATGGCAAACGCTGGCGGTGCTTGGGATAACGCGAAGAAGTACATTGAATCAGGGATGCATGGCGGTAAGGGATCTGACGCACACAAAGCAAGTGTTGTTGGTGATACTGTTGGCGATCCATTTAAAGATACATCTGGTCCTGCGTTGAACATTTTGATTAAACTGATCGCAATTGTGTCAGTTGTGTTTGCTGGTCTTGTAGTGAACTTTGGGCCAGTAGTTGCTGGGGCATTGGGACTGTAAGTGTCACAACAGAAGTTAGAAATTCAAACGGCTGCTGCCGCTGCATTCGCAGCGTCAGCAGCCCGTTTACTTATTGACCGACACTGTGATGATGTTGTTTTACTTGATGTGTCAACTGTCAGTCAAGTGTGCGATTTTGTGTTGATCGGTACAGGTACCAGTGACCGACAAATGAAGTCGGTTGCCAGCGAGCTTGTTGATCTTGGCAAGGAAGCGGGTCTGCCCGCGTTCAGAAAGAGCGTTGACACGGGTGCAACGTGGATTGTGACGGATTTTGTAACGGTTGTGGCACACCTATTTGAACCGCAGCTTCGGGCATACTATGATCTTGAGGATCTTTGGGCAGACGCACGGCGCGTCGAGATAGAATCCAGCCCAGAGCAACCCCAGTAAGGAGACAGTGATGTTGAAAAAATGTGTTAGCCAAATGATGATCTGGCTGTTGATGATTTCGTGCGCAGCGTTCGCAGGTGATGAATTGAGGATTTATTCGGGCGCGATCGAAGTGCCAACACTTGGCCCACTAGAGATGTCACTTGGTGTGAGCGAAACCGATGAAGGAACATTCATTTATATGACAGTTCCCACCCAAGGCGCAACAGATATCCCAATTGAAGCAACCTACAACAAGGATGCGCACCTTGTCGCAGAGCTTGCGCAAGCTGGTCTTGTGTTTACTGTAAAAGAAAACGACAACTTCACAATGCTACAAGGTCAAATGGATCAGGGAGGAATGTCATTCCCAATCGATTTCGTCCGCGTTGATGTAGCACCCGAACTTGTACGAACGCAGATGCCCGTTGGGCCGTTTCCATACTCGACGACTGAGATTACAGCACTACACCCTGATGGGCATACACTTGCAGGAACACTCACTGTTCCAAACGGAGAGGGGCCCTTCGCGTGCGCCGTGATGATTACTGGTTCTGGCCTGCAAGATCGTGACGAAACACTTATGGGGCATAAGCCATTCTTGGTGATTGCAGATTACCTCACACGTGAAGGGATCGCTGTGCTGCGATTCGATGATCGCGGCGTTGGTGGTTCGGTTGTTGAAGATATGGAAACACTTAAAGATGCAACCTCGGTAGATTTTGCTACAGATGTAAAGGTCATGGTTGAGGCAGCACGATGGCAACCAAACATCGATCCATTTCGAGTTGGCGTCATCGGACACAGTGAGGGTGGCATCATTGGTCCGCTCGTTGCTCTTGATGATGAAAAACTAGCGTTTGTTGTAATGCTTGCTGGCCCCGGTGTTCCAGGATATGAACTCATGCCGGTACAAGCAGCGATGCTTATGGAAGCAACCGGCACAGACCAAGAGATTATCGACAGGGTTGTGAACGCTTCGATGAACATCTACGAGTTGTACGAGTCAGATGCAAACGCGTTAGAAATTCGAGCATCGATGATGGAACTTGTCGATATGCAACTTCAATCACAAGGAATGACAGTCACACCTGTTGAATTCAATGAAATGACTGATGGCGGGTTAGCACAATTTGAAACACCGTGGTTTCAATGGTTCCTGTTTTATGATCCTGCTCCAGTGCTTGCGCAAGTGACGTGCCCAGTGCTTGCGATGAACGGAACGTTGGACACGCAAGTTTCATCTTCGCAAAATTTGCCCGCGATTGAAAAAACAATTACAAATGCAGGCGGACAAATTACAGTAGTCGAGTTTGATGGTCTGAATCATTTATTCCAGCGAGCAACTACTGGCGGAATCGCAGAGTATGGGCAAATCGAAACCACCTTTGAGCCCGAAGCGCTCGAGGCGATGGGTGTATGGCTTGCAGAGATTACAGATTATGACTAATCAGAACACGATCAATGATCTTGTATTCACTGGTTTTAACAAACAAGTGATTGCACTTGATCGTTACTCAGGGAAAACTGTCTGGGATTGGAAAGCTACAAAAGGTTCGGGATACGCTGCGATTTTGCTTGATGGCGATCGACTTGTGGTTTCAGTTCGAGGATATGTGTATTGCCTCGACCCGTTGACGGGAAAGCAGGTTTGGGAAAATGAACTGAAGGGATATGGAACAGGAATACCTTCGGTTGTTTCGGTTCGTGGCAGTTCACTTGGTGGTCCAGCAGCGCAATCTGCGGCAGATGCACAACAGGCTGCTGCTGCAAGTGGCGGCGCAGGTGTGGCTGGCGCGTGAGTTTCGGATTATCAAGAGGCAGAACGTTTGACGTTGGCGAGGTTGGCATCGACATGCGTGAACTGCCGCCTGCTGATGAAGGTCGCATCGACCCCAGAAATTGGTTTGGTGACAAATCTAATCCACTTGAAATTGAAATCGGTTCTGGAAAGGGCACGTTTCTTCTCCAACAATCAGAATTGCAACCAGAGACGAACTTTCTAGGATTTGAATGGGCGGCAGAGTTTTATCGGTACGGAGCGGATCGTTTGCACCGTAATGGTCGCAAGTGCGTTCGCATGGTGTACGGAGATGCCACCGAGTTTTTAAAATATTGGTGTGAGGACCGCGTTGCAGAAGTGATCCATTTGTACTTCAGTGACCCATGGCCGAAGAAGCGGCACAATAAACGGCGGGTTGTTCAAGATGACACGTTGCAAACATTTCACCGCGTTCTAAAACTTGGAGGCGAACTTCGAATTGTGACCGATCATGATGATTTATGGTCGTGGTGTGAAGCGCACATCAAAAAGCAATCGGAGTTGTTTCAACGCACTTCATTTGAAGGCGTTGATTCTGCCTTAGAAGGTGAACTGACTGGAACTAATTTTGAGCGTAAGTACCGCCGTGAAGGGCGACCATTTCACGCAATGACACTGAGGAAAATATAAAATGCACCGCGCAGGTATCAATGAAAACGATGTACAACCAGAGGACATCCTCTGTGACTATTGCCAGCGAGCCGCATGGAGTCTCGGAGACCCTTGTATCGAAGGGCATCGTGGCAGTATTGTGTGTGGATCATGCTTGACGCAGGCGTTTACGGATATTGTCCTTGGTGACAAGGGTGAACCAGTACATTGGAAGTGCAGGATGTGCCTTGAATTGCGAGACCAACTCTCGTGGCACAGTAAAATCGACCCAGAGGCAACTATTTGTCTTCGATGTATCAAACAATCAGCAACAGCCCTAGAGAAGTCTAAACATTGGGAATGGTCGCGACCCACAGGTGGATAGTGGGGGTGTATCTTGGGTGGTATGGGATCTCGTCTGAGCCTTGCAAACAAATGTCTCGCTATTTTTGGCGCTGTTATGGTCGTCATATTCGTTGTGACGTTGGTTATTCCATGGACAGGAACAGCCGAACTTGTCCATAATTATCAAGAGGAACTCGCCAAGCAACTCGCTGACGAATGGTTGTTGTCAAGAGAAGAATTTGGTTCATCAGACGACGACGATGCCTCATTAAATATTCGTTTGCTTTATGTAATAAACATCGAGGATGACGCAAAAAGTTTTGAGAGCCGTGCAAAAAAAATATTTGAAACGACCGCAGCAATAAAGTTTACTGATGCGCATGATCGTGATCAATATCAGTATTTTTTATACGCTCGGGCAATCACAGAATCACAGTGTAGAGCGATAGAACATACGGGCATAACCACATTTAAGAGTGGTGTATCAGTTCCGTCTCTTTCAGATCCACTTGAAGCGATTCTCATTGTTCGGCTTGATACAACGTTCGCAAAAAGACAACGACTCGTGATGCTGACATGGTTGATTGCGGCAGGAATATCTGGATTTTTGTTTTCGCTTCTTGCTTTTCATCTTATTCTTACCCGACTAGTCTTTTCACCCGTGCGGAAACTAAGGCGAGTTTCTGAGCGAGTCCAAACGGGTGATTTGCGTGCACGTTCCCAACTTGCAACTGGTGATGAGTTTGAAGAACTTGCTATTGCCTTTAATGAAATGCTCGACCAAATGGAATCTGATCGAGATAAACTCAATCTTCTTAACGAATCTCTTGACTTGAAAGTAGAAGAACTTGCATCAGATAATGTCGGGCTTTTTGAATCGGGACGATTGAAAAACGAATTTTTGGCGAACGTAAGTCACGAGCTCCGCACACCACTCAATTCAATCATTGGATTTGCAGACTTGTTACAAGGCATGGGACCAACAACAGAATCTAATGATGAAAAGCGAGTTCGGTATATCAATAATATCTTGACAAGCGGTCGTTCGTTACTCGACATGATCAACGAACTTTTAGACATGGCGAAAATTGAAGCAGGTCGAATGGAAGTAAATCTTGAAAAGACCAGCGTGGAAGATTTACTTGAAGGTCTCGTCGGGATCATGCGCCCGCAGGCGAAAATTTCGATGCTCAACGTGGATGTTCACATTGTCAATACACTACAGCGCATAGAAACAGATCCTGGGAAACTACAGCAAATTCTCTACAACTATCTCTCGAACGCGATTAAATTTAGCCCTCAGAGAGGATCAATTGATATTATTGCAGAGCAAATTAAACGACCGGACCAAACGTTGGCGGTAAGAATTACTGTTTCAGATCATGGTCCCGGAATCCCCGAAGATATGATTGAGATGGTTTTTGAAAAATTTAGACAGGTTGATGCTTCGCACACGAAGGAGCACCAAGGGACAGGGTTAGGTCTTGCAATCTGCCGCGAACTTGCAGAGTTGCTTAGAGCAGAAGTTTGGGTAGAATCAAAAACAGGAGAAGGCGCATCATTTTTTGTTGAAGTGCCGATCGCTTTTAAACCAGACTCACCAGAACCATTGATGGCACCATGAATCTTACATTCGAAACAATTTATCTAGGCTTAAAGAGTCTTCGCCTTCACGCACTCCGTTCTGTACTCACGAGTCTTGGAATTATTCTAGGTGTTGCTGCAGTGATCGTTATGGTTTCAATTGGTGAAGGGAACAAGCAAGCTGCGTTGCGTGCAATCGAATCTCTTGGCGCAACAAACATTATTGTCAGGTCGCAGCGGCCCCCAGAGTCGAAAGATGTTGGCTCGCAACGAAGATCTTTTGTTGCAAAATTCGGTATTACTCGCGCGGATGAACGTCGACTTCACAAATTTGTTGAAGCTGATATGATTGTTCCGCTCAAAACAGTTGGCTCTGAAATAGCAAGGGGTGCACTTCGTACAACAAGTCAAACCTTTGGAACAACTCCTGAACTTAAAAATGCAGCGAACCTGAGTGTGCAGGAGGGCGGTAGATATTTGGTCGAAGAGGATTTACTTCGCAGCGCACCAATTGCCGTGATTGGGTTTGAGATAGCGAAGCAGTTTTTTCCGCTTACTGACCCAATTGGTCAGAAACTACGAATAGATACAAGAGTTTTTACGATTGTTGGAGTTTTAAATCCTGTTGGGCTTGCTGGTGGAACGGGCTCAGCGCTTGTTGGTCGTGATTTCAATAAAGATGTACACATTCCGATGACAACTTCGCGTCTTGAGTTTGGCGATACCGTTGTACGAAGGCAAGCAGGTTCGTTTAGTGGCGAAGAGGTAGAGGTTTCTGAAATTTACCTCACCGCTCCATCAACCGATGAAGTGATTCCAATGGCGGAACACATAAGGCAAATCATGAGCGTCGGTCATCCGGGATTAAAGGACATCGAAGTGATCGTTCCGTGGGAATTGCTTGAAAATGTACGAAGAACCACCGCAACAATGAATATTTTACTTACCGCGATTGCAGCGATTAGTTTGCTTGTTGGCGGCATTGGCATCATGAACATTATGCTTGCGACAGTCGTTGAACGAACACGAGAAATTGGTATTCGAAGAGCAGTTGGCGCAACGAGGCGAGATATTGCCGCGCAGTTTCTTGTTGAGACAGGCAGTTTGAGTGCTGTTGGCGGTTTACTTGGTATCGTTGTTGGTGTGGGAATTTCAGTTGGTCTCGAAACAATTTTAGAACTGTTGTTTAAACTTCCGTGGCTCAGTGGCGTTGCGGACATTGGTGCTGGGTTGGAAACGCAAGTGACGGTCTGGTCAATTATTGTTTCATTCCTTGTTGCTGCGGGAACTGGACTTGTATTTGGTATTTATCCCGCAATTATTGCAAGCAAGCAAGATCCAATCGTGGCACTCCGCCACGATTAAGCAGAGGAAAACTTCATGTTTTTAGAAATCGCATTGTGCGTATGTACACAAATCACACCCGAAGATTACTTTTCGACTTCGTATGTTTCGAGTTGTTCGATCTCTCCAACTGGGGAGTACGTTGCTTGGACGGAAGGGCGGTGGAACGAGGATCTTGATCGGAGAAATTACGATGTTTGGATTGCTCAAACTGATGTAGGTGATGGCGAGCCTCTTCGTTTAACTTTTGATGAAGCGAATGACGGCTCAATGCAATGGGGAAACACTGATACTTGGCTATATTTTTCTTCGAGAAGAGGAAGTAAAGGTGACGATCTTCCACGCAACGGCAAAAAACAACTTTGGCGAATCAAACCAGATGGCACGCAATTGATGGCAGTGACACGGTTGGTTGGCGGCATTGAAGATTGGCAGTTAAGCGAAGATGGTTCACGCGTCTATTACATGCTGAGTGATGAAACTCAAGTTGACGATGCGTGGAAGTCGCTTCGTAAAGAGCACGATGATGTTGAATATGGACATGGCATTGTTGATTACTCTGAAATATGGGTGTTAGATCTTACAACTTGGAAACACGATAAATTGTGGGACGAAGACAAGGTGATCGTTGATTTTTCACTTTCCCCAGATGGTACAAAAATTGCAACTGTGACAACTCCAGATACACGGTTGATTACTAACGAAGGTTGGTCGGATATTGGTATCTATCATATTGAAACCAAGAAAACTGTACTTCTTGATGACACGCTCTGGAGGGCAGACGCGCCTTCCCCGTACGGTTGGGTTGAATCACCAGATTGGTCAAGTGACGGTTCTCGTTTGTTGTTCGCTGTAGACTTTGATGGTTTTCCACGGAATATGTTTGTCGCAACGTTCGGTGATGCAAAAACAATATTACATCAAGTCGAACGAAAAGATGAAGTGTCGCTCGGCTCTAGTCCAGTTTGGATTCCAAACTCGCACGACTTGTTGTACATCGCCGAACAGGGCACAACACGCCCGCTTCTTCAAGTTTCTAACGTTGGGTACGCCAAGCAAGGCGAGACTACCGAGTTGATTACAAACAATTTGATTTGCTGGGACTTTAGTGTTGCAGGAAACACGAAACAAATCGCCGCTGTCGTAGGTTCTTCCGTCACTTTGTCTAGCGTTGTTCTAGCGAGCATTGATTCAAACATGGTTACTGTTGTTGCAAATCCAAATACTCATATCGCCGGCTGGGATCTTCCTTCTATACAAACAGTCCGTTGGACTGCGCAAGATGGAACGACAATTGAAGGCGTTTTGGAATTACCGAAGGGATTTACAATAGGTAAAGATGCACCACTCCCAATGTATGTGGATTTGCATGGCGGACCAACTTCTGCAAGAACAGCTGCGTTATCCATTTCAATGTATGGACGCGGATTGTTTTCTTCAGACGGCTGGGCAGTGTTTAGCCCTAACTATCGTGGTTCAACGGGGTACGGCGATACATTTCTAACTGACCTTGTGGGTCGAGAAAATGACATTGAAGTACAAGACATTCTTGATGGTGTTGATGTAATGATTGAACGAGGTATTGCAGACCCCGACAAACTTGCAGTTGGTGGTTGGTCCAATGGCGGGTACCTCACGAATTGTTTGATTGCAAAAACCGATCGCTTTAAGGCAGCAAGTAGCGGGGCGGGAGTGTTCGACCAAACCATGCAGTGGTCGATTGAAGATACGCCCGGACACGTTGTGAATTACGCAAAGGGTTTGCCTTGGGAAGTACCCGCTGAACTTCGCCGAATGTCTCCACTGTTTGAAGCAGATCATATTACAACTCCAACCATTATTCATGTTGGCGAGGGAGACGCCCGCGTTCCCGCAGAACAATCAAAAGCGATCTTTCGCGCTTTGCATGATTATCTTGATGTACCGACGCAGCTTGTGATCTATCCCGGTACCGGCCATGGTCTTTCTAAAATGTCTCACCGAAAAGCAAAAATGGAATGGGATAAAGCATGGTTTGATCACTGGGTGTTAGGTCAAACCCAAGGTTCAGAGAAATAACCTTGTGCGATGTTGCACCCTCAGTCTCCCAGTCAATGGATATTAGGGACGCGGGGGAGACGGACGGACGTGTTGCCACCAGAAAAGTTAATAGTGCGTGTTTTCATGTTTTTTGGACGAAGTGGCGAAAAGGAATATCCACCTAACTGGCGATGCACAAAATCGGGTGCTTTGACAAGCAGTGAACCTTTATAGAAACGAATGGTGCAATTTCCACCGTGCACTTTCCATTGTTCTGATTCAACAAAATCTGTAATTGTACTAATCAGTTTTTCTACTTCTTCATCTTTTGTTAAACGATCTGGATCATTTGCTGGTCCACCAAAGTTCACACCACCACCGCCAGTTGTTCCCATGATTGGAGCATTGTCAAAATCACGAATTGTAAACAACAGGTTCATTACGTCATACGTCCGCAATTCCATCGCACTTCCATTGGTGAACTGTTCCTTGAAGCCGATCTCTAACATGGAGTCACGAAGTTGCCATGCAGTAGGTGCAGCATTATTGAGTTTTTCAATGATGCGTTCTAGAACGACAACCGCAGGTTGATTGGTAAGTTTAAGCGTGATAGAAGTATTCTTATCGATGCCATCTTTATCCTTTGATTTCCAAAACACAAACATGTCAATGTCAAGATCGCGTTGAAACTGATGGAGTACATCAGAAACAGGTTGTTCGTCCCACGACACCGACATGTCGGTATATAAAAGTTTTCCGAGTATCTTTGCGTGCGCGTATTTGGTTGAATCCGGTGCTGAAAATAACACGCTACACAAGAGCAGGGGAACTAAAACAAGAGATCTCATTAAAAACCGCATGCCCGAGTATACGCCTATTGTCCTTGGGCGACAAGATTTAATGCATGAATTGCCTCTGTAATTCCAATAAGAGCCATTGCAGTTGCTTCTGGCTTCATTATGGCATCCCAAACAGATGAACGAACACCACCTGTTGCTTTTGTTGGGTTTGCAAAACGACTTGCCCTTTCACGCGTTGTCGTGAGTTGCGATGTGTACCGCGCTGCAAGAAGCATTGAAATGAGTGCAGTAGAACGTTCCCCGCGTGGCGTAAACTTTTCAACGGGCAACAAACTAGCAAGCATCGGTAACATGCGAATGCCTCTCGCATCGGTAACTGGTCCAGACTTTGTTTGCAGTGAAAATCCACCGAGTAAATCAGGAATGGAGTCATCGGTTATTTGCGTGGAAAGACTCACATCGCGGAGTTTTCTCATTGCAGCAACATCGACCGTTCCTCCAAGGTCAAGAATGGAAACACTTGCATTCATGATCCACGGAATAAGTGAAGCCATGCTTTGCTGTGGTGTTGTTGCAAGCGCGATTTGAATTGTATTTTCAGCAAGCGGTAACAGCGCCTCGTCTTGTTTTGCAAGCGTCGCAATTGCTGCAGAAAGAACGCCACGGGCGAGCGCCTTCTGAGGAATATGTGTACCACCAACCATTGCTTTTGCAGCATCGATCACATCTTTCTTGCAACTTTGAATCATTGATACGGCATCTTTTGAAAGCAACGATTCGCCGCTGCTTGCAAGAACGACAAACGATTGTTCTGCAACACCGGTAATGGGAGATTCGTGCTCGTTCACAACAGCGAGATCATTCATGATTCGAGTGTACGCAACAAGCGCATTTTCTTTTTGTGCACAATTTGGTAACTGTGCATATTTCCATATCGCCTCGGCAGTCATTGCTTGCGAAATAGTTGGTGCAAATACAACATCAAGGCGATTTACTTCTGGTAGGTATGTTCCCGAGATACCAATTGGTTCTTCAAGCGGCCACACTGAGCGTATTACATGAGACGCAAGTAATTCTGCAACAGGTTGTAACCCTGTTTGTTGCAAATCATGTAGCGCGATCAGCTCATCTCCCCTGAACAACACGCGAATTGGTTCGCCATGTGCGTGTTGATATGCAGAAGCAAAATCAACTGTATAGATCGTGATGTCTTCTTGAACCGGAAGTTGGTGTGCAATGACTTCAGCAGCAGGGGCGCCAACTTTAATACACATTCCTTCTAGATGGTTCACTGTTCTTCTAAATGGCGACAAACGCATCTGACACGGGAAACGAAAATCCCAAGTGTTTCCACGTCGAGTCGCAATGCCATCAACCCCGCGCTGGATTTGTTTTGCCGCTTTGTCAAGGTTCTTCGTAGGAATCGGTGTGTACTCGGTTGCAACACCAATCTCAATTCCAATGGAAGTAAACGCAAACGACCGAACATCTTCTGGAAGTGTACGAATGACCGGATGTTTTTTGGCTTTTGCAAATGCAATTGTTGCAGCGTTACCAAGTAAGGATTCATGTTCACCAAACGCTTCTCCATAGCCAAGAAGTTCTCCGTTTTTGCGTAAAACAACACAAACACCAGAAATATTTTCTGGTGTTGTGTCGCTCTCACCTAATACTACCATTCCACTGTTCACCCACGTTCTCACGGTTTGTAGGGCTGTTTCCACGTCATTTGCATATGAAAAATGTGTACAAAAACATAAAAGAATCGGAATATGCAGTCTAGAAAATAGATTTCTGCGATATTTTTTTGGATGGTGACTTGCCATAGGTGTATTTGTGTGCATGGTAGTGGGTGTTGGGGGATTGATTTACTTGATTTGATATTTTAGAGAAGAGGAACGAGCATGCGATGCACAAAGCGCGCCATTGAATGGACTGGGCATAGACGAAAGATCGTCATTCTCACGTTATTGACATTTTTGGTTTTGTGCTGAGAGACGCAAGGAAGAAGACGCTAGGTCTGTAATGACCTCGTGAGGAGAGAAGAGAAAAGCAGCCCGCCTGAATAGGCGGGCTGTCTTCTTTAAGTGAACAACTAATGAATGCGTGGGTTTTACAGATCGATTTTATCAGTACCCAATGCACCATGATCATCCATGCCACCACGTGAAGGGGACTCACCTTTATCAATGTGTTGTGTCCAATCTTCTTCAGTGGAGTCATCATCACCTTGAGCACGCTTGAGACTGAGTCCAATTTTGCGTTCTTCAAGATCAACTCGGAGAATTTTGACATCAACATTTTGGTCTGGTTTAACAATTTCTTGTGGGCTATCAACTTTGCGATCAGCCAATTCAGAAATGTGAAGGAGACCCTCTAAACCATCTTCAAGCTCAACGAACACACCAAAGTTTGTGATCTTCGTGACCTTGCCATGGACGACCATGCCCGGCTTGTACGCTTCAGGAATTGCTGTTTGCCATGGGTCTTCGTGCATTTGCTTAATGCCAAGGCTGATGCGTTGTTTGTCTTGGTCAATTTCCAAGACCATGCATTCAGTCATATCACCCTTCTTGTATTTTTCATTTGGATGGGCAATTTTTTCAGTCCATGAAATATCGCTGACGTGAAGCAAGCCGTCAATGCCTGGTTCGATTTCAACAAATGCACCGTAGTTGGTGAGGTTGCGAACAGCACCAGAAACGATTGTTCCGATTGGATATATCTCCGCCACGATTTCCCATGGGTTTCCTTCGACTTGCTTGATGCCAAGTGAAATTTCGTGCTTTTCTTTATCAATATCAAGCACGATGACTTCGATTTCATCGTTTGGTTGGACAACTTCACTTGGATGATTGATTCGTTTTCGCCACGACATTTCCGAAACGTGGACAAGACCCTCAACGCCATCTTCAAGATGCACAAATGCGCCGTAGCTGACGAGATTTACAACTCGACCAGTCACGCGGCTTTTGATTGGGAATCGTTCATCGATATCTTCCCACGGCGAAGCTTCTTTTTGCTTTAAACCAAGGGCAATCTTTTCACTGTCGAAGTCAACACGAAGTACCTTGACTTCAATTTCGTCTCCAACTTTGCACAACTCGCTTGGGTGTTTGATTCGACCCCAACTCATGTCGGTGACATGGAGTAGCCCGTCGATGCCTCCAAGGTCAACAAACGCACCAAACTCAGCGACGTTTGTGACTCGACCGATGACAACGTCGTTTTGTTTGATTGTATTAAGCAATCGTTCTTTCGCTTCACTTCGTTCATTTTCAAGAAGTGTTCGACGGCTGATTACGATGTTGCGTCGCGGTTCGTCTATCTTAAGAATTTCAGCGCGAACAATTTTGCCCATAAATTGAGCAACGTCAGCTGGTCTGCGAACATCAATTTGTGATGCAGGCAAGAACGCAGGAACGCCAATATCCACGAGGATGCCGCCCTTGATTCGACGAAGTCCAATGCCTTCGACGATGTCGCCTTCCTTGTGCGTTTCGAGAACTTTTTCCCAACCGCGGATGCGATCAGCTTTTCGTTTTGAAAGTTTGACAATGCCGTTTTCGTCTTCAATTTCTTCAAGAACAACTTCAACTTCACCGCCCGACTCAAGTGTGTCCCAATCGTCGAACTCACTTTTGTGAACGAGTCCTTCAGATTTCAAACCAACATCAACAACGGCGTCATCGCCGGCTTTTCCAACGATTCGTCCCTTTAGAATGTTTCCGGGTTTGTACGCCTGAACGTCTGCGAGATTCATCGCGTCAAGATCACCTGCGGCCGCTTCAGCGCCAAGTGCTGCGAGAATAAGAGCGTCTGCCTCAGCCAAATCAATGCCGAGGTCTGCTATGAGATTGTGGTCTACCATGTGTGATGCGGTCATTTTCATCTTGGCTGCGTGGCCGCAAAACGCAGTTGCTTGGAGTGAGCCGAAAATCTTGTTCAAGCAACATGCTTGAAAGCACAAGTAACGGGGGTTCACTTTGCCCATGAAACATGGGCGAGCCGCAGATTGTACTCTGCCCCGAGCCCTTTTTCTAGCCCTTATATCTCTGATTTATCAGGAGATGTGCGTGAAAGTAGTAAAAATCCAATTCCGCCAACGCTAGAAATTGCACCACCGATGAAAAAAACGCTCCCGCCCGTTGTTTCACCCATTCCGTGAAGCATGGTGTAGAGCCCCATTCCAAGGGCTGGCGCGAGAAGTCCCCTGATTCCTGTGAGAGTCACGTGCAAACCCATATACCGGCTTGATTGTTCAACGGGTGCAAAATCTTGGTGTCCGAGATTCCATGCAAGGACACCACCACCAAAACCAACGCCGCGGATTGCAGCTGCGATCCAGAGACCGAGCGTGTTGCCGAAAAAAATGCTAACACCGAAACAAATAGAAGATATGACGAACACCCAACTGTGCACTGCGCGAAATTGAATGACGTGCATGCGGTTGAGTAGTTTTGACCACAAGGGGATGCTCATTGGCATGAGAATGATTGGAATTGTGGAAACAATGAGGATCTCACCGAGATAATCAAAAGAAAACTGGTTCGCGAGTACAACGACGAGTGGGGCGGTGAGCATGAGGTTGCCAAGACCGAAGATGAATTGGCAAGTCATATATTTGGAAAAGGCTCTGTCTTCGTTAAGCAGTGCTATTGTTTTCCACGGATACATGGTTGCAAGTTCGGGCTGCAAACGTTCGTCTGCAAGTATTTTTGTGTGCCCAGTAACTTGCATTTTGGAGTAAATCCATGCGCCTATGATTCCAAAACTTGCAGCGACTGGATAGATCCAACGAAATGCTTCTTCGTTTTGATCCATCATCTCGCCGATACCTAAGCCCACACTTGCAAGAATAATTGCTTGAACGGTTGCGATTCGTCCCGCGACATCGGCGCGGTTCGCGCGTGGATAGTTGGCTTGCCACACTGTTGATCGAAGAGTGACGACGCCCGCCCAGCAAATACGTGTACCAACGACGCAAACGAGAAGAAGGAGCAAACCAATCGGTGTGCGAGGGACAAACGCAACTGCAGCGATCATGACGACGACGGCAATTTTAAGCATGGTTAAAAAACGTATTTTATTTTTGCCGTGGCTAACACCCGCCCAGATAAAACTTGAGATGTTTGCAAAACCTTGCGCTGCTGCAAGCGCAGCTACCGCCCAGTCGAGCATCGTTTCATCAACTTCACCGGTGAAGAGTCGCTTTGTGAGAACACCAACAACACCCCCTTCAATGGCGCCCATCATCATCGGAAGAAATGCCCATGCCAAAAGCTCACGTTTGTAATGCGTTCTGCTATCAGGTGGCATTGCGCGCAACCGAAAAAAATTAAGAAGCGGCATTATTGTTGCCACCTCGTAAGTGCGTGCGCCTGAGATGCATGAACAAAATTATGGAGAGTTACCAGTTGTGTTGACAACAGGTAGAGGAGAGAGTCGGCTTGGACGGTTTGTGTACCAGACACGTCCAAGATCATCTTCGAACATACGATTGTTTTGGTTGTCAACCATTGCAAGGTCAATATCAACATCGTTGTAGGTTTGCGAAAGTGTAGACATTTCTGGTGTGACATCGTGAAGACCGACGCGGTTGTCGACGCAGCCCGCGAAGAGAAGAAGTGTTGCGATGATGCAAATGCATTTAAGAATATTGTTCATGGTGGAGATCTTTCTGTTTTGTTTGTAAAACCAGATGCATAGTGTCCCACGACAGCAATTCGCTGTCAACTAAGACCGCGGGTGAATTAATCGCGTCATTTTGGGCAGTTCAACATCAAAAGCGAAAACTGCGATTATTTCACCCGGGGTCAACTCTTTCTGGGTTTCACTATATCTTTATTCCCAAGAACTGACCCTAGGGTGAAATAATCGTTGATATCCCAAAGCGTGTTGATCCGAAGCAAGTGGACACGATTAATTCACCCGCGGTCTAAATAAATTCACCGGGGGTGAGTTTATTCCCAAGAACTGACTCTAGGGTGAAATAATCGTTGATACTGACCCCGGGTGAAATAATCGCAAATAGTGCTCTGAGATAGATAACGCAAAATGACGCGATTAATTCACCCGCGGTCTAAATTAATTCACCCGCGGTCTACGGTGAGTTTATTTACGGGGGTGATTCACACAGTGGGATGTAAACGTATTGTTTGGCTTATGGTATGGTTTACAGAGTGCTTGCAAGTTGCCTACTTGCGCTCGATCCTGTCGAACCCTCAGGGATCGTACCAGCTACCTCGAAGACCACGCCTCTTTTATGTGGAAGGTCGGGAATGATGGCTCACGAGCCCACCTCACGGTACTGGGTTCGAGCACAGATGGCAATTTGTGGGCATTTTTTTTTTGAAAAAACAACACTCGGGATTGTTTTTCCAAACCATCACAAAAAACTGGATCCAAATGCTCGTAAGCAATTTGGATCCAGTGTGTGGGGTGGAAATGTTACAGTCGTGATTTGTTACGTCCAAACAACCTTGCCCGCAGTGTTCACACCTCGGTAAACAAGTGATCCTGCGATTTCTATATCCACGGAAAATGTTCGCGCAACTACCGGCGTGTTGCCTGCAGTAATTCGGGCAAGTTCGATGATTTCACCATTGGGTGCTCTACCTTGAATGATGAACTCTTCACCTTTTTTAAGATCGATTGCGAAAATGTATCCTGCACCAGTTCGCTCGTTGATTGCAACTCGGATGTACCCAGTTGGGTCTCCATCTGCGCGTTCAAGACCAACAGCTGGTGCCGAAGGATTGCGGATAAATTCGCCGAATTCAGCACCGACGAGATCAGATATCGTTTTTTCTACATCTGCGTTGAGTGCATATTTTGTGATGTCATTTGCGCGATCGACTGCGTTCACTGCAAACGCTGCGAGTACGACCGAAACGCCAAAGAGGACCATAGCAACTGCTCGCCAAGTAGAAGTTCCGATTGAACGTTGGTACTTTCGAGAGGCGCCAGCGCGAGCACCTATAAGTGCAAGGGGTGCAAGTCGATTCGCTTCATCGTCAGCTGCTTTTGCGACAGCATCAAGAACACGTCTTCGAAGTGTTGCATCGGGAAATACATCTGGAAGAAGCGTCTCATCGAGCGCGAGTTCTTCTTGAATTTTTTGGATTTCCTCTTGCAGTGCAACGGGTGCATCAAGAAAGGCGCTATTGAACAAATCTGATTCGAGCGGTTCAAGTAACCCGTGTGCATCAAGAACAGCAAGTTCAAGAAGTTGTTTTTTGTCTGGTTGTTCGTAGGTAGTCATAACATTCACATCGTTCTGTTGTAGCCTTTCTAATGAAGGGCGCTTGTTTCTATGTCTCCTCGCTCCCGGAGACGGAGTAACCCTCTACTTAAAGCCGATTTTACGGTTCCAAGCGGGGCATCTAGTTGTCGGCTCACCTCACGTAGGGTGAAACCTTGGAAATACGCTCTCTCAATGACCGTTCGTTGTAACTCAGGAAGTGTTTGCAACTGTTGTAACAGCATCTGATTGCGTTCTTCTAACCATATCTTCGATGCAGGAGGCCCATCGGTTGCGATTTCTCCGTGATGTTCTCCAAGTTCTTGCTGTTTTGGCCGCACAGTCTTCTTTCTGATTCGGTCAATAAGGTGACGTCTGGTGAGAAGCATGACCCAAGTCACGAGTTTGGCCTTTCTTGGGTCAAATCGATCTGCGGTCTTCCAGATCCTTACAAAAATTTCTTGAACAGCATCTTCAGATTCCGCAGTATTTGTCAAAAACTGCCTTGAAAGCTTAAAAACGAGGGGTCCAAACCGATCATACAACTCAGCCACAGCCTCCTCTTCTCCAAGAGCGACTCGGCGCATTAATCGATAATCGGGTTCATTCGTGGGCAATTGCCACCTCCACAAACAGTATATTCGTAAAACAAGTGTAAGTGTTCCCAAAAAGTAACACGAACAAAACCCAAACATGCAGCCAGCAATATTGAATTCCCGATAAAAAATATGGTAGAAACTGCATAAAATTCTCGCAAATCGTGTTTTTTATTGTAGACTTATCTGTGAGGAACTCTGTGTTTTTTCAGAGTAGAAAGAAACCAATGCGAACAAACCGCACAATTTGCCCAAACGAACAACTTGCGAGCAGCAAGTTTCGTGATCGAGCAGGTTTCAGTTTGCTTGAATTGTTGGTTGTCTTAAGCATCACCTCATTGCTTACCGGATTGCTCATGCCTACACTTTCCACCGCACGAGAAAGTGCGCACCGAGTTGTATGCGCCGCACATCAAAGAGAAATTGGTCACGCGATTTCAATGTATGCTGGCGATCACCGCCAACGCATTCCAGTCGCGACGGTACTCGATCAGCAGAGCCCCGACCCAACAGAGTTGTCGCTTGCTCGTAAAGCGTACGAAGAAGGTTCGGAACTGCCAAGTGCAGCGTTTGCTAGATCAACAGTCCCTCGTCCATTGAGTGATGACAATTGGGACGCACTAGGCCGCTTGAAGAAGTGGCACTACTGCGATTCAGCAGATTGTTTTTACTGCCCAAGTCATGAGGGTGATCAACAACATTCTGAACTTGCAGATGAATGGTATGAAGGTACGCGCACAACAAATGACGCGCTCTACACAAACTTCCAGTACGTTGGTCATAAAGATTGGCGAACAGGGCAACGTCGTAGACTGCTTGAAGGTTCAAGGCTCGTTCTTGCAACCGACTCCTTGCGAACCCGCGGAGATTTTAATCACGGTACCGGAATGAACATGCTTCTTGGAGATGGTTCAGTGAAGTGGAAAGACGATGTTCGTATCCGTCCCCAACTCCCATTCGTTCCACTTCAAGCTGGCGCTCGTGATTTGGACGTGATTTACGAAATTTTCGGCATTAAGTTCTAATACCTGAATACAGTGTCTACCAAACTCGGGATTAATCAATTCATATGTAACTGGGTGTAAGGTATCACGCAGCAACATGTGATCGATGTGAAATAGCGGAAATGCTCTGTGATATGAGTATGACCAACCGATACCAACGTCGTCCCAAGCATCTGTCAACTCAGGAAAAAAACGTTGTAACGAGTTACTATTTCTTGTCATGTTGAAATCACCAACAACTATGTCCGGCGCAGGCGCATCTGCTTGGAGTAAAAGTTTTTTTGCTCTGCGAACAACTTCACCCCGAGATTCTTTGAGATTTACTGGCAAGTCAACTGCGTACATGACCAGTTCCTTCCCAAGTTGTTCAGTTGTATCAAGTCTGTACAAAGAAATGTAAATGCCCGCAGATGCAACAAGCACCTTTACCTCAATTGGGCGGAGTGTTGTGAGCAAAGTAAAGGGCCCGCTGATCAGCCGTTTCGTCTTCCCTTCACGCCATTCTTTTATTGCTGGCTCTCCTCTAACATGCCAACCGTGCGTTAAGAGTGTGATGTCAGCATCTAATTGAACAATGATCTTAGCAGACAACGATGCAACATTTTTTTTCGCGTGACTCATTGTCCAACCGACAATCCGAAGATCACCGTGTTTTGTAGTAATTGAAAACACACGATTCTCAACAAAAAGAAACCATGCGGTACACAGAAGAAAAATAGAACCCAAGAAAATGGACTTTTGTTTGTCACGCGAAAGTATCAATGCAATTGTGGCAAGAAAAAGAAAGGCAATAAATGCAAAAGCCGGAATCCACAACAACCATTGACTCCACAACCAACGGTCAGAAACAAATTGTCCTAGTAACCAAACAACTGCAAGTAGGATCGTACAATTGAAGATAAAAGTTGAACAACGCTTCATCGTTTTATGGAATAAACGGGAAAACAATTGGTGCGATTGTTGTTGCGATGATCGCGACGAGAAGCGTAAGCGGTACGCCGAGCCTTGGGAAGTCCATAAATTTGTATCCACCCGGACCATAGACCATCAGATTTGTTTGATACGTCACTGGTGTTAAGAAATTACAACCAGCAGCAGCCATCATGGTAAATACAAATGGATAAGGACTAACGCCAAGGCCTTCTGCTGCCCCTATGACAATTGGAAACATAATGACAGCAGCTCCAAAATTAGTCATGAGTTGTGCAGCGACACTTGTAAGTACAAAGACTGTAAAGAGTGTGCCGTAACTTCCAACATTCAAACTATTTGTAAACTCAAGGAGTGCAGTGCTTGCGGAGGTAGCAAGTCCACTCCGGTCGACTGCTTGCCCAATCCCCATTGCAGCGCCTATGACGATGAGAACTTGGATATTGATTGATTGTCTTGCGGCCGGTCCGTTGATACAACCAGTTAAGACCATAAGAAGACCGCAAAACCAAACTGCGGCAATCAAGGTAATGCCGAAATACGTGCTTGATGTGAGCAGTGCAATGAGAAGCCCAAGAATTGCAAGTGATATCCAAGCCTTGTTGTGCAAAGGTGTCCTAGAGTTATCAACTTGTGAAACGAGATAAAAATCTTGGCTGTGCCTCCAAGTACGCAAGAAACTATTGTCTGATTCAATGAGTAGTGTGTCCCCAACCTCAAGAACAATGTCACCAATTTTTTCTTTGATAGGTCTACCCTTTCGGTGGATAGACAAAATGACACCGTTGTATGTTGATCTAAACTGTGAATCTTTTACTTTTTGACCAACGAGTGATGAGCTCCCAGCAATGACAGCTTCCACCATCGTGCGAGTAATAACTCGTCCGTCAATGTCTTTGAGTTCTTTTGCGGCAGGAACAAGACCGCGGATTTTTCGAAGGTCTACTACAGATTCGACATCACCAACGAAAATAAGTTTATCCCCTTCGAACAAAACAATTTCTGGTGTTACAGCATGAATAATTTGATCATCTCGAACAATTGCGCTGAGGTACAACCCTTCAAGGCCCCGAAGTTCGG
Organism: Planctomycetota bacterium; assembly: GCA_014381305.1. Taxonomy (GTDB): domain Bacteria; phylum Planctomycetota; class Phycisphaerae; order Phycisphaerales; family SM1A02. The sequence goes on from JACNLW010000043.1 coordinate 66,297, forward strand.
CTTGTTCGATTGATTTTCCAATGATCGCGGAATCCTTGTTAATCTGCATTTTAATTTCATAGAGTCGATGGTCAATTCTGGATTGAGTGGCAGGTGTTCGATTTGGAAGAAGCCATTTTGAGGTGAGGACAATGAAGATCATGCCAAAAATCGCAACGGGAATCCCAATCCACGCAGCGCCCCAAAACGCTAGAGCGCCAGAGGGGGGTCCAATGTTTAGATCAGCGACCCATGTTGGCGGTTCATTCCACCACGTGATAAATAACATGATGATAATGAGATTAGAACCAGTGCCAATCATTGAGCCTTGCCCACCAAGTATGCCTGAAAAACTGAGTGGCATAAATAACTTAGATGGCTGAATGCGAAGTCGCTTTGCCCAGTCACTGACCATTGGTAAGTACATCGCAACAATTGGGGTTGTGTTCATAAATGCAGACATTACTGCAACTGGAATCATCATTCGGAATTGCGCGGTGACTAAACCAGCGGGCCTCCCCAAAATTTTTCGGCCGATCAATTCAATACCGCCTGTTTCTTGCAGCGCTGCGGCGACAACAAAAAGTGCAGCAATCATGAGGACGGGTTGACTGGCAAATCCGAGGGTTGCTTCTTGCCAATTAACTACGCCAGTTAACATAAGGACAACGAGCCCGCCAGACATCACTAGGTCTGGGCCAATTCGCTTTTTCAAAGTCAATGCTATAACAATTGCCCCAATTGTTCCAAGAGTGATCCACGCTTCCAACGTCATGATGATGTTATTAGGCGATGGCTAGTTCGCTAATTGCCTCGATAATTTGTTGATGAAGACCATCGGTCGCACAGATGACCCCTCTGTTTTGTTCAAGCCGACTTCCATGGGTGAAATCAAGTGGATTTCCAGCAACGTCGCTCACAACCGCGCCGGCTTCAGTAGCGATGCACATGCCGGCGGCGTGATCCCAAATTTTTTCAACGTACGTTTTACTTGTAGGAAGCCGAAGATAGCCATCAGCTTGACCGCGAGCGACGAGGGCGTATTTACATTGACTGTCGAGCCTTGCAGGTTCACCCCTTGTTCCTATAGATTCGATGATTCGTTCACTGTCCCCGCGAGAAGAGTGACCTTTTTCAGCCGATTCGCAAAATCGAAGGGGGCGTTCAGAGTCGTATTGTTGAGCCATGATTCTCATTGGTGTTGCAGTAGGATCGCATCCGGCAAATTCCCACGAGCCAGCGCCAGATGATGCTGCATATACAACGCCGGTTTCATCTTGTTTGTTCAGTGGAAATGCTTGATTGGAAGATAGATTTGGGCATCCCATGACGCCGGCGACAACTTCGCCGTTTTCGATTCTTCCTACGGCGATTGCGTAGTGTTGTCCTCGAAGAAACCCTTTTGTTCCATCGATGGGGTCGAGTGCCCAATACCCATCGCTGCTGCCGTCATGATCGCAATGATCAATTGCATCTAGCATCTCCTCTTCTGTAACAGATGGTCGCCATGCCCGCACTGTTTCGTACACGGCTTGGCGGATTTGGGCTTGATCATCTCTGCGGAGAGTTTGTGCGTCTTCTTCACCGACAATGAGACAATCAGATGCATTGAGAGATTCATCCAAACTCAGAGAAATGATGGCTTGAACGGCGTAATCTGCGACGGTAACTGGGGATCGATCGTCCTTGGTGACCTGTCTTAGTCTCTCAAGATTAGCTTGCACAGTCTTTGAGACGGAACAAACGGTGCAAACTGCTTCTAGGGCCGCTGGAATCAGGTGATGTTGTGCTTTAAATGTAGTCATATTGAGTCTCAATCGACCAAAACCCTGTTTTTTGATCATAAATCAATGCTCACGCTATCAATGCTAATCCTCGAACCACACCTCTGTGTCATCCTCTGTGTACGCCTCGAACCACACCTCGAACCACACCTCGAACCACACCTCGAACCACACCTCTGTGTATGCCTCTGTGCCATCCTCTGTGTAATGCTCTGTGCATGCCTCTGTGTACGCCTCGAAGCATGCCTCTGTGTAATGCTCTGTGTACGCCTCGAAGCATGCCTCTGTGTAATGCTCTGTGCATGCCTCTGTGT
>JACNLW010000090.1 GCA_014381305.1 Planctomycetota bacterium
GGGTCAGGTCAAAGGGTCAGACCCCAGGGTCAGGTCAAGGGGTCAGACCCCGGGGTCAGGTCAAAGGGTCAGACCCCAGGGTCAGGTCAAAGGGTCAGACCCCAGGGTCAGGTCAAGGGGTCAGACCCCGGGGTCAGGTCAAAGGGTCAGACCCCAGGGTCAGGTCAAAGGGTCAGACCCCAGGGTCAGGTCAAGGGGTCAGACCCCGGGGTCAGGTCAAGGGGTCTTCGATCGCAGAGAGAACAGCATCGGCGATTACAGAAGCGCCATTGATCGGAGCTTCAAAAGTAAGTGCTTGCTGCATTTCAAAGCGTTGGTGATGGTCCCGGAGTAAAGAAAGAATCGTTCGCCCAGCACCCCTTATGTTTGTATCGAGCGCTTTGTAATCAGTTTCGATTACGACTCCACCAAGTGCTGCGAGGGGCTCTGCATTTGAGCGTTGGTGGTCATCATCGTGATATGGATATGGAAGCACAACACTTGGAACCGCATTGAATGCAATTTCTGCAATCGTATTAGCGCCCCCCCGTGTTACAGCTAAATCAGCAGCTCCCCAACATCTTCCCATTTCATTTGTAAACGGAAGAACGAGGTGCGCTACTGCCGATTGTTGATACGCCTTTTCTACAGAATGCGCCTTCCCTTCACCAGCCAAATGTAGAATCTGCCAATTTAAAAATACATTCGGTGCAGCACTCGCTAATGCAGGAATGAGATCGTTGATCGTGCCTGCACCTTGCGAAGCACCAGTGACGAGCAGTGTCATCTTTTTTGGATCTAAACCTAATGCAATATTGTTTGTTCGTTGATCATGTGTTGAAATAGAACACGCACGAAGGGGGGGAGGTACTATTGTTGCATCCACTTCGTCCCACGCAACGGTTGATAGAACAGTATCTGTCCACCGACTCGCAAGTTTGTTTGCTTTGCCAGCAGGTGTATCGAAATTCATTAAGATAGTAGGGACGTTCAATCGGCTTGCCGCCCAAAGCGCCGGAGCAGCAACGAAGCCACCAGTTGCAACAACACATTTCAATTTATGTTCTCGTATCAAAGATTTCGTCTGTCTTGCAGCGCGTAAAAAACCACAGCAAAACTGTGCAAAACCAAGCGGAGACAGAGAGAGTGGTTTTGCTGAAAGTGCTGTTGCTTGAAACGCAGTTTCGTCAACCATCTTCCGATCGATTGCACGAGTTGAATGTGCGATGATTGCGTCACATTCTCTTACTTTGAGCGCTTGCGCAATCGCGATTGCCGGTGCAACATGACCGCCGCTCCCGCCGCCGGCGATGAGCACATTAGGCATTCGATGGTTGCCATTTTTCAGTTGTTGTGAAAGCAGTTTCTTCTTGAGATGTACGATCAACTGCATTGATGAGTCCAATGCAAAATGCAGTAAGAAGCCAACCAGTACCGCCGTTGCTTAAAAGCGGAAGCGCAATTCCCTTCGTTGGCGCAAGTGAAGTTACAACAAGAATATTAATACTCGCTTGTAATCCAATTGTTGTTGCGATTCCTAGCACAAGCAATCGTAACAACGTATCTTTGCATTTTCGAATGACAGAAAAACTTAGTATAAGTATTCCCGCATACAGACAAAGCACTGCACCCGCACCAACAACACCAAGTTCTTCACATATAATTGAAAATATAAAATCAGTCGTGTCTTCTGGCAAATACCCGAATTTATGTACGCCGTGCCCAAGACCAAGGCCCGCTAAACCACCGCTTGATATTGCCGTCAATGATTGCAGGATGTGATATCCAATATCTCCTGGGTCATCATAAGGATCTATAAACGCCTTCAACCGATTCATGCGGTAGGAACTTGTCATGATCGCACCAACGAGCGCTGCGATCCCAAACGGAAAAAGTGAGACAAAATGCATCGTTTTGCAACCTGCTGCAAAAAGTAAAACACACGCTGTTCCAAAAATTAACACAGCGGTTCCTAAATCTTCTACCGCAATCACACCACAAATGAGTCCTACAACAAGAATTGCGGGCAAAAACCCTTTTTTGAATGAATGTATATTTTTGGAATATGTTGCACCCCACCAAGCGATTGCAGCAACCAACGCCCACTTCGCTACTTCGCTTGGTTGAAATGCAAACCCGCCAAAATCCAACCACCGATTTGCCGCATTGACTCGTTTTCCAATACCTGGAACGTAGACAGCAAATAATAATAGAAGAGCGATCGGAACAAGCCAGAAAACGAGGGGAAGACCAGCAAATTTCACGTGTAACAGGCGAAACGGAAAGCGACTCCCCATCCACATGGCACCGATCGCGAACATTGCGAGCATGGCGGGTCTACTCATGACCATTTCTTTTAGGGTGAGTGGGTCGGTAGAAACTGATAGCCCCGCGGAATTTACCATGACTACGCCAAGCATCAAAAGCATGACTGAAAGAATGACGACACCTTGACCTGCTCTCATCATTTGAAATATCGACTTGATGGCGACAAAAAGCACAATCTTCTACCAATTTCCGTCATAATACGTAGTCAGCCAATGAAGAGAGAAACTGCACAACTCACCGCGACCAAAACTATCTTTTTAGAGACGTTCGGTTGCCAAATGAACGTGCTCGATAGTGAACTTGTCTCTGGGCAACTGACTGCCCTCGGGTACGAATTTAATGGCGATCGAGCGCATGCCGATATCGTGCTTTTTAATACTTGCTCTGTCCGCGAGCAAGCTGAAAATAAGGTTCTGAGTCGTGTTGGTGAGCTTGGTGTTGAAAAAAACGAAGGCAGGGAAGTCGTTGTCGGAATGTTAGGGTGCCTGCCTGAGCGAGAAGGCAAGCAATTGCTGAGTACGTATCCACAAGTTGATTTTCTTTGCGGACCGGGCGAACTTGATAAATTGCCATTGCTCATTCAAAATGCAGTTGCAGGCGAGCGGCTTGCAACAGTCGAGCGCGCGGCGCTGCAAGGAAATAATTCCCGCAGAACAGCGGCATTATCCGCAGCAGAAGATAGTCTTGAAACGCTCGACTTATCAAGAGCGTTCGACCCAGATTATGCCAGTGGCGATCGACGTTCTGCGTACGTTCGAATTACTCGTGGGTGTAATAAATTTTGTACGTATTGTGTTGTACCAAATACGCGCGGCGCTGAAGTGCATCGCCCTCCAGATTCAATCGTGGAGGAGTGTCGTAATCTTGCAAAATCGGGTGTTATCGAGATCACTTTACTTGGACAAACCGTCAATCACTATCGATATACGCATGGATTAGCGGTTTCCATCAATGGCAAGGAAGTCGCGCAAGTTGGCCCGAGCTTGAAGGCATTTCGGCAAGATGTTTCAGATGACGATCAGATTACATCGTTCGCCAAGTTGCTTCGGCGCATCCATGATGAAGTACCTGAAATTCTTCGGCTCCGTTTTGTAACAAGTTATCCAAAAGATTTTGGGGATGACATATTAAAAACGATGCGAGATTGCCCTCGAATTTGCAATTACTTGCACGTTCCTGCGCAATCTGGTTCAAACAGAATTCTGAAGTTAATGAACAGAGGATATACAGTTGAGGAATACTTGGAATTCATAGATCGCGCTCGAAAAATTATTCCGGATGTTGAAATAGCAGGAGATATTATCGTAGGATTCCCAACCGAAACAGATGAAGATTATGAAGCAACGCGTTCCTTACTCAAGAAGGTTCGGTTTAAAAACAATTTCGTGTTTCATTATTCGCCGAGGCCCGGCACTGTCGCGATAGATCGGTTTGAGGATGATGTTTCTAGAGATGTAAAAAAATCTCGTTTGAATGCGCTTCTCGCCTTGGGTGGCGAAATCAGCGAGGAAGTACACGTCGCCTATGAAGGAAGAGAGGTTTCGGTTTTTGTAGAAAGAATCAGCCCAAAATCAACGAAAAATACTGGTATTGAACTCACATGGGAAAAACCAGCTCTTCAGATGTCAGGTCGAACAATGGGTGATCTCATCTGCGTATTTGACATTCCAGAGGGAGCAGATCCGGATGCATTCGTTGGAAAAAATATTCGTGTAAAAATTACAAACTCAGGCTCATTGCTTTTATTTGGCGAACTTTGCGGGTTCTAAGGGCATTTGTGGTAAATTAGGTAAATAAGCCTGTTTTTTTCGCAGTTGCTTCCTAAAAAAAGAATAAATAGTGTTGACTCAGCCAATTCATCCGCTATCTTCAACCTGTTGCTAGGCATGTAGTTCTAGCAACATACTCTTCGAGTGAGCCCGCAGAGCAAAGTTGTGGGAACCGACTGCGCTTTATTGCGAATAACTCTCTCGTTGGGGAACATGGATAGGCGTTTCAAAGGTCAAGTCAGCTCTGAACAGAGACAATCATCCACCAACATTACGTTTTTTTCTAGATCTAGAACAGGAATGAAAAGGAAGGAAAGCTCATGAATATTAAAACGCTTTCATTAACAATTGCAGCTGGTTCGCTTCTCGCAACCACTGCCATGGCAGACTACACAGGTCTTAGCTATGACGTCGTGGAGCAAGTAGGCGACGGCGCTCAAGCCGGAACTTGGACTGCTCGTATTTACGCAGATTTTGATAACGCAGTTGATCGAGTTGATGCTGTTTTCGGCAATGCTGATAACATGCTAACCATCGATTCAACTGGTGGATTCTACCAAAACACAGCTTTTGGTGGTCCAACGTCGACTTCAATCAACAGTGCATTTTTCCCACTAGCACCTTCGCTAGAATGGGATTCATATGTAACGATTGGTGCTTTGTACGCTAATGGTTCTCCATTTGGCAACAACGCCCTTTTGGACATTGGCATTGATTTTGCACCATTTGAAGCAGGTGGCGCTATCAGTACTGATAACGGCACATGGTTCGTGACTCCAGACGACGCGCAAGGCGGCGCTGGTTCAAGCATGCGTGTATTGCTCGGTCAATTCACCATGAATGGTATGAACTCTGCTGTGCATGGTGTGCTTAACATCCAAGGCAAAGATTCTGCTGGTGAAACTTTCCAAGTAACAGGCCAAGATTTCTACTTTGAGCTTCCAGCTCCAGGTGCTCTTGCCCTATTGGGTCTTGCTGGTGTAGCAAGCCGTCGTCGTCGCAAGTAATTGCAAATGTATGACATGTGCAACTTGATTGCACACTGAAGGAAACTTCACGAAACGCCGCTGCTTATGCAGCGGCGTTTTTTTATTGGAGGTTACGTATTCTTTAAGGTCAGTTTTAAGGGGTCAACAATCTTCATTGAATCTTATTACGCAACGGGTCGAGTAATTCACCGAAATGTTCATAGCGATCCACTGCAGATGTATACATCGGTTGCCTGACTTGGTCTTGACTTAACGTCAACACGGTGCGACCGGTTTCCCAAAAGCGCATGCATCGTTCATGGAATGGAAGAGTGCAAAAATTTAGAATTCGTTTTACTTGTTCTTCCTGTTTATGCACGAGTTCTTCGTATTGAACTTCTAAAATACGATCACTGAAAAGAGATGTCCAGTGTCGCATCATGGAATCGTATTGTTTGTAGTACAGCCCGATGTCTCGCAAATTATTAGCCCATGAGTTTGTGTTTGGTGGTAATTTTTGGGCAAAGCATGAAAGTCCGATCGAAAGAGGGTTTCGTTTGCAATGGATAAATTTTGCATTTGGTAAAATAGAAGCGATTGCACCGATAAATTGGTAGTTGCCCAGTTGTTTGTCGACGACGACAGTAGCACTCGCCTGAGTTGCATCAAGATATTCTTTGGCAATTGCATCAAGCGTTGAAACTTCAACAGAATCCCAAAAATCAGAAAAGGATTTTCCTTGACTGTATTTTTGCAACAGGGAAGGAAAGGTGTCAAGTTCACCTAAGCCAACACCGTCAGGGTGCGCATCAATGATTTGTTCTGTGAGCGTTGAGCCACTGCGAAGCATTCCGACAATAAATATTCTCGAGTCATCTTCACAGTTAGATTGTTTGTGTACTGTTTTTTCGTTGCATGCCTGTTTGATTGCGTTGTGTTTTGACTCGCAATCTTTAATATCAAAGTTAGTTTTTGTCAGCGAATTACCTTCTTGATAGGCTTCGAACGCACTCTTATATTCCCCACTTTTTTCCATTGCTTTGCCTAAAACAAAGTACATGGTTCGCCGAGTTTCGATTGGTTCTCGTTCTGCTGGCAGATGAGTGAGTAACACAGAAGCAGCTTCATCAGATTTTTCTGTGGCAATCAAGGCTTTTGCGTACACCGTCGCAACAGTCACATCTTCATTCCCTTGCTTCATGAAGGGCGAGAGTTGTTTTAGTGCTTTTTCGGGCTCGTTTAAACGTAGCCACGTGTTCGCTTTTCCTGCAAGTACACCAGGATGCTTTGGTTGGTATTTTAATGCCTTGTCATATGCGCCAATTGCATTGCGAAAATCACCATGCGTACAAAGCATATCAGCAAGCAAGCCATGATAGTCCGCGCGTTTTCCATTCCTTGCAATTGCGCTTCGAATGAGTTGTAGGGCTTCTTCGTATTGACCACTTTGGTTGCATACTTGTGCAAGTAACGCCATGGCGAGGTCATCTCGTCTTCGATCTGCTAACACCGACCGGCACAAAGATTCAGCATGCTCCACTTGTCCCCTTGCAAGCGCTTGCATCGCCTCAGTCAATCGTGGGTCAGTACGTTTTGCCATGCTAGTTCTTTATCCACCAACAAGTTCTTCATTCGTCGGAAAACGATCGAGTGCTGCGAGCAACTGTTGGATTTGTGTTGGTGGTTTCATGTTGAGCAGTCGCCTCCGAAGCGCTGTGACTGTTTTGCATTCTGCGGGTGAAAGTAACAAATCTTCTTTTCGGGTCCCCGATGCAGCTAAATTGATCGCAGGGAATAATCGCTGGTCAGAAATTGATCGATCAAGGATTAACTCCATGTTGCCAGTTCCTTTGAATTCCTCAAATATGATTTGATCTGCCCGCGAACCTGTATCTACAAGGCAACTAGCGATAATTGTAAGAGATCCGCCTTCTTCAACATTTCTTGCTCCACCGAAAAGTTGTTTTGGAACATCTAGTGCTTTTGCGTCGAGTCCACCAGACATTGTTCGGCCGCTACTTGCATATTTTTTGGAGTTATTGAACGCTCTACCAAGACGAGTAAGCGAATCAAGTAAAACAACAACATCTTTTCCAGCTTCTAACTTTCGTTTTGCTCGTTCGATTGCCATGATTCCAAGTTCGATATGTTCATCAACGTTCTGATCGTTTGATGAAGCAAGAACTTCTGCAGGAACTGTTCGTTTAAATTCTGTAACTTCTTCTGGTCGTTCATCAATAAGAAGGGCGACCAATTCGACATTGGGGTGATTGTGATGAATGCCCGATGCAATGTTTTGGAGCAATACAGTCTTGCCGGCTTTTGGTGGTGCAACGATTAAACCCCGTGTGCCGAATCCGATTGGGCAAAAGAGGTCGATCAACCTGCAAGCAGGGGCACATCCTCGATGTTCGAGGGTCATTCTAGGTTGCGGATCGACGACAGTCATTTCTTCGAACGGTTTGCGTTTCGCATATTCCGCTGGAACAATGCCGTCAATTTCTAAAATTTCAGAAACAATGGGACGGACATTTCGAACGCCATCTTTGTTTTTATTTTTTGATTTTTTCTGAACAACAGAAGCAGTAAGTAATTGTCCTTCTCGCAGTGGATACTCTTCTTTGAGTTTCATGGGAACAAACGGATCGGACTCCGCAATGACGGGGCCATTATCCCATTGGCGTAATCTACCTTCATGTTGGGTTTCCCAATCAAGTAAACCAATAATTGTTTCTTTCTGTACTTTTGTCATGTTGTAAAACCTAATCCCCGAAACCCGAATATATTGTACCTCAGATTAGGAAGTCAACTCGACATTGCAACGGAAATTTCAGCCGCGCGTGTTGCATTGTTGCAAAGTAGTGCTACATTCGCAATGAGGGATTTTCCATTTGTATGGTGAGCCAAAGCATCAAGGAGTGCGGGTGTTCTCGTTGCACCAACTTCACCCGAAGATGACCAAGTTTTTTCAGTCTCTTCGATCACTCTTTCAAGTGTTCCCCGTCCAAGTGCAACCCCATCAGGGACTTGGCATGTGGCAAAGACCGCAGAAGTTGCTCCCAGTTCGTTCCAATGAACGTGGCAGATCTTTGCAACTTCTTCTGGTGAAGCAACGCAATCGATGTGTGGATCATTGTCTGATTTTGCTTCGACGAAACAAGGGAAACTATCAGTTTGGAGACCTAAGATTGGAACTCCAAGGGTTTCGAGTGATTCAACTGTCGCGGGAATATCGAGAATAGATTTAGCACCGCTTGCAATAACACATGTTGGAGTTGTTGCAAGTGCACGTAAGTCAGAGGAAACATCAAGTCGATTTGCCCAGTTTCGGTGAATCCCACCTATTCCACCAGTTGCAAAGACTTGAATGGCGTGCCCAGATAGTTGGCGGGTGAGGTTACATGCCAGCAAAGTTGTTGCAACTGTTGTTCCCGCTGATTTTTTTTGAGCAAGAGCAGAAGCAACATTCGCAAGCGAAACTTTTCCTGCAGTTTCATCGACAGCGAGATTTTCAATTTCTAAATCTGAGAGACCTATACGAAGTGAACCGTCTATGACTGCTACCCATGCGGGGATTCCGCCTGCAGTTCGAACTGCAAGTGTCATTGCGTTTGCTGCCGCAAGATTGATAGGTGTACTCTCGTCGATAAAAGATGGGCAGATACCGAATTCAATTCCCCAAGGGACGCGTGGTAACCCTTTTGTGAGAACAGCAGTTTCAAGTGCGACTACGGGGCCGCCAGATTGAAGGGCTTTGCGAATTTCGTCTGAGAGAAGAACACTCATCTTCGTCGCGTGCGAACCCGTCCGCCGAGTCGTTTGTTTGGTAACTGTTTTGGCACTACGCCACCGGGAAAACTAGATTCGTCTTTACTCTTTTGTTTGTCTGGCAAGTCAAGTTTTGTTGGATTTTTTTCTACGCGAGCATCTGCAATTCTTTTTTCTTCTGCTTGTTGCTGCCTTGAAATTTTGTCAGGAACTGGTCCGGGTTTAAAGTCTGGATATTCCTTGATCGGAATCTCAACGTTCGTTAATGCTTCGATTTGTGTAAGAAGTTGCCCTTGTTCTGGAGTGACAAACATCCATGCAACACCACCTCGTCCTGCGCGAGCGGTCCTGCCAATACGGTGAACATAAATTTCAGGGTCTTCAGGAACGTCGTAGTTGATGACATGCGTGATGTTTTCAACGTCTATGCCACGAGATGCAAGATCAGAGGCGATGAGCACACTGAGTTTTCCATCACGTAGTTTTTGCATGACAGCGTTCCGTTTGTTTTGCGGAAGATCGCCATGAATTGCAGCAGCTTCAATATTTTTTCTAGTTAAAAATGAAGTCAATCGATCAACTGTCGCTTTTGTTCTGCAAAAAATCAACGTCATAACAGTTTCTTCATGCTTAAGAAGGTGGTGAAGTAACCGTTGTTTATCCCAAGGTTGAACTGGGAGATATTCTTGGTGCACTTGCGAAACGGTCAAACTGCCAGAAGAAGAGGTTACGTCCAAACTTTGTGGTTTGGTCATGTACTTCTTAGAAAGCCGATGAATCTCATCTGAAATTGTTGCGGAAACAAAAATTGTTTGATGCTTTTGTTTTAAACCACCGAGGATTTTTCGAATGTCTTCACGGAAACCGATATCAAGCATGCGATCGACTTCATCAAGAATGGCGAGTTTAATTTTGTTGTAGGGGAGATGTCCGCGTTGGTGCAAGTCCATCACTCTACCGGGCGTGCCGACAATAATTTGTGGGTTTGCTTTTAGTTTTTCAATTTGCGTGTTAATTTTTTGTCCACCGTAAATGGGAACGGGGTGGAGTTTTGTAAATCTTCCAAGTTCACGCAATTCATGACATACTTGAATAGCTAACTCTCGGGTTGGAACGAGGATGAGTGCACCAAAGGCGTCGTCTTCTTGCAAAATTTGAAGTGCAGGTAATCCAAAGGCAGCAGTTTTCCCTGAGCCAGTTCTAGACTGCCCAAGCACGTCCGCACCGGAAAGTGCAAGGGGAATAAGTTTTGATTGGATGACAGTAGGATGGTCGAACCCCGCCTTATCAACGGACTTTTGCAAGGCATCTATAAGCCCAATGTCCTTAAAGGAAGTTTTAGTGTCGAAAATCTCGAGGTCGAGTTTTGGTGTAGTCATAAATAATTATTTCGGAATCACCTGTTGTGATTTGGTTGTCATGGTAGGATCGGTGAGCCGACGATATTGTTATTGTAACGGTAGTTGTCGGTAATTGACGCATAAGATGCAAGGAAGCATTTATCTGATGCAAAATCAAAGTACATTACAAATTGATCTTTCCGCAGTAGAACAGAATTGTGCTGCGATTCGGTCACATATAGGCCCAGAATGCAAGTTTTGTGCAGTTGTAAAAGCAGATGGATATGGGTTGGGAGCAGTTCGGCTAGCAAACACACTTGCCAAGCATGCGGATATGCTCGCTGTTTATAGCGCTGATGAAGCAGGAGTGTTGTTCAGCGGAGGAGTGCAATCGGATATTCTTGTGCTTGCCCCAGTGTATGGCATTGATCGACTACATCCTATCTATCGAGGAATAACGACATGTCGAGCGCACCTTGTAATTCACTGTGAAGACCAATTGCGTGCAATTTTGGAGATGGCGAGCCGTTTTGGCTCGGTGATCAATGTGCAAGTAAAAGTAGACACTGGTTTGCATCGAGGTGGATGTGATGCGGTTGAAGCGAAGCGAATTATTGAAACAATACTTTCGGATAAACGAGTTGCGTTGACTGGAGTTATGACACATTTTGCTTCTGCGGTGCATGATGAGGCGATGACACGCTTGCAGCACCAACAATTTGATCAGGTCATAGAGTCCTTGGATTCTCAGCTTCCAGCAGTTTGTGTTTTCCACGAGGCAAATACAGCAGCAACGATGCAGTGGAAATGGTCACACAGGAATATGGTGCGTGTTGGCCTTGCTTGGACAGGCACGGTTCCCGCACCTCTTCAAGGATTGCCTGCTTTTCGCAGGGTTGTTTCGTGGACGACGCATCTTGCACATATTCGATCTGTGAAAAAAGGCGATCAAGTTGGATATGGCGGTTTGTGGACTGCGGCTCGTGATTCTGTCATTGGAGTTATACCTGTTGGTTATGCTGCTGGTTATCCAATGGGCGTTGGAGCAGACGCAAGTAGTAGTGGTGCTTTTGTACATATTCTCTGTGGAGATAAATCAATTGGTGATGCACAAGTTATAGGTGCAGTGTGCATGGATCAGATAGCAGTCGATCTGACAGATTTGCCAAAAGGGGAGTTGAGTTTGGGGTGTAGTGTTGAACTTTTATCGACGCACGAGAGTAGTAAAGCATCGCTTGGAGAACTAGCTATTGCAGCTGGTGTTGTGCCACACGCAGTTATTAGCCGTATCTCCTTGTCGAAAGTGAATCGAACGTATCGCTGCGAACCTACGACTATTTTTTCCACAGCGATGGATGCGATTGCTCAATAGGGGAGCCATCAGAGTTCTGTCATACTGTTTACAACAAGGATGTGAAAAAACGCATCCCACTGCCTTGGGGCAGTGGGACGATCGTTTTGGAGAGAGAGGAGAGAGAGTTTGTTGCACGAATGCTGTCGAGCCCAAGGAACGGTAACGATAGGTGGGTCGGCCCGCGGGCGGTCCCTTTAAGTGCTACTTTCATTACTTGGGCTCGAAAGCACGCTGTTCCACTCCCACTATCGGCTAATTATTCTTCGTAGTTAACGTTTTCATCAAATTTCTTTTTACGACCGATAATGTTGATTAAATGACTCGGAGTGAATTAATTGGATTCTTGATTAATTGACTCGGAGTGAATTAAATGGATTCTTGATTAATTGACTCGGAGTCAATTTATCTCGTTTGTTTACAATGGGTTAAATGTCATAAATCAAGATCTGTTTATTGTGTTGATTGACTCGGAGTGAATTAACTGGTTTCTAGATTAATTGACTCGGAGTCAATTATGATGCACCGATGCAGCACGTTATATTAGGTGTCGTGAGTTTTCTCAATACCAAGCCGTTGATTGACGGCTTGGAGATGATCGATGGCATGACATTGAAACCGATGGTGCCTAGTCTCTTGATTGGATGTTTGGAAGAAGGTGATGTTGATCTCGCACTCGCCTCATCGATCGATTATCAAAAATCTTCATCATGTCTGCGAATACTTAAAGTAGGCTTGCTCAGTAGCGATGGCCCTACACTCACAGTTTGTTTGCGTAGTCGAATTCCAATCGATCAGGTGCAGCAAGTTCACTGCGATGTTGACAGCCATACATCAGTTGCCTTGTTGCAAATCGTGATGAAAGACATGTACGACAAAGAAATCACTGTGGTCCCAACTGAAATACGAAATCTTGGTGGGAGTAAAAATGACTGGCCAGAATCAGTATTGATGATTGGCGACAAAGTCGTTTCAAGTACGAATGGACATTCGTATCAGTATGAACTTGATCTTGGCGAAGCGTGGAAAAAAATGACAGGCCTCCCATTTGTGTTTGCTGTTTGGATGGGTAAATCAGATCTTGCACCCGAAACTGTTGAGTTTGCTGCACTTTCTCTAGAGAGACAGTTGAGAAAAAATATGCAACGTCTCGAACAAGTTGTTGCGACCGCCGCATCAAGCAGAGGTTGGAATAAAAAAGAAGCATTGATGTATGTCGGAGAAACGATGCAATACTCGTGGAGTAAAAGGCACGAATCCTCGCTTCAAATATTTTTTGATCGCGCAAAAGAACTGAGTTTAGTTTCGGACGATGTTGAAATTAAATATTTTGGATTGGAATAACTGATGCCAATTTCTCCGCAGTTTCAGATTAAAGAAATGCGGGAGCTCGGGGATCAAATTAAAATTGCTCCGGAACATATCCGAAAGAAACAAATGAATGCTTGTGAATTGCTCGTTGGTGAAACTGAAAGTGAGCGACTGTATCCACTAGATTATGTTATTTTTCGAATTACGGGATACCGAGTAGATTCTGAAAATCAACCAATGCTTCTTGGTGATCCACTGAAAAATGACCTTGTTTCATTAGTCGCCGTCATTAGTAGGGCGCTTTCTCTTCCTTCAGAGAACATGTTGTCAGTAGAAGATGTTGAAGATCTGTTTACAGTCTCAAAAAGAACAATCAGTCGTTTGAGAAAAGAAGGGTTGGTCTTTCACTGGGTAGTAGAAAAAAATGGTAGTCGAAGAATTGGTTGTAACAAGCAAACAGCCTTGCAATTTTTAAAAACACATAAAGATCGCCTTCGATCTGCAACTTCTTTTTCTAAGCTTTCATTAAAAGAACAACAGATAATTATAAACGCCGCGCAATCGTACAAAGGTTCAGAACTATCGCTAAATGCACTCGCAAAAGAGTTGGCTAAAAATAACCATCGAGGTTTAGAGACCATTCGTTTACTCATAAAAAACAATGACCATGCAAAAAAAATAGTAAAGCACATACCCTCGTTTGATCAAAAAGATTCTCGGCTTGTTCAGAGAGCCATTCAATTTGGAGTTCGGTGGAAAACAATTCAAAATCGTTTCCACCGTACAGTTCCAGCCCTCCGAAAAGCATTATTACGGTTGAAATCTCATGATTTGCACGAAGACACAATTCCCTTTGTGGCTTTGCCATCTTTTACACGGAAAGATGCAGAAGAAGTAATTCTCGGTGTTCCTGTCGTGAAGGAAACCTCGCCACCAACGTTACTGATAGACGTAGATAAAATGTTTGCACCATCTTCACTTTCAGAAAGTGACGAATTGTCACTCGTTTCCGCAATGCATTTACTTAGCTTCAGAACCACGCAGAAAATTGATTCACTTCCATATTCGCCAACAGTAAAGCAAATTGATCGAATTGAAACCGACTTGCGCTGGATCCATGTGCTTCGTCAACAATTGGTTGTATCTGCAATGCCCGCAGGTCTTGCAGTTTTTGTGCAATACGTGGAGCGACCTCTTTCTGAATTGCCTTTGCAGCAGTCTCTCGAAATAATGAACAGAACAGTTGCAACCATCTGGAATATTGTATCTAACGTAGATCCCACTCGTGGGCAAAAAGTAAGTCGACTTGCAGTTGCACAAATTGACCGAATGCTTTCGAGAGGCACTTCAATTGCAAGGCCAAAACGCGCTTCAGCAAAAAGACAATCAGCGTCAATACCCTTTCCTACTAAGGATCTTGTTTCTTGGTCTCGCTTATTGCCAAAAACAGAACCGGTATTCATTCCAAGTAAAAGTAGGGAAATGTATGAAATGCGTTTTGGTTGGCAGGGTAATCCTAAGACTACGATTGAGATTGCATCGCTCCTAGACTGCAGCGAACTATCTGTCACACGCGCACTACGACGGTGGTAAAAAAAGCGGTTGCAACCTTTGGCTGCAACCGCTTGTAATAAACTTGAGTATTCTTTGGTTTAACGCTTGGAGAATTGGAAGCGTTTGCGTGCACCAGGTTGACCGGGTTTCTTGCGTTCCACTTTTCGTGGGTCGCGAGAGAGGTAACCGTTATCTCGCAAAATACTTTCAAGGGCAGGGTCATACTTAGCAAGCGCACGACCTAAGCCAAGAATGATTGCACCAGCTTGTCCGGTATAACCACCACCATTTGCGTTCACGAAGACATCAACGGAACCCTTCGTGTTCGTTTTGTCGAGAATAGTCAAAATATTTTGGTGATCGCGGGATTCTGAGAAAAAGTCAGTGAGTTTTCGTTTGTTGACTTGAAATTCACCGTTTCCGGGACGAATACGGACGCGAGCAACAGCGGCTTTCCGCCGTCCGGTTCCCCACCACCAATGACCGTCAGGCGCATCGCCCGAAGGTTTTGGAACAGGCTTCGATTCAATTTTCTTTTCAGGAGCTTTCGCTTGAGCAACTTCTTTTTTTGGAGAAGTCTCTTCTGCTGCAACTTCCGGAGTGGTTTCTTCAACTGCTGGTGTTTCAGAATTAGCAGCGGGGGTTGTTTTTGGAGTATTTTCTTCGGTCATAGTGTTCGTAGACTCTTGGAGTCCCTCTTGAGAACGTGGTGAGTGTGATGCCGCGAATGCGACGAGACAATTAGTAAATTAGCAAGCCAACTCTTTTGGTTGTTGGTTTGTATGTGGGTGCGTTGCACCTTTGTAAACTTTGAGCCTTCGGAACATATCTCGTCCGAGGCGTGTTTTTGGAAGCATTCTTCGAACAGCTTCTTCAACAATTCGCTCAGGATGTTTTTCAGCCAAATCGCTGTACTTGTGTGCTTTCAAACCACCGGGGTAACCACTGTACTTCAACTGTGTTTTTTGTTCGAGCTTACGACCGGTCAATACGACGTTTTCTGCATTTGTCACAATGACAAAATCGCCAGTGAGCACGTGCGGTGTCCATTCTGGTCGGTGCTTGCCCATGAGATGGGTGGCAATTGTTGTAGCCATGCGTCCTAGGGTCTTGCCCGAGGCGTCTACATGGACCCAGTTTGGCTCAATTTCACCAGTCTTTGCAAATGTTGTTTGGCGTGGCATAGTCGTTCATTCCTCATTCTGTCCCTGCATTGGGACGAACACATAAAAGTACCGAAAAACCGACCATTTGTCAACCACTTTGGGTGGTATTATCCCATGCATGATGAAACAATATTCACCACATGTAAAAACGGCTTGGGTGCTCATTATCCTCTTTGTGGGAGCCATAGCAGCACTTCAAGCTATTCCCGAGGGGGTGGATGATGCTGGCAACAGTGAAGATTCAGCAGGTTTGGTCATCGTTCGCCTACAGGCGGAGATAATTCTAGGTGAGGCAGTTCTTACGGGATCCAAAGAAGTGGCATCATCTGGCGCGGCAGTGCTCGATGTCGGGACCGTGGGGCAGCGTCAGCGGTACCTCGCTTTCATGATTGGTTTGGGCGATATTCAGGCAGCAAGCGCATCAGCACTTCGAATGCAGGCAGAGCTGACATCTGAGGGGATGGAAATGACTGAACAGGAAGCAAAGACACAGGAGATGCTCGACATTCTGATTGATGGAGGAAAAGTACCGAGCGATCACCCGCCTCTTGTTGAAACACTTGGTTGGTTTGGGACTTTTCTTCAAGCAGACGAAGAGGAAAGAGAACAAATTGAATCGGACGCTGTTACAAAAGTCATAGTTGTGAGCATTGTTGCGTTAGTTATTGGGCTTGCTGCCATCGTTGGTTTGATTTTTTTAATCATAAAATTGGTGAAAGCATTCGACGGGAAACTACAAACTGGATTAGGCCAACCTGAAAAGCACCACGGTATTTACGCCGAAGTGTTTGCACTATGGCTTTTGGTTTTTGTTGGATTCACAACCGTTGCTGGGCTTTTAGGAAAAGCTGTCGCTGATGGAGATGTAGCGATAGGTTTGGTTTTTGTACTGATCGCATTTCTAGGGAGTCTATTCGTTCTTTATTGGGCGCGGATCCGAGGCATCTCGTGCAAACAAATTCGGCAAGACATTGGCTGGACGAGCGGTCGCGGGATGCTCAGTGAAATTTTTACAGGTTTTGCTGGATATGCAATGACTCTTCCTATTTTGGGAATTGGTGTGTTGATCACGCTGTTTCTTTTTCTTTTGCAGCAATTTTTTACAGGAGGCGCAGAAGCACAGCCGTTTCAAGGCACTGGCGGAGGATCGCATCCCATCATTGTTGATATAGCAGACGGTGCATGGATGACAAAAATACTGATTGTTTTTCTGGCAGCAGTTGCAGCGCCAATAGTTGAGGAAACAATGTTTCGGGGAGTGCTCTACCGGCAACTTCGTTCATCGAGTTGTAAGTTTCCAAAAACTGTAAGCGTTGCGTGCAGCGTAGTAGTCGTCTCGTTTGTCTTTGCAGCAATTCACCCGCAAGGCTGGATCGCTATTCCGGCACTTATGGGGATTGCGATAGGGATGAACTTGGCACGAGAGTGGCGAGGTTCACTCATTTCATCAATGGTCATACATGGTGTGAGTAACGGGATCGTTGTTTCAATGATGGTACTGATGCTTAGTTAACTCACCCCCGGTTAATTTATTGAACACTCAACGTCGGACGGTCAGGCGAACTCAACGATGCGGATTGTGCAAGATTATTACACACGTCATCAAATGCACTGGATAAGGTTTCGTTGATATCCCAGTTTTTTAGTGGCTCGCCAGTATCAGCAGCGATTCGCATGTCAGGATGAATTGGAATACCTCCAAGGTAATCAATGTTCATCGCAGCAGCCATTTGCTGGCCACCGCCTCGACCAAAGATGTCATATTCCTTTCCGTCATCACCGACAAAGAAACTCATGTTCTCAACAAGTCCAAGAATAGGAACGCCGAGTTGTTCAAACATACGCACAGCTCTGCGTGCGTCGTCTTGCGCAACTACCTGCGGCGTGCAAACAATCACTGCACCTGTTAACGGAAGGAGCTGAGCAAGAGAAAGGGGGACATCACCTGTGCCCGGTGGCAGGTCAACAATCAAATAATCAAGTTCGCCCCAACTTGTCTGAGTAGCAAGTTGACTGAACGCGCTGTGCGCTCTTGGTCCGCGCCAAATCAGCGCACGATCTGGTTCAACAAGTTTTCCAATTGTCATCGCCTTGATTCCATGTACTTCAAAGGGAATCAATTGATTATCTTCAGCTTTGGATTCAATACGGTGTAAGCCGAGCATTGTGGTCATTGATGGACCGTAAATATCGCCATCAAGCAAACCAACCTTCGCACCTTGTTTTGCAAGACCTACTGCAAGCAGGGTCGCTACAGTTGACTTACCTACACCGCCTTTCCCAGCACCAACGGCAATTATTTTTTTAACATTTGGAAGTGGATTTGTCTCTTCGCGAACACGTTCATTTGCCGATCGCATATCCGCGGAAAAAGTGACGCTCACTTGCGCAACGCCCTCACCATGTTCTTGCCCTGCTTGGCGGAGCGCGGCTTCAATCTGCTCCTTGATCTGCTCTCGAAGCGGGCTATCTGGGGATGAGAGTTGAATCTCAATGGAGATATCGTCTCCATCACTTTGCAGATCTTTCACCATTCCAGCAGTGACAATATCTTTGCCAATGTCGGTTTCTACTACCGTAGCGAGGGCATTTCGGAGTTGTGCGGGTTGAAGGGGCATATATCAGTACCTTTCCATGCGAAATAGTGCATTATATCGTGTCGAAAGGTCGTTGAATATCTACGCCCCATATAAAAGGAACACATTATGAATTTACGTACATGCATCGGTTTAGGATTACTCGTTTCAATGATGTTGATTGGCTCGAGCGTTTATGCACAGGATACGCCGGACGACTTGTTGGCTGGACCCACTGTTCAGGATGAAGAAGTAACACAAGAAGACATGCGTTCAGAGCGTGCTCGCTCAACCGGGAAAGACAGCATCGATCATCAATCACGTCAGCAACTCCGAATGTGGCTGACAACATTACAGTCGCTTGATTTGACTAAGGAACAACAAACTGAAATCAAATCTTTAGTAGAGCAACTGCAAAAATCACAATCAGCATTTCAAAAAAAATATGGTAAAGAGATACGAGAACTTAAAGAGAAATCTAAAGAGGCAAAGAAAAATGGAACTGATATTCCAGATGACGTTGGAACTCGAACTCGAGAGTTACAAACAATGGCGCCAAAACCAGAAGAGTATCAGTCAAAAGCGTGGGCATTATTGAGCGAAGATCAACAAGCCGAATTTCAAAAAAAATATCAAGCAGTGCTCGAAGAATTAAAAAAGCGTCTCGAAAAACGCAAGGGCAAGAACGATCCAATGATGGATGGTCCTCAGCAAGGTGAGGGTTTGAGAAATGGCCCAACTCGAGATCGCAAAAGACCAGAGAGGGGCGATTTACAAATTGACAAAGATCATCGAGGTGAAGCGTCACTTCGAAGAGCTAGATTTCTCCGCCGAATACGACAACTTCAAGAAGAAAACGAATGATACTATTCTTCCACTCGATTTCCACGAACACGGCCGCTCCTAACGCGGCCTTGTTCT
>JACNLW010000019.1 GCA_014381305.1 Planctomycetota bacterium
AACATTTTGCTGGTGTAGCAAACGAACTTGAAGCAAACGAAGAAGCAATTTGCAAAGCAATTATTGAATGTCAAGGCGTTCCACAAGATATTGGCGGGTACTTTATGCCATGCCCTGAACTGGCTAGAAACGCAATGCGTCCTAGCGATACGTTTAATGCAATTATTGACGGAATTTTTGCAACTGCTTAATTTACGCTTCGCATTCAGCGAATGCAGAAGTGTATTTTGCCAATCCAGAAATACTGTTTAGTGCTTCTGGCTGAAGTTCCATCGCCATGAATGCGTCATCTGCTCCATATTCGTTTTGTAAATCAAAAAGAGACGCGGTCTTGAATCCAAACCGAGGATAATATTTTGGATCGCCGAGTAAAACTGCACCAATAAAACCAGTATTTCTTAGATGCACAATGACTTCTTCCATGAGCAAACTTCCGATTCCTTTGCAGCGGTGGGATGCATCTACGGAGAGTGGTCCAATGCCGGCAACACAACAATCCAATCCTTCGATTGTCACTGGAGATGCGCAGACATGACCTATAATTTCTTCGTTACTTTTTGCAATAAGTGAAACAACAAGTTCTCCTCGTTCTCGAAGCATCTTGACAAGTCTTGGTTCATATTCACCAGCAAAAGCCTTACGATTGAGTTGATCAATTGCATCGATGTCGTTATCAGTTTCTTTTTTTATTTTAATATTACTCAATGGTTGAGTCCCACATTTTGTCTTTTTCAATTTGTAGCCATGCAACAAGCGGAGTAGGAAACAAATTGTGTTGCGGAAGATCATCTTGATGCACCCACAAAAATGCTAGATGTTCTTCGTCTGGGGAAGCTGGCAGAGGAGTAACGTCTTTATTTAAATCGTGTTCCACTTCAAAGAATAGCGAAATTTCACATTGGTCCTCCCAGCTGTTTTCAATTGCCCCCCGGAATTTGCCAACTTTGACATCGGCGCCAATTTCTTCTTTGATTTCACGGGCAAGCGCAAACTTTGCTCCTTCACCAAAATCGATGTGCCCACCAAGAAGAAATGTGTAATCTCCATCCTTCTGTTTGCAGAGCAACACATGATCACCATCCCTAACAATCCCTCGAACGATGTAATGAAAGGTATGATCCATCCATTCATTGTAACCAAATCGCTTTGGTACGATCACATGGGGAACTTTTTTGATTTGATTCGAAAGGGCGACGAACTTCTCTGTAATGTTGACTTAGTTTGCGATACGATGGTTGGAATTATAATGGCAGTAGATTCACTCCGTTATGACAAGGTGTTACAGTGGGATGCAAACACAGAAAAAGTAGTCCTGTCAAACGAATCCTCATCTCAAATCATGCCGGTTTACCGCTTCCAAATTTTGTATGCTGAAATCATTCAATAAACTCACCGAGGGTGAGTTTATTCACTGTACCGTGCAGTTGTTGTTAATTTCAGAAACGGGATCTTATCCATAATGTAAGAAGTTTCGTTGTCTCCAGTGTTATACTTTACCTATGATTACTGAGCAGGAAATAAAAACTTTAGGACACGATTTTTGGACGATTGTCAGAAGCGGTGTTGATGGAAGTGAAGCAAAGCACCTCTTTGTCAATCCGGGCATTCTTGCGCCAAACGGCGCATGGCTTGAACTTGAACCTCACCAAGAGTTACATCGTGGTCTTTCTGATGAAGTGCACCAGTGGCATGATGCTTGCACGATAACTGTGTTGTCTGAGAATCCGGAGCGAGTGCAATTTAATGGCACGGTGCACTGGGAATCGACAATCAAGTCATCAGGCGAGAGGATTGTCAGCGAAGTTGGGGAACAGTGGATTGTTGAGCGTTGCGAAGATGGTCAACTACGTTTTACAAATTACTGGTCAAATTCGTTTGAGTATGCAGATGGTTCAGCAGTACTATCTTTGTGATTGGCAAGTGCTTGAATAAGTAATCCTTCTTCGCCCACGGAATAGCACAGATGGCCCTTTGTTGGGAAAATGCGTGGTGTTTCAATTTGATGCATAATGCTCAGTGAAGGAGCATTGCAATGCAAAATGAAAACCTCTTGCTGAATTTCTTTATGTGGGGCACAATCCTCAACTTCGGTGTACTTCTCTTTAGTTTCACTGTTTACACCTGTGGAAGAAATTGGGCTCAAAGGATACACGCAAAGTTATATGGACTCACTCCAGAACAAGTCGGTCCAATTATTTACAGAATCTTTGTTCTGTACAAAATACTCACCGTCATCTTCTTTCTTATACCTTGGATTGCATTACGAATAATTTCTTGACCCCAATGGGCATCACAATGAAAAACGAGATAACTGAATTACGAAATCAAGTCCGAATACTCAAGAGATTGCTTCGTTGGACCTGGATTGGATGGAGTGCATTATTTCTTGCCATCCTTATTGTGATGAATTGAACCATTAAGGACAATTGCCGTCAACGACCCAGAAGGGATTGCCTTCAGGATCTGCAAAACTGCCAAACCAGAATTTGTCGTTCGAATCGTACGACGCCTCCCCAGTAATCGAACCGCCTTGCCCTTCGATGTGCTGTAAGAATGCCTGTACATCGTCAACTTCAAACTGCAACACAACGCTGTTCTGGGGACGGTCTTTTGGTGAAACTTGCATTTCACTTGCAAGTGCGAGGCCGAGCTTGATGCCTGCATCGTTTTCAAGATTGCAATAATGAAACCCCTCGTCAAACCGTTTCTTTACCGTGAACCCGAGCGTGTCTTGGTACCACAACACCATTGAATCAAAATTTTCTACAAGGATTACTGATTCGCGAGGTCTCAGTTGCATCGGTGTAATATACCGCTTATGAAACATAAACGCCCATTCATATGCTGGTGCTATTCAAAGTAATCCCTCTACCTCCCCTGCCCATCGCAGGGGGATGTTTTATATGGGGAATGCGTGGTGTTTCAATTTGATGCATAATGCTCAGTGAAGGAGTATTGCAATGCAAAACGAAGAAAGAATTACTGTATTAGAAACACAAATCCGAACACTCAAGAGAATTGTCTATGGGTTTGGATGTCTACTTGTCGTAGGAATTGTTGTTGGAGCAACTAGTTTGCGAACAATTCCTGAGGTGATTCAAGCGAAAAGTTTTCAAGTGATCAGCGAAGATGGCAAACCAGTAGTTGTGCTCGATTCACAGTCTCGTGATTGTGGAATTACTAAAGATGCATCCGACTATTATTATGGTTCGATTCGTACGATGAATAATTACAACAGAATGCTTGTGTCGCTCGGTTATAGAGTTGATAACACGCCTGGTCTCACGCCTACCGCCTACGACACTGGCACTGTAACAACGCACGCGATCAACTGTGAAATGACATTTTCAACAACTCCAGCAGATTAACATTAGGGGTTTTTAACGCAAAAAGAGGTGGTCCTAGTATTTAGGATGGCTTAGCAGTGCACTGCTAAAAGCGGGTTCTGGCGATTTGACGCCGAGATTCGATTCTTGAATCGAATCGAGACGCGACATAGCCCGTGCTGCAAAGCAGCACTCTTTGTTTTTAGGGTCAGACCCTTTCGCAAAGCCATGGCTTTGCTTTCTGAGGGTCAGACCCGTCAAAACAAATACAACCGCGAAAGATAAACAGCCCCGAAGTGTAACTTCTAGGGCTGTTTTCTGAAGCGG